>CAZXCC010000080.1:0-10901 GCA_964638945.1 uncultured Veillonellaceae bacterium | reverse complement strand
CCGTTCTCAAGCTCAAACAAACCAGTTCCGCTGTCGAAATGACCAACTAGGATAAATTCATGCTAAAATAGAGTGAAAGATTCTATATTGACAAAATTCTACTCCTCATATATTATTTCAAATGAGAATTTTTTTCAATTGAAATAATCGTAAAGGAAGTGTTTCATGAAGAATATCATTGTAGCAGTGCTGGCCGGAATTTTTCTTACAGCAGCTCCTGTCGCAGCGGCGCCTGTCGAATTCAGCGGCAGTGCCTCGGTAAAATACGAAGTGGTCAACAAACCGGACACTCCCCTGGAACCGAATACAATGTATACCATTACATTACGCGGTGAAAAAAAAATCGCACCCGGTTTGTCCGTCTTTGCCCGATTAGGAATGCAGCAAGTAAATCAACCTGGATTTAGTGACAGTGATTACAACCTTGCAGCCTATAATGCGGATACCCGCTTTGTTGCAGCCATTGACCAGTATGGACTGATATACAAAAAAAATAACTGGGCGTTCAAGCTCGGCCGCCAGGATATCGGCATCGGGGTAACGACGCTCCTATACAACCGATCAGAAACAAATATCGGCAAAGATGCTTTTGTCGAAGGACTTGCGCTCACCGGCAACATGGGAGCACTAGATATTTCTGCAATATTTGCGAAAGAAAATTCCCTCTGGACTCCCAACAATCGTCTCTTTGCGATACGAGGCGGAGTGAATCTATCCAAGAATGCAGGCATGGGAGTGACTCTGGCCCAATATCAATATTATGAAGGAGATACCACCCAACATTGGGCTATTGATGGATCCGTAAAATCAGGCAAGCACAAATTGACTGCCGAATATACCCAGTCAAACAAAAGCAGCGAAAATATGGCGTATGCCTTGATCTGGAGCTATGGTTTCAATGACAGGACTACCTTTTATCTAACAAACTTCCGAGTGGAAGCGAATGGCGACATGGGAGCACAAAGCGAATACAACAACAATAATCGTGGTTTTCATTATGGAATTACCCATTCCTTCAGTGATGCACTATCGTTGGAAATCATCTATAAGGACCAATATGGATTGACAGATAACGCCAAAAACACGAAGTTTGAAACAACTCTACGACACACGTTTTAAAACATCGAGAGTATCAGGCATAAAGCAGAAAATGCAGGTGGATTGCAATGGAATCAATGAAATCAATAGCCACGGCACAGGCGACCGTGACCACATTTTTTCAGTATGTCAGTAGCATCATGATTGCTATCGAACAACAAATGCTGGATAAATCATTTGCTCCTATTGGTGACTCCTCTGTTTTCCAGGATATTTCACAAGCGTTTGACCGAGGTTCCCGCTGGATTCCAAGTTATGTTGCCCGCGCGTATGTGAAAGGCAAAAAGCCAACAGAGGCAGTAGGCTATTGCATCCATTTTGGCCCTTACAACGATCCGGCCTGTGCGGCTTTTCTTGATAAGTCCAACCTTTCATTGCCCTTTGTTTCCCTTTCCTGCCTGCGCGAAATGCAACCGGGACCGTTGGAACTGGACCGGCGGCAGATTTGGGACAGGCTCTGGGACAGTGGTTGGTGGGCAACCTATGAAGATCAAATCAACGGTCCATTGCGCATCTATACTACAACAAAAGAGATCAGCGGATTCCAGGCCAAAATCTTCGGCGCCCTTACAGAACTTCCCGCTCTTGAAGACGCTTCGGCAATCGCTATGCGAATCACAATCCCTCTTCTACACTTATATGACAAAAATGACAACGATTTGTTGAATTTGCCATACCTCCTCGCCCAGAAATAAGGTTTTGCATCCAAGCATTAAGAGAGAGGAGAATCTTGCAAAAGATTCTTCTCTCTTTTTATATCCAACTTCAAAGAAACTTCAAAGAACTATTTCCGATATAAATGGTGGAAATATCTATTCCTTGGATTTCTTATGATTATTATTGAAAGGAAGTGTTGATTGTGTCAGTATCCTCCATCAGCCAAACCAACAGCACTACTGCTGCCTCTTCCAGCACTGCAGCCACTTCTGCCACCACCTCCGCCCAGATCAAAGCCTTGGAAAAGCAGGAAGAAAAGCTGCAAAAGCAAATCACCGAAATTAACAAAGACAAGAATACCAGTGACGAGGAAAAACAGAAAAAAATCCAGACCATTCAAGCGCAGATTCAGCTAATCGAAGCACAGATCCAACAATTGGAGAGTAAACAGTCCGAAACTGCAAACGCGGACTCTCAGCAGAATGCAGCCTCGCAGTCTACAAAACAGGGTATCGGCGTTGCTGCCGGCAACAGCCAGAGTGTCGAGCAAAGCAAGAAACAACTGCTTCGTCCCCAGATCAATATTGAAGTTTAAATTCCCTCAACGACCATCTATTAATTCTCCGTAAAGAACTGAATCCATTCCCGTATTTTTGCAATGAGACTTGCTCCAATGGGGCAGTCTCGTTTTTCTTTTCTTTTCTCTCCGGTAGGATTTTCTTATCCGAAAAGGGAATACATCCACAAAGAAATACTACAGAAAATCGGGAGGTCGATTTTTTATGTCTCCACACCAGCTTGCAGGCATTAAAGCCCCCAAGTCAATTTTAGCCAACATTCCGCGCCTGATCGCCGCGTATTACACAAACAAACCAGACATCAACGAGCCCTCCCATAAGGTAGCCTTTGGAACTTCGGGGCATCGTGGCAACTCGTCGCAGCACACCTTCAACGAAGACCATATTCTGGCCATTACGCAAGCTATCTGCTGCTATCGGCGGGAGCATGCCATCGACGGCCCCCTCTTTCTCGGATTCGATACACATGCGTTGTCGGAACCTGCATTCATCTCTTCGGTGGAAGTGCTTGCAGCAAACAATATCCAGACTTTCATCGCAAAAAACATGGATTACACACCCACTCCCGGTATCTCACATGCCATACTGACCTACAACAAAGGTCGAACCCAGGGACTGGCAGACGGGATCGTAATCACCCCCTCCCATAATCCCCCCGATAATGGAGGAATAAAATACAATCCTCCCAACGGCGGACCTGCTGACACGGACGTCACAAAATGGATTGCCGACAAGGCAAACAGCTTATTAAAAAATTCCAACAAAGAAATTCGGAGAATGAACTATACATCCGCAAGAAAATCGGATGTTGTACGTGAATACGACTTCATTACACCGTATGTCGACGACTTGAAAAACATCATCGATATGGATGTCATCAAAGAGTCCGGACTCAAACTGGGAGCCGATGCGCTCGGCGGCGCCGGACTCGGTTACTGGTTGCCGATTGCGGAAACCTATAACCTCAACATCGACTTGATCAACGGCTTTCCCGACCCCACATTCAGCTTCATGAACGTTGACAGTGACGGCAAAATCCGGATGGACTGTTCGTCGCCCTATGCCATGGCAGGACTGATCAGCCTAAAAGAAAAATATGACCTGGCGTTTGGCAATGACCCGGATTTCGACCGGCACGGCATCGTCACAAAAAGTGTGGGCCTGATGAATCCCAATCACTTCCTGGCAGTCGCCATCTCTTATCTTTTTGCAAACAGACCGGGCTGGAAACAGACCGCAGCCGTAGGAAAAACGTTGGTCAGTTCTTCGATGATTGATCGCGTCGCTGTTGGACTGGGCCGCAAGCTGATCGAAGTACCAGTTGGATTTAAATGGTTCGTCAACGGCCTTCTGGACGGTTCACTGGGTTTCGGCGGCGAAGAAAGCGCCGGCGCCTCTTTCCTTCGTAAAGATGGTACCGTCTGGACTACCGATAAGGATGGCATCATTCTTTGTCTTTTGGCTGCAGAAATCACAGCCAGGACAGGCCGCGATCCCGGCAGGCATTACCAGGAGCTTACGCAGAAATTCGGCGCACCTGTATATCAGCGCATTGATGCCGTGGCAAACACCAGGCAAAAAGCAGTATTGTCCAACCTTTCCCCGGATCAGGTTTCCGCCGCAACTCTGGCTGGAGAAAAAATCACAGCCAAGCTTACACAGGCGCCGGGAAACAATGCAGATATCGGGGGGCTGAAAGTATGTTCAGAAACCGGTTGGTTTGCTGCCCGCCCCTCAGGAACAGAAGATGTGTATAAGATTTATGCAGAGAGTTTCCGTGGTGCAGACCATCTGAAGCAAATTCAGACAGAAGCGCAGCAAATCGTAAGCAATGCTTTTGTTGCCGCAGGTGTATAACAAATATTTCTTGTTTCGGGGCACGAAAGCTATTGATTTGCGACAAAAAATGAGTTGTAATATAGCCATCACCAATACATAATAAAAACTATTTCCGGAGATGATTTGAATGGATAGACGAGATTTTATCAAAACGGCCGCTCTTGCTGGACTGTCATTGTCCACTCTGGGTTGCGGCGCAAGCTCGCCTTCAGAAAAACCTGCTGCCTCTCCCCAAGCAACTCCGGCTGCCAAAACTGCCGCCCCCTCATTCGACCTGACTATTGTTCAGGGCACGGATCCCGTTTCTTTGCTTGACCGCGGTTTCAAAGCGATCGGCGGTATTGCCGGCTTTGTAAAAAAAGACAGCAAGGTTGTCATCAAGCCGAACTTCAGCGTACCACGGACTCCTGAGGAAGCCGCAACCACCAATACCGTAATGGTCGCTTCTCTCGTGAAAATGTGCCTGGCTGCAGGCGCCCGCGAAGTAAAAGTAGTCGATCAGCCCCTGAACAGTTCTACACCCGTACTCTGCCTGGAAAGAACAGGCATCAAAAATGCCTGTGAAGCAGCAGGCGCAAAAGTTCTGACCTATAACGGAGTAAAAGATGCATTCCGACCCGTAAGTTTTCCCGGGAAAACTCTGACAAACTTCGAATATGCCAAAGATGTCCTGGATGCCGATTTGTTTATCAATTTCCCCATTCTGAAGCATCATAGGGGCGCCAAACTGACACTGGGCATGAAAAACCTGATGGGCCTGATCTGGGACCGACGATATTTTCACAGTTCCGATCTGCATCAGGGTATAGCGGAACTGGCCGCTTTCCGCAAACCGCACCTCACGATCATGGACGCGATTCGAGGCATAACCGACAACGGCCCTGTTGGTCCTGGCCCGATCAAAGAATATGGACAGGTAGTTTTTGGCACCGATCAGGTTGCGATTGATGCCTACTCCGCTTCCCTTTTTGGTATGAAACCACAGGATGTAGGATATATACGCATCGCATCAGAAATGGGCATCGGTAAAATTGACTGGGAAAAACTAAAAATCCAAAAGGTGTAGTATGATGAAGCTTCCCCCTTTGCAGATATGGCGGACCCTAGTTCCTTTTGCGCTGTTTGCAGCAACTGTTGCACTATTGGCGAAATTCACATTTCCCTTGCCATCCTACACAGAACTTTTACTCTGGTATTCCCGTCTTGACCCCTTGCTGTTCCTGATTCATTTGAGAACCGGCATCATACCTCACTGGTCATGGCTACCGCTCATGGTGTTGGCCTTGACGCTGATGTTCGGCCGCGTCTTCTGCGGATGGTTATGCCCTCTCGGCGGTTTGTTGGCGTTTCTGCATAGTGTCCGTCTATTCATGGGAAAGCTCGTTTCACGTCAATCTTTCTGTGGTGGACCGCCTGATTGGATAAACCGCTTTCTTCCTCTGCGCTTCCCCTGGCTTCTGTTTCTGTTGACCCTGTTGTTTTTGAACAGCAGCTGGCCCATGTTCTTCAGTCCTTTCCATCTTTTGACCGAAGAGTTATCCAGGCTGTGGTTGCATCAAATTCCCTGGCTGCTTTCAGCGATCCTTCTGTTTGGTTTGATTTTTTTCCCTCGTTTTTGGTGTGTATATGTCTGTCCCACCGGTCTCATTCTGACCTGGTTCGCAAAATGGCGGCATTTCAGTGCAAAGCCACCAGAAACTTGCATACATTGCGGTATCTGTGAACAGATTTGCCCCACAGGTTCGGCCAAACCCAGCCTGGCGACAACCACCGCAGATTGTATTCTCTGCGGACGCTGCAGCGAGAAATGCCCGGCCGGCGATTTTGTGCTTGCCGGTAAAGGCAGCAATAACGCCCTCCTTGATTCCAAATCCGGCAGCCTGTTTACCCGAAGGGAAATTTTGCGTTCCGGTACGGCGTTGGCAGCAGCGGGAGCAGTCAGCCCCCTGCTTGCACAGTCTGCGGATGCGAACCCCCTGCGTCCGCCCGGAGCTTTGGACGAAGCCGAATTTCTCTCCCGTTGCAGTCGCTGCGGTCGATGTGTAAAAGTCTGTCCCAGCAACTGTATCCGTTCCATGCCGCTTTCCAGCGGGACCGCGTTGTTTCTCACTCCCTATATCATAGCTCGCGAGGCACGTTGTGAACTGACACAGCATTGTCAGAAAGTCTGCCCAACCGGAGCAATTGCACAGGTTCCTATCTCCCAGGTCTTGATGGGCCTGGCAGAGATTGATCACTCGCGGTGTCTCGGCTGGGCGGAAGGCAAGTTGTGTCTGCTCTGTCAGGAACAATGTCCCCAACACGCCATTGATTCCGATGATAAAGACAGACCCACTGTCAGAACAGAGCTTTGTGTCGGCTGTGGAGCCTGTGAAAATGGATGCCCTGTTGAACCGGCCGCCATTGTTGTAAAGACACAGCCTCATCGTCGGCGTTGAAAAACATCTTTTTAATATTCGATTGACAATTTCATTTACAAATGATATTATTATTTAGATTGTTTCCCACTACTTTAATCGAAATCAACGATATGTAAGAGCAAAGCCTGTTGTCCCCGGATTTCTCTTGTTTTTCGTAGTCACGGATAGTATTGGTAACGGTCAGGCGGTAATTGCGGCTGATGGCGTTCTATAACGCACAAATTACCAATTTTTGAATTACGGAGGAAGAAAATGATGGAACAACGACTTCAGTATTTGATGCAGCGTTTGTCTTTTTTAGGCTATCGCCCGCATGAAATCAACAATATCGTTAAATCCGCAACCAGCGACGGCGTTGGTCTGGTCGGAGAACTCGAACGATATGAACAGCTCGGCCTGCAATATCTGCACAACTACAGTCAGTAAAGGCCCTTACGAGAGTATAGTTTACTATGCTCTCGTATTTTATTTACAGCAAACCATTCCGGCTTATCGTCAACTTTTCTTTGCTTTGTGGAATTTGAGGTAATTCCACATATTTTAGTATGATATAATGTATCAATATATCCTGATAAGGTTATTTTTATTTGGAAAAAAGCTCAGATAAACATCCGATATAAATATAAGGGAGGGATTCATTTTAATGCTGGTTCACGAGCTCATTCTTCAGGGACATGTATCCGCAATGGCGTTTCAATTTCCCAAACAGGTCAGTTATGGCCAACTTCAGTCCGAGTGTTCGAAATACCGCAATTATTTTTATCATCAGGGTATCCGTTCCGGTCAGAACGTCGGTTTGTTTTCCCGCAATTCATGCGAATATGTATACTGTTATATGGCGCTTGCCAGCCTGGGCGCGGTCGTTGTGCCGCTCAACTTTCAGTTGACCAGCCGGGAAATTGCCTATGTCGTAAAAGATTCGCAAATGAATCATCTTGTTACTATGGAAAAACTCGACCTTGCAGCCGAACTTGCCCAATATGCATATACCGCAAGTCTCGAGCAGCACGTTATAGCAGACTTTGCATCCTCAACAACAACCCTGCCGGAAGCTCCATCGCTTGAGCTGGATGCGAACGACCCCTGTGTCATAATTTATACTTCCGGAACTACCGGCAACCCCAAAGGCGCCATTCTCACACATAAGAATCTGGTCAGCAATGTACGGGCATTTGGCGAAGCTTTGCCTCCGACTTCAGCCTCCGATAATGTCCTTTGCGTGCTTCCCATGTATCATTGTTTCGCCTGGACCTGCGCGGTTTTGTACCCGCTCATGGCCGGCGCTTCCATCACAATTTTGGAAGGGTTTTCTCCCAAAGAAACCATTGCGGCCATTAAAGAAGCCGGTGTAACGGTAGTTTTTGGCGTTCCGCCCATGTACAACTACCTTAGCCGAATTGGCGCAACAGAAGAGCTGTCGGGTGTTCGCATCTTTGTCTCCGGCGGTGCTGCATTGCCGCAAAAAATCGCCGAACAGTTTCAGCAAAAGTATGGAAACCCGATTCTGGAAGGGTATGGCCTTTCGGAAGCCTCTCCCGTAGTCGCCCTCAATCCGGCGGAAAAAACAAAATATTGCTCCATCGGTCGTGCATTGCCGGGACTTAATGTCAAAGTAGTCAATACAAAAGGAGAATCCTTACCCCCGGGTGAAGTTGGCGAATTGGTCGTGCAAGGCGACAGCGTCATGCAGGGTTACTTCAACCTGCCACTGGAATCCTCCAGGGCCCTTCGCAACGGTTGGCTTCATACAGGCGACCTCGCTTACCAGGATATTGACGGATACTTTTTTATTGTTGACCGTCTGAAAGACATGATCATAATCAATGGCGAAAATGTATATCCACGGGAAATCGAGGAATTACTGTATGGATACCCAGGTATCGTCGAAGCCGCAGTGATTGGCTTGCCGGATGAACTGCGGGGAGAAGCGGTATGTGCTTATGTGGCGCTGGAAGACGGAAAAACTTTCAACCGCAAAGAAATCCGTGCTTTCCTTCAACCGTTGCTTGCAAGTTTCAAAATGCCAAGGGATATCGTTCAGGTTGATGCCTTACCGAAAAACAAAACCGGCAAAATCATGAAGCGTCTTTTACGCGAACAGATTGCCTCCGGCCGCAACAATGCACAAACCGGTTAATTTTTGAAACTAATCTTTCCCAATACGAAAGCGTCGCCGAAATTCAGCGACGCTTTCGTATTGGGAAAGATTATGAAGCAGTGTGTTTTGCAGTGCAAATTGTTACAATAGTATGGTAAAATCACGGTAGAAAATTGCAGAGTCAGTCCTGTTCTCCGTAGTATGAGGTGATTATTTGGTCAATGATAAAACACAGCGTTCCATTTTTCTGCTTCTCCTGTTCGTAGTTGTGCTCTGGGGAATCAACGTAGTCATGTTGAAATATCTCACCCGTTTTTTTCCGCCTCTGGCTTTGGTTCCAATCCGACTTTCGCTTGCCACAGCTCTATTGCTTCCCTACATCCTATATAAACATGGATATGTCCGCCCTCCCGCAAAAACATGGCCTCACATCCTGGGAGTTGCAGTGTTTTCGATTTTCCTGCACCAGATCACCATGACCTGGGGCATTGCCAACACCAGCAGCACACACGCAGCACTCATCTTAGGACTGAATCCTTTGTTTACCACCATCCTGGCCAGTATGCTGATCGGCGAGAAATTTACTCTGACAAAAGGTTTTGGCATCCTATTGGGTTTTAGTGGTGTATTACTCGTCGTTGCAGGAAAAGAGCCGGGTTCTGCCACCTTCATCGGCGACTGCGTCATGTTTGGGGCTACCTTAACCGCTGTGATCGGTTCGCTTTTTGTAAAAAAATCCACTGCGGTTTTACCCCCGCTTGTTGTAACGGCCTACAGTCACTTTTTTGCTTCTGTCGGACTCGTAATAACTGGGTTGACTGTGAATTCAGTCTGGGTCTACGACGGAGCGTTTGCATTGGGCCCGATCTCGGTCATCCTCTTCTCCAGTCTGGTCAATACCGCATTAGGTGCCCTTTGGTGGAATACCGGGATCAAGCAAGTCGGCGCATCAACAACCTCCCTTTTTCAAAACGGCATTCCTGTTGTCGGAGTCTTTGCTTCTGCGGCTTTTCTAGGGGAAATCCTGAATTGGACACACGTTGCAGCATTACTGCTGGTGCTTACGGGTGTCAGTCTGGGAACCGGACTTATCCAACTTCGCATCCTGCAGAAAAATTAAATTGAACGAAAAGGGAGGTTTTCGAGTGTCAGATCTAAAAGGTTCGGAAATTATCGATTATTTCTCCAAGATTGCCCCTTTTATCAACGATATCATTCCCGGCGACATCGGCGTCACCATCGCAAAAAACGGTAAATATACATTATATATTCCTGCCGACTCTCTGAATCTTGGAACCAAGCCCGGTGATGATGTACGTTCCGGAGGAACAAAACAGGCCATGGAAACCGGCAAACAAGTCGTCCGTGTCATTTCCAAAGAACAATCTTCCTATGGAGTCGGCTATCTGGTATGTGCCACACCATATTTCGACGATGGAAAATTAGTTGGTGTCATCACGATAACACAAAGCACCGAACAGTTCGAAAAAATCAACGGCGCCGCAACGGATCTCGCAGCCTCCTCCGAAGAACTTTCTGCTGGGATTCAAGAACTTGCCAGCCGTGCATCGCAACTTGCATCGACAAGCAAAGAGCTGGATGAACTAAGTCATGCCTTGCAGGATAACGCGAAAAAGACTGACGAAATTGTGGCTTTTATCCGTCAGGTGGCCGGTCAAACCAATCTTCTCGGCTTAAACGCAGCGATCGAGGCGGCCCGTGTCGGTGAAGCAGGACGGGGTTTCGGCGTCGTTGCGGAGGAAGTAAGAAAACTCGCTGCCGCCAGCGCCGAATCCGTTAAGACAATTTCCGCCGCTTTAGGAAATATCGCAACTTCGGTTGTTACCCTTTCCCAAAAAGTCCAGGAAATCGACTCAAATGCCGCAGGGCAAACTACAGCAATTCACGAGATGGCCAAAGCAAGCCAGGATTTGGCTATTCTTGCCAGCGGACTTTCGGAAGCCGCCAAGGATTTATTCGAACTCTCTTAACCCTTTACTCTCACTACTTTCAGCCATCTCCACAACCTCCGCAAAATGCGGAGGTTGTTTTTGTTTTTTGCCTGTTCAGATATTATTTATAGTTTACCTCCGGGTTCACGCAAGTCTTCAAAGGTTTTCGTTGCAACCCCAACGCAACGTTTTCCGCCGCCAACATCGCCATGGCGTCCCGCGTTTCCTGCGTGGCACTGCCAATATGCGGCAAAATGCA
>CAZXCC010000079.1:0-10931 GCA_964638945.1 uncultured Veillonellaceae bacterium | reverse complement strand
AATCCCCGGATGATGGTCATGCTGCCGCAAAGAATGTTTGCTGCTTCAGACAATTTCAGCCTCATGGCTATTCCTCTTTTTGTTTTGGCCGGTGAACTTATGGGCTTTGGTGGAATTACAGAAGCGTTGGCGAACATGTCGCGCTCGATGATCGGCCACATACGCGGCGGGCTTGCATATGTGACGGTTGTCGTAGGGATCTTTTTGGGTGCGCTATTGGGGTCGGCGAATGCGGCAGCCGCGCTTCTCGGCAAAGTCATGTACCCGGAAATGCGCAAAGACGAATATGATGATGTTTTCAGCAGTTGCCTGGTTGCCGCGACCTCCATACTGGGTCCAATCATTCCTCCAAGTATGATATTTATCGTTTACGGTGTAGCAGCTAATTTATCCATTGGCGAACTTTTTTTTGCCGGGATTGTTCCAGGCCTCATGTTGGCTTTCGGTTATATGATGGCTATCTGGTGGATCGGAAAACGAAAAAAATGGCCTGTTCGCGCCAGAGCCAGCATGAATGAAGTGACGACAAGTTTTCTCAAAGCGTCACCCTCTTTGTTAGTTCCCATTATTATCCTGGGCGGTATTTTAGGTGGAGTGACCACACCCACGGAATCAGCGGCGGCAGCTTCGGTAGTTGCTATGTTTTTAGGCGTATTTGTTTACAAAAAACTGAAACCAGCCCATATCCTGCCGATTCTCGAGCAAACGGGAGTCGTCAGCGCCTCAATCATGATTATCGTTGCCATGGCTAACATATTGGGTTGGACAATGGCACTCGAACAAGTCCCCCAAGAGATAGCCAATGCGTTGCTTGCGCTTACTACCGACAAATATGTGGCACTGCTTCTGATCAACGTATTCCTCATCTTTGTTGGGATGGTTATGGAAACAGTGGCAGCGATCATCATCCTGGTTCCGGTGTTTTTGCCGATCGTGCAGACGCTGGGAATAGATCCCCTGCATTTTGGACTGGTTGTCAGTTTCAACCTTATTGTCGGATTGCTTACTCCGCCGGTCGGCGTTGCGTTGTTCACGACTTCGATCGTGACCGGAGTGCCACTGCAAAAACTGGTAAAACCAATCTGGTATTGGGTCGGCATAGCGTTGGTCATTCTGATGATTATCACTTATGTTCCCGATTTGGTTACTTTCTTGCCTCGAATGGTATTTAAGCACTAAATAGTATGGATACCCGTGCTTAGCTTGAAAATAAAGGGGGATAATGCTCGTGGCTTATCAATTTCAGACACCCACGAAAATAATTTCGGGTATCGGCGCTACAACCGAGATCATAAAAGAGCTTAGTGCGTTTAACGCAAAAACGGTATTGTTGATTACAGATCCTGGATTGGTTCAGGCTGGCATTGCTCAACAGGTGGCTGAAATAATAAGGCAGGCCTCAGTTGTAGTTGAAATATTTGATGCCGTTGAGCCGGACCCAAGCATTCAGATCGCAACAAAAGCGTCGGAAATGGCAATAAACATCAAAGCGGATGTATTGATCGCGTTGGGTGGCGGCAGTGCCATTGATACGGCAAAATCAGCAGCTCTTCTGGTTACCAACGGCGGTTATCTCAAAGATTACGCCGGAGTCAACAAGGTCGTTAAACCGATTCTTCCCCTGATCGCGGTGCCTACAACAGCCGGTACCGGCAGTGAAGTAACGATTTTCGCCGTTATGAGCGATCCGGAAAAACAAGAAAAGTTTACCATTTCCAGCGCATTGATTGCTCCCGCCGTTGCAATACTGGACCCTTTGCTTACGTTAAAGTTGCCCTCGTCTGTTACAGCTTTTACCGGCATGGACGCGCTGACGCATGCCATAGAAGCCTATACTTCGGCTATTGCGCAACCGGCTACCGACGCATTGGCTCTTTCGGCCATTAAATTGATTGTGGAACATTTGCCGGTTGCTGTTGGACGCGGGGACAACATAAAGGCCAGGGATGGAATGCTGCAAGCGTCACTTCTTGCCGGCATCGCTTTTAATAACGCTTTCCTCGGACTGGCGCATGCGATTGCCAGTCCCCTAGGCGGCCATTTTCATGTGCCGCACGGGTTGGCCAACGCAGTTATGCTGCCATATGTAATGGAATATAATTTGCCGGCCGCCGTGCAGCGCTATGCAGAAATTGGCTGCGCACTGGGTTTGCAGGCGATAGGGGATACCCCGCGAGCGGTTGCTGTTAAAACCGTTGAGGCAGTTACCCAATTGGCCCGCGACATCAATATCCCCGAGAAGCTTAGTAACATTGGGGCAAAAGAAGAATTATTGCCCATGGTTGCCAGGGACGCGTTGAAAAGCATCCAGTTGAAGTTTAATGTTCGGAATGCTTCTGAAAAAGAAATATTGGCCTTGCTGCAAAAGGCCTATTAGAAAGATCCGGAGGACGTAGCCGGAATTTTAATTCATTCGGCAAAGGGGCGTGTATTATGTACGGTTACACGGGGAAACTTCTCTATGTTGATCTCGGCAGGATGGTGACGGAAGTCAGGGATATTCCGGAAGAGTTCCGGCGCAACTACATCGGCGGCGCAGGATGGGGAGCCAAACTCCTGTATGAGGGGACCGACAAGACGACGGATCCCCTTGGAGCCGACAACATGCTTTGTTTTGTTACTGGGCCGCTCACGGGAATGAAGATATCGGGTGCGGGTCGGCATTCAATCGTCTGCAAATCCCCGCTTACCGGAGTGTGGGGGGAAGCCAGCGTTGGCGGATCATGGGGCCGGGAATTGAAAATGACCGGTTATGACGGGATCGTTGTAACCGGCAAAGCTGCTGAACCGGTATACCTTTGGATAAATAACGGTGAAGTTGTAGTGCGGAACGCCGGACATGTATGGGGCAAAGATACCTATGAAACGGATGAAATTCTTCGACGGGAAACCGATCCTAAAGCCGTGGTGAGTTGCATCGGCCAGGCAGGAGAAAATTTGCTGCCGATTGCCGGAATTTTTACGGATGGAATTGAGGGCCGGACTGCGGCACGATGTGGTGTGGGGGCAGTTCAGGGCTCTAAGAATCTGAAGGCGGTCGTTGTGAAGGGCAGTATTCCTGTAAAAGTTGCCGACTCGGCCGGACTGGAAGCGCTTGTCAGGAAGATTCTGCCTGATTTTGTGAAGAAAACAGCAGGTTTGCGAAAATTTGGCACTGCGGGACTGGTGATCGGGTGCGAACAAAGCGGCGATTTTCCGGTCAAAAATTGGCGTCTTGGAAAATGGGAAGAAGGTGCCCTGAAGATATCGGGCCCGACCATGAACGATACCATCTTGAAGAAAAACTCTTATTGTGCCGGTTGTGCGGTCGGATGCGGTCGCAACGTAGAAGTTCAGGCGGGTGAATATGCTCCGGTTAAAGGCGGAGGCCCGGAGTATGAAACGTTGGGGTTGTTCGGAGGCTCATGTTTAGTTGACAATCTTGAAGCGATTGCCAAGGGAAATGAGTTGTGCAATCGGTATGGGATTGATACGATTGATGTGGGCAATGCAATTGCCATGGCGATGGAAGCCTATGAGAACGGGCTGATCACCGAGGAAACCGCGGGCTGCAAACTGGAGTGGGGCAGCGGTGCGGCCTTGTTGGAAATGATCCGGCAGATCGGCGAAAACAGAGGGCTGGGAGCGATTCTTGGAAAAGGCATAACGGCTGCAGCCAAAGAGATTGGCGGCAATTGCTGGCAATTTGCCATCCATAGTAAGGGACTATCCTTTCCTTCTCACGATCCCCGCGCGTTTACAAGCCTTGCACTGGGTTATGCAACATCACCCCGCGGGGCATGCCATCTTCAGGCGTTCAGTCACGCATTTGAAAGAGCGCTGACCATGCCCGATGTGGGAATTAATGCTCCCCTGGAGCGTTTTACAACAGTGGGGAAAGCTGATTTGGTCGCCAAAATGCAAAATGTGATGGCGTTGTTCGATTCCCTATGTCTCTGCAAGTTTAATACTTTCGGTGGATTTGATCTTTCGCTTCTGGTCGATTTACTGAACAAAGCGGCAGGAATGACGTTTGAAAAAGAAGAAATCCTATTAGCAGGAGAGCGAATTTTCAATCTGAAACGCCTGTACAATATGGAGTGCGGTTTATCGGGAAAAGACGACACCATTTCGGACCGTATCCTGCACGAACCACGTGGGTCAGGAGGAGCAGCGGACAATTTGCCCGATTTGCAGACAATGCTGACGGAATACTACCAAATTAGAGGCTGGGATGTGGACGGAAGACCGACGCAGGAAACCCTATCCCGGCTATTTCCGCAGTAATCTGCGTGGAAAATCAGTTGTTTGAGCGATGGAAATAAAGAGGGAGCATTTTGAAAACCCTTTATCTTGACTGTTTTGCTGGTTTCAGCGGCAATATGCTCATAGGAGCGTTTTTGGACGCAGGGATGCCGTTGCAGCACCTTACAGCTGAATTGGCAAAATTGCCGCTGACCGATTATACCTTGCAGGTAGAACCTGTTATAAAATGTGGCATTCGTGCGACTCTTTTTACCGTGCAAGTGGGACCGTGTTCTCAAATAACGCGCAAATTATCCGATGTAATCGCAATTATTGAAAGCGGACAGTTATCATCAAGGGTGGAAGAACAGGCTAAAAAGATTTTTTCGTATCTTGCCGAAGCGGAAGCCACCGTACATGGGACAACAGTGGAAAAAGTCCATTTTCATGAAGTGGGTTCGGTTGATGCCATTATCGGCATTGTTGGAGCACTGATCAGCTGTGAATATCTGGGCATTGGACGGGTCCGTGCTTCGGCGCTGCACGTGGGGTCTGGCTTTGTCGAGTGCAGCCATGGCCGGCTGCCGATTCCGGCGCCGGCGACTGCAGAAATATTGAAACGGATTCCCTTTTACGCGACCGATATTCAGGCAGAATTGGTTACTCCGACTGGCGCTGCACTAATGACTGCTTTGGCAGAATCATTCGGACCGTTGGGTTCGCAGTTGTGTGTGGAAAGTATTGCCTATGGGGCCGGACCCCTGAATATCGATATCGCGTATGTGCTAAGAATTTATCTTGGCAAGGAATAACTATGATTATGGTCAATGATAAAATCGTTGGAGCTTATGCACAGGTGCATCATGTCGATATAGTGAAGATTGCGACGGACATAGCGGGCGTATGAAAAATGAGATCAACAAGGATATAAAATCAAAAAGAGCTGTTTTTTACGTTTTCGGCGGGTAGCGCAGTATACACAATGAAATGCTCCTGTTCAACAATGACCAGGAAAGGCTGATCGACAATGGCAAGGAATTTAGGCTTTAACTATTTTATCAGGGAGACGTAATATATGGAAAAGGAAAATACGCTCACAGCGCGCAGTCATGCTTATTTGTTTGGAGTCATTGCCAAAGAAACGATCGATGTATTTGGCGAAATGGGCGAGCAAGCCATCGCCAAAGGGGTAGCCATTTACGGACAACAGCGTGGGCGTCGGATGGCGATGCGAGCCGTCGCCGACGGGGTTGACCCTTCTGCACTGAATTATGTTGTGTACGGAGAATGGTCCTCTGAACCAGGCGAAATGGATTTTTCTATTCTTTCAAAAAATCCGGATATTCACTATTGGATTAAGAAGTGCCCTTGGCATGACGTTTGGACAGAGCATGGTCTGTTGGAAAAATATGGCTATCTATATTGTAAATATATTGATGTCGCTATCGCTCAGGGATATAATCCGCGTTTGCAATTTGACATTCTGACGAACCATGGACTTGGAGACGATGTGTGTGATATGCGTCTCAGGAATGCCCATGTAACAGAAACTGATGAGGTGGAGTTGGCACTGCGGATACAAAGGTTGGGTAGCAAAGCGAAAATGCCATGGGATTATCATTGCGCCCATTTGTTTAAGACCTTATGGGAAGTTGTCGTATCCACTTTCGGGCTCGCTGGGATGGAGTCTATGCAGAAAGCCTTGCAGGCATTTGGAGCAGTTTACGGCCGGAAAACAGGTGACGATTTACTAAAGTTGATGGATATTGATTATAATGTCTTACCGCCCTATGAAGGCCAAAATTCGCGCGGATAGATTTTTTGGAGTTAAGTAAGGAGGAGAACACAATGACGGAAGAAACCAAAGTGATGCCGTTTGGCGGCCCAATCTATGAAAAGGAAGATTTACTGAAACTGGAACCCGAATTATTGAGGGCTTTGATGCGGGAACGGGCGCATCACAATATCGAAGTTCCCTTGTATCCTCTTCTGGTCAGGGGACAAACCAAGCCGATTCCCGTGTTCGGCCTGCAGACGCAACTGGTGTACGATGTTTGGCGTGAGCGCGGATTTTCTGACGACGATCCAGATATACAATGGGTAAAGGAATATCTCGATTTGGCGAAAAAGATCCGCAAAGGTGAAAAAATAGAATGGAACCTGCCAACACCAACCCCATTTTCCGAAGCCGAACTAGCTGTCGTGTACAAATTGATTTATGAACGCCGCTCGATCCGTGACTGGTTGGACAAGCCGGTTCCTGACGAATTTATCGAGAGGATTCTTGAGGCTGGCCGCGCGGCGCCGATCGGCTGTAACCTGGATGAAGTCCGGTTTATAGTCATTAAAGACCCGGAAGAAGCCAAAATGATCTGGAGTGATATTCCTGTCACCAATGCGGTAATAATAGTGGTTGGTTATGACAAACGCATTCCCCAAGTGGTTGGTCAAGACAAGTTCGTACCGCAAAATGGCGGATTTGACGCTGCGGCCGCAGTCGACCACATGTTGCTTATGGCCCATGCTCTGGGACTTGGAGCCGTTTGGCTTTCCAAAACTTCTAAAACGGATGTGACTAAAGATACCGCACAAGCATTCAAGGAAAAGTATGGATTGCCGGATTATATTGAAATAGCACTCCACGTCGCAATTGGTTGGTCCGCAATTGGAACAATCAAATCTCAAAGAATGCCACTCAAAAATATGATTCTTTCTCGAGACTCCCAATAAAATCCGTTGTAGAAAGTTGTTCATCCCCAAAACTGGACTGGTTTTTGGGGTGAACGTCATACCCTCAGCCGGGAACCTTGGAAAGATTGGTGAATATCATGGTGGGTCGGATAGCGGATTCCTTGGATGTGGAAAATCAGTTGTTCGAACGATAAAAAGGGAAACACTTTGAAGGCCGTTCCTCTTGACTATTTTTAAAATCAGCGGCGTTATGTTTAACGGAGCGTTATTGGATGATGGAATGCCTTTACAGCAATTCAAAGCGGAAGTGGCAAATCTGCCGCTGCGCAATTATGATTTACAGACAGAATATATTTTTTCGATGACTACCGTGGTCTTGCTAAGAAATTCGAATTTGTAACTATTAACGAGCGAAGAATAGGACTGGGTGACTGACAGTGATGATTAAGGTAATCCTGTTCCCGCCTCTTGCCCGGGGGAAGAAGGTTATTGAAGTTCCCATGGAGGGGAAGGACTTTATTTCGGTTCAGCAACTGGTCGAATTGGTAAAGTCCATGGCGGGTGAGTTTTATGGAATGGCAGATTTTGGCAAAACCGATGAACTGGATCAAAATATGATGATATTTGTTAACGACAAAATAGTTGCTGCTCATGATCCCGTGCACCAGGGTGACACAGTAAGAATTGTGCCAAATATGGCTGGAGGATGAAAATAAATATGCTGGACTATGAATAAAATAGAGGGGAATTAAAAATTTTAACCGAATAAATACACTGAAACGAAAATTACAGAATACTGTTTGATAATGTCGGACAATAGTGCGGAAATATTACGATTTATGAGGACAGATTGCTTGTTTTCCAGTCATAAAGTGCGGTTGTACAATCTGTGAAAACTACTGCATTTATCAGCGAAAGCATAGAATAATTTTTTTTCAGCATTTTCGGGAACGTTCCCGAAAATGCTGCGTGAACGAGAGGTGGGATTTATTGACTAGTACTCAAAAGGGAACACGTTGGACAAACAGCTATGGGATTCGGCGGGGCAAAATAAATGATGAAAGAGGGAAGAGAAATGAAAAAGGGTAACTTAGTTGGCGCCATGTTATTTGTAGTTATGCTCTTGAGCGCACTTTTAACCGGTTGCGGGGGCAGTCCTGAACCAAAAAAAGTGGAAGGACCCAAAAAAATGCGGCTAGCTTGGGTGGTTGCCCAGCAGGAAGACCATCCATACACGGTTGCGGCTGTGACTTTTGCCAACGTCGCCAAAGAAAAAACAAAAGGAAAAATCGAGTTCAATCTGTTTCCGGGCGGGCAGCTTGGAGGAGATCGTGACATGTTTGAAGCAATTCAGATGGGAACCTTGGACGCAGCTGTTATTTCAGCACCTGTCGTTGCAGGTTTCACTAAAGTTTTGATCGGAACTGACATGCCCTATATCTTCAATAATGATTATGACTTACTGTACAAAGCGGAATCTGGAGAGGCTGGGAAGAAACTGTTGAAGCGACTTGAGCAAGAGACGAAGGTTAAAGCGCTAACTTTTACGTACCAACCTTTTAGGCATTTCCACACCAATAAAGAAATCACTAGCATAGCGGATTTAAAGGGTCTCAAGATGCGCGCCATGGAAACTCCTGTCCATATGGATATTTTTAAAGCTCTTGGGATTAATCCAACTCCGCTGCCCTACACCGAAGTCTATACAGCCATGCAGACGAAAACGATTGATGGATTTGAAAGTGACGTAATTGGTTCCAACGCCAGCAAGTTTTATGATGTATGCAAATTCATCACTATTTCGGGTCACTTCAACAATGCGGTTATCTTGGTCATGAGCCAAAAGACATGGGATAAACTGTCACCTGATGAACAAAAAATTATGCAGGAAGCCGCAGAAGCATCCGCCAAAGCAACCTTGGAAATCACAAAATCAGCTGAAGCCAAGTATATGAAAGTCATGCAGGACAAAGGCGTTAAAATTAACAAGATTGACATGGCTCCTATTACTGAAGCCGAAAAGCCAGTTATCGAGAAATATTCTTCCATGTATCCTGAGGTGAAAGAATTTGTTGCGGCCGTAAGAGCGTTGCAAAAGAAGTAAACAAAACAATATCAAACCGGGGCGGAGGGATATTGCCTATCCTCCGGCCCCGACGATATATGGGGAATTATTCAGGCATTTTGTGGAGGTGGTTCTTTCGTGAAGCAAGCGATGTTAATATTTCGCACAATCGACGGGTTTTTTGAGAAAATCGCCCGCGCGGTAACCGCAGTCGCAATTTGTATTCAAATGGTGATTGTTTTTATCGGTGTTGTTTTTCGGTACTTTTTTGATTCACCTCTGTCCTGGAGTGATGAATTCGCAACTTATCTCCTCGTAATAATTACATTTTTCGGAGCGTATGTAGCGCTTGTAGACAAAATGCTGGCAAAAATCGAATTGTTGGTGGACAGACTGCCACAGCCGTACAAGCTGTTCATGATTATGACCGCTAATATGATGTCCTTGTCACTGCTTGCGGCAATCGCCTATTTCGGAACCGAACTTGCATTGTCACCGGTAATTATGAGACAGACAACACCAGCAATGCAATTGCCTATGTGGTGGTTCTTTTCCATAATCCCCATTGCTGCCGTACTCATGATCAATCATATTATCCTTGAAACCTATGATGTTATCAGCAAGCGAGGTGAGGGTGTTGAGGATAAGACCACCGGCTCTTATGTTTAGTACCGGAAATAGAAAGGTAGATGCCATATGATAGTAACTGCTGTTTTTATTGTAGCCATGTGTATTGGTGTCCCGATTGCTTTCATGTTGGGACTGGCCGGATTCACCTTCATCCTGACAATGGAACCGGCAATGATATTGGCCTTGCCGCAGCGATTATTTGTTACTGCGAATAACTATGGTCTTATGGCAATCCCTTTATTCATCCTTGCCGGCGAATTGATGGAATTATCCGGAGATGTTGCCCGTTTGCTGGCATTTTCACGCGCCCTCGTCGGCAATGTTAAAGGTGGTTTGGCCTACGTTATGGTTATTGTCGGATTTTTACTCGGCGGCCCGCTGGGTTCGGCGAATGCTGAAGCAGCGTTGTTAGCCTCCACCCTATATCCCGAGATGACAAAAGACGGTTACAATGAAGAATTCACAGCCGGGTTGATTGCGGCCGTCTCAGTTCTGGGGCCGCTTATTCCCCCGGGGATGCTTATGGTCATATATGGCGTGGCCAGTGGGGTTTCAATAGCGGAACTGTTCATGGCAGGCGTAATGCCTGGAGTGTATTTGGCGATTGTACTGGGTGTGACGGTCTTTTTTATGGGACGTATTTATCCTTACCCGAAAACGATGTGGCAGGGCTGGCGAGAGGTTTGGGTGACCTTTAAGGGGGCATTGTTCTCTATCGCCTCCCCCCTCGTTGTTTTGGCGGCTATCGGCCTCGGAATTTGTACGCCCACAGAGGCGGCAGCAGTTGCCTCTGTGTTGACTTTGCTGATGGGATATTTCGTGTATGGAAAGATCAAAGCGAATGAACTGGTTCCTGTTTTTGTGCGTACTGGAGTTTTGAGCGGTTCTATATTGATTATTGGGGCCATGGGTGGTATCTTCGGCTGGACATTGGCTATGGATAGAATTCCGGTCAGGGTGGCGGATCTGGTCCTGGGAATCACTGATAATGCCTATGTCGTTCTGTTTTTGATCAATATCCTTCTATACTGCATTGGAATGTTTATGGATGCTGTACCTGCTGTTATGATCCTGGTTCCGGTATTTATGCCGATCATCAAAGCATACAATTTTGATCCCGTTCATTTTGGCCTGATTGTTTGCTTTAATCTGACAATCGGTTTGATGCATCCCCCTATTGGCACTGTATTCAACACGACCCTTATGGCTACGGGTGTAAAGCTGGATAAGTTCATCATTTCGATATGGTGGTGGGTGTTTATCTGCTTTGGCGTCTTGTTGTTAGTGACTTATGTACCGGACTCCATAATGTATGTACCCC
>CAZXCC010000078.1:0-10996 GCA_964638945.1 uncultured Veillonellaceae bacterium | reverse complement strand
GCATTCACGACCTGGGAGCGCAAAATTCGAAATTTCATATCGCATATAGCCCCGCCTTGGTAAAAAGCTGTTTAGTTCATCATACATCGCTTCTTCGTCCTCTTCATCAGGCAAAGCAGTTTTTCCAGCATGTACAGCCGTTGACAGAGGCGTGCCTTCTTCCAGTTTCAGTCCGTAGGCTGAAATATGCTCCGGGTGTAACGCAATGGCGCACGCCATCGTATCGCGCCAGCTTGCTAAAGATTGTCCAGGCAAACCGTACATCAGGTCCAGACTGATATTCTCAAAACCGGTTCTGCGTGCCTCACGAAATATCTCCATCGCCTGCGCAGCAGTGTGGATTCGTCCGACAGCAGCCAGCACCTTGTCATCCAGGCTCTGTATACCAACGCTCAGACGGTTGAATCCGGCTACTTTAAGCTCTCTCAGCTCCCTTTGACCCAATGTACCCGGATTGGCTTCAATAGTGACCTCTGCATCCGTCGTCAGTTGAAAGGTCATGTGTACTGTCTCTAGAATTTTCGCCAGTTCAACCACGCCCAGTACTGTAGGCGTTCCACCGCCAAAAAAAACAGTATCGACCGATTTTCCTCTCAAGTTGAAATCGCCGCCAGCTGCAACGATTTCCTTGCAGAGAGCGGCGACATATGGAGCATGGAATTCTTCTGCATCAGGTTGTGAAACAAATGCGCAATAACTGCATTTTGCCAGACAGAAAGGAATATGAAGATATATTCCCAGAGGTTGCGTCATACTCGTCAATCCCGCTTCAGAACCGCCATAAAGGCTTCCTGGGGCAATTCCACACTTCCCACTTGTTTCATACGTTTTTTGCCTTCTTTTTGTTTTTCCAGCAGCTTACGTTTGCGCGTGATGTCGCCACCATAGCATTTTGCCAGAACATCCTTGCGCATGGCGCTGATCGTCTCTCTGGCGATAACCTTGTTGCCGATCGCCGCCTGAATGGGAATTTCAAACATATGCCTGGGTATCAGGCGACGGAGCTTGTCAACCAGTTGACGCCCCCGATAGACAGCTTTTTCACGGTGCACAATGATCGACAATGCATCCACAGGTTCGGCATTCAGCAGTATATCCATCTTGACCAGGTCTGATTCCCGGTATCCTTCCAATTCGTAGTCAAGCGACGCATACCCGCGGCTGACGCTCTTCAGCCGGTCAAAATAATCATAGATTATCTCGGACAATGGCAAATGATAGGTAAGCATCACACGGGTCGTATCCATATACTTCATATCTTTGAAATCGCCGCGTTTTTCTTGTGACAGCTCCATAATGGCGCCAACGAACTCGTTTGGCACAATGATTGTCGCCTTGACGTAAGGTTCCCCAATCGCCTCGATGACCTGAGGTACCGGCATGCGGGAAGGATTGTCAATATACAGCACTTCCCCATCCGTCTTGGTAACTCGGTAGATAACGTTGGGTGCCGTTATGACAAGTGACATCTGGTATTCCCGTTCCAGCCGTTCCTGAACCACGTCCATATGCAGCAGACCCAAGAAACCGCAACGGAAGCCAAAGCCCAGGGCAAGAGATGTTTCCGGTTCAAAAATCAATGATGCATCATTAAGCTGCAATTTCTCAAGTGCTTCGCGCAAATTGTCAAACTCACTTGTTTCCACAGGGTACATCCCACAGTACACCATGGGAGTTACCTTGCGATATCCCGGCAAAGGCTCCTTGGCCGGACGCGAGGCATCAGTAATCGTATCCCCTACACGCACTTCCTTGAGATTCTTGATTCCGGCAACAACATACCCCACCTGACCCGGTCCCAGTTCCGACATGGGGGTCAACGATGGACGAAAGACTCCTACTTCAGTCACTTCAAAACTTCGCCCGCTATGCATCATTTGCACTCTCATGCCACTGGCAATGGTGCCGTCCATGACCCTGACATAGGATATCACTCCGCGGTACGAATCAAAATGCGAGTCAAAAATCAAGGCGCGCGTAGGAGCAGACTCCTCCGTTTTCGGCGGAGGAATTCGTTTGATAATTGCTTCCAATACTTCCGGAACACCCTCGCCCGACTTGGCACTCACCAAAATCGCATCATGTGCATCGATTCCGATGACCTCTTCGATTTCACGCTTGACTTTTTCCACATCCGCACTCGGCAAGTCTATCTTGTTTATGACAGGCACGATTTCCAGATTATGATCAAGTGCCAAATATACATTGGCCAACGTCTGGGCTTCGATTCCCTGTGACGCGTCAATAACAAGCAAAGCCCCTTCGCAAGCGGCAAGGCTCCGCGATACCTCATAGGAAAAATCAACATGACCTGGGGTGTCGATTAAATTCAGCATATACATTTCGCCATCCTGGCCCCGATAATCAATCCGCACAGCTTGCGCCTTGATCGTGATCCCGCGTTCCCTTTCCAGATCCATTTGGTCAAGCACCTGCTCCTCCATCTGACGGGAAGAAAGGGTTCCGGTGACTTCAATCAGACGATCGGCCAACGTAGACTTGCCGTGATCGATATGGGCGATGATGGAGAAATTTCGAATGTGGGAAGTTTTCAATGTATGGCTCCTTTTCCGTATGGCTTTATTCCTTTTAATTATATTGACTTTACTCCTGCGGTCAAGTCCTGACACTCATCCCTGCCCTCGAAAGTCTTCTCATGCTTCCTTTTCAGATTTTCACAAATTGCTGCGTGCAGAAAGTTAAAATTCCTTGCATTTTTCCAGTTATCGTGCTAAAATTCTCTCCGTAACCTGTGCACAAGGAGGTGAATCCCTTGCCACGAATCAAATCTTCGATCCGCAGTGTAAAAACTGATGCTGAAAGACGTGCCCACAATTTTGCCGTCAAGTCTTCCGTAAAAACTGCCGTTCGCAAAACGGCTGAAACCGCGGCAGCCGGCAAGTCCGACGAAGCCATGACATTGCTTGCAAAAGCGGCAAGCACTATTGATAAGGCAGCGTCTAAAGGCATCCTCCATAAAAACACAGCCGCACGCAAAAAATCGCGTTTGGCAAAAAAAATCAACGCTGCCGCGAAATAATCGTGTGCATGCGTGGTTTCTTTGGTGTCAAAACCCTGTCCGATACGGACAGGGTTTTTTCATTTATTTACACAGTTCGATAACCACCCGTTCCAGATATAGTTTTGGATCAATACCTGCCCGAATGGCTGCATTGGCCTCAGCCAGTGTCAGCAATGCATTCTTTAAGGACTCGGATTGAAAAGAACGAGCCTGGTTGATTACCCTGTGACCCATACCGGTCCGTCCGCCCTTGATTCCCAATATGGATAGCATTTCGTCTTCCGTTCCCTTTCTATCCAAAATTTGTCGGACTTGCCACCACTGTCGAATTTTAAAAGCCAACAACCCGATTATTTTTAAAGGCGGTTCCTTGTTGACAAACAGTTCTTCCAGTCGCATCAAGGCCTGGGAAGCACTACGGCGCGCCAGTGCTTCCGTCATGGCAAATGCCGATAACTCCGGCACTGCTGACAATACGGCCTCCATGGCTTTTTTGTCGATAGTCGGAGATTCTCCGGCAAACAGAGCCGCTTTTTCCAGCTCTGTTGCCAAAAAGCCGCGCGGAATCTGATTCATGGTTCCGACAACCGCCAGCAGGTGTTCCATCGCTTCCTTCTGCAGGCGCTTTTTCAGCGCCGCAGCCTGCTCGTCAACCCATTGTCTGATTTCCCGCTCTTCCATCGGACGAAATGGATTAAATTCCTTTACGATACCGAATTCGGTAAATAGTTTCATAATTTTCCTTCGTTTATCCGCCTTTATCGCCGTAAAAATCAAAATGGCATAAGGCGGCATATCGGCAAGCAGCTTTGCCAGACGCAAATCTGTTGTGTCTCCTGTTTCCCTTACATCCTCGTCAACAGAGGCGGACTCCCCGTCTGCATCTTCGGATGCAGCTGCTTTGCGGCGAGGTGCCTGAAAATACTTCGAGTTTCTCACTACTACAACTTTTTTTTCGCCGAAAAAAGGGGCGCTTTCCACCAGTTGCAGCAATTCCGGCACAGAAGGATCAGAATCCAGTGTTATCAGGTTAAAGTCCTGTTCTTCCGGCGTCAGCACCGATGCAACGATTTCTTTAACCTGCCGCTGGACCAGATATCCTTCTTCGCCATAGAACAAGTATAGTCGTGGTGAATCATTCATCATGCGTGAAGTCATTCATTACTCCTTTTCAGCGCAAAAGTAAATTTCCCCCTGTCTACGCCTCAAAAAATGTTCTCATTATCTTTACAATGACTGTGCCAATTGCGTTCTACAAGATTCGGTTTGTTATTTGCATAACAGTAGACGCAATGGTGAATGCACGTATTATACCCTCCGATATCCTTGCTTGCAATGCAGTTGCAGGCCTTCCTTTGGCCAGGATCCTTTACCCGTCGCAATACATCCGGCAATCCAAACAGGGATGATTCCTGCCCGGATTCACCACAGAAGAATTGCCGCAACAGTCCATCCTCCGGCTTGATTCTCATCATCAGTCTCGCATCAATACATGAATTAGCGGGAATTCCCAAGTCGGTAAAGCCCGGATCCTCCGCACAGGTTGCAAGTTCCAGGCCCAATTCGCCGCAAATCTTTGTTAATCCGATTGCAAGTGTCTCCCTATCTTCTAAAGTGAAATTTCGCCAACGGAAGCCGTGATGACTCAGTTTTCGAGGCACGGATCGGTATGATTCCACATCGGCAAGACTGAATACCAATTTTTCCGTACATCCGTGCAGTTGCTCACCGATACGGCGAATCCTTCGCAAATGCTCTTCCACATCCAATTCTGCACTCAACAGGATAGGATCATACCGCCAAATCACCCTGGGGCGGCCCAAACGGTTCGATAAACGGCGGAAAGTATCGATGCGCTTTTCAAGCAAAGGAACACCGGGTTCAAGCCCTTCTTTTTCATAATCGTTTACCGTAAACAAAAAATAATAGCACAAATTTCTCCTGTCCAGTTTTTCCAGCTCATTTTCAAAAGGTTCGCTGTTTTTCGTCCAGAAAACGACTGCGCGTATCGCAGACAATGATACATATTGCGGGCAGGCGGCATGAAAAGGATTTCTCCAGCAAACATATCCAGCCTGCAGACGGCGCATAAACCAATCGCCGTAAAAAGCAGGTATATCCGTTGCACGGCTTGCAGAAATAATCAAGGGCGCTATTCCTCTTTTAACGCCATCTGCAGTCATCATTTCAACCCGTGGCCACCCTTTAAACGCCATTTGTTCCATCCTTCCGGGTCAATTGTTAAAAAATCAGGTCCTCTGCAACAACGACCGGTTCTTTGGGAAGGTGCTCTATGGAGAATAGCTCAATCAACTCCCAGGCACGGACCGGTTCCGGTTTATCGAGCATACCGGCCCATGCAGCCAGTCGGCCAAGTATCACCTCGGGTTTTACACCGGCCCTGCGCAAAACCGATAATGCCAAAGAACCGTGCCTTTTGGACAAGCGGTTTCCATCTGCGCCATATAGCAGGGGAACATGCAAGAATACAGGGGGTTCCACCCCAAGCAACCGCCATAGGAAGATCTGCCGTGGAGTGGATGCGAGCAGATCCGCGCCACGCACCACCCGACTGATTTCCATGGCGGCATCATCGATGACAACGGCAAGTTGATAGGCAAACACCCCGTCTGCACGACGAATGACAAAGTCACCGCAAATTTGTCGTAAATCTTGACTCTGCTGTCCGAATAATGCATCGGTAAACCCGATTTCGTCCGCTCCCACACGCAAGCGCAATGCCGGCCTGCGTCCTTCCATCATCCATGATTCGACTTTCTCCGCAGACAGTTTGCCGCAACGTCCCGAGTAAAGATATTCACTTTCACCGGCATGCGGCGCGGAAGCAGCATTTCTCAGTTCGGCCCGTGAACAAAAGCAAGGATACACCAGGCCCTTTTGAATCAGTTTTTCCAAAGCCTCTTCATATAAGCCAGTTCGTTCACTTTGTTTATATGAGCCGCAAGGTCCTCCGATATCCGGGCCTTCATCCCAGTCAAGCCCGAGCCAATGCATATCTTGTATCAATCCATCGGCAAAACTTTCTTTGCTCCGCTGTGGATCCAAATCTTCCATGCGCAGCACCATGGATCCGCCCACTTTTCTGATATCCAGCCAGGCCAGCAATGCAGTCCATGCATTTCCCAAATGCATGAATCCAGAAGGACTGGGTGCGAACCTACCACGCGGGATTTTAAGTTTTAGACTATTATTCATGAATCTCCCGCTTTCAATTCACGGTTTTTTCAAACCATAGCGTGTTTCCGTCACTCCGGAACACCACGGCGCCATCTTTGTCCGTCCTGAAAACGGTCAATGGCCATTCTACAAGTCTGTGCAACGTTTCTGGCGAAGGATGGCCGAATTGGTTGCCGGCCCCCACAGAAATCACAGCATATTGCGGGGCCACCCGGAGCAAAAATTCCGGTTTGCTTGATCGCTTTGCACCATGATGCCCGACCTTCAACACCGTGGATGATTTCATTTTTGTTTCGATTAATTTCTTTTCGCTCTCTCCTTCCAGATCTCCTGTCAACAAAACGCTGTGTTTTCCATATTCTGCCCTGACCACCGTGGAACGCTCATTCTCCGATGAACTGCTCATTTTTTTCCCTGCAACTGCGATTTGTCCGTCCGTTTCCCCGATCTGAAACAACTGCACCTTCACACCGTCAATCATAAATTCTTCCAGTCTATCAGGACTTCTCATGCCCTCTTCCTTGGTCACCTGCTGCAAACGCATTATTGCCTGCGAAGCCTTTTCTTCCTGATGCAACAAAATTTGATGCGCACCGACCATATTGGCAACTGCTGCAGCCCCTCCTGCATGATCCTGATGATTGTGCGTAAGGATCAACAAATCGAGACGGTTCACCCCATAATGCCTCAAATATGGAACAACCACCCTTTCGCCGACATCGAACTTATTATTATCAGAAACCATGGCACCACCGGCATCAACCAATATGGCGCGCCGATGCGGCGTCACTATCAGGGTTGCATCCCCTTGTCCCACGTCAATAAAATGTACCGATAATGGTCCGGGAACCAGTGCATTGTAAAAAATCCCGCTGAAGATAAGTACTCCAGCCACTGCCGTTTGCCGTGGCCAACGGGTAAAGACGGCGCCTGGTGAATACTTCTCTTTTCCCGAAGCACATAGAAACCAAAAGAGAGACAAATAAAAGACAAAGCACGTGCCCTTTCCCATCCCGGACAATGCAACGGACCCAAACGGAAATTTCGTCAACACGCGGTTGATTTCCACTGCAGCACCTGTCAGCATACTGGCCAAAACAAACAACGCATGCGAAATATCCGGAAATCCGACAGCAATCACGACTCCCGTCAGACCCAGTAAAATGACCCCTTCAAGCAACGGCACCACGACAATATTGGCAACCAGGGATATTAGGGGAAAAAAGCCAAAATACCAGGAAAGCAAAGGCAATACCGCCAATTGAGCGGAAAGTGTGGTTGACAGGGCAGATATCGCATACGCTGGCAAAACCTTGTGAAGAGATTGAGATAAAAGAGGATAAATGAACAAAAGACCTGCAGTGCATCCAACAGAAAGTTGAAAACTGATATCAAACAAAATACGAGGTTCCCAGATAAGCATCCCCAGCACAGCCAGCGACAATGCATGGGATGCCTGCGACATTCGCCCCATGCCGATAGCTGCCATGCCAATCAGCCCCATGATGACGGATCGGGATACAGGCGGGGAAAAGCCGCATATTATACCATATAGAAGCATAACCATGCACGCAACCAACGCACTGCATTTTTCAGTTATGGCTAAACGTCGCATGATCCAGAACACAGCCCCGGCAACCAAGGCAATGTGCGCACCGGAAACGGAAAGAATGTGAACAATGCCGGTGGCGCTAAAATCTTGCACAGTCTGGTGATCTATCCCATCATATCCGCCAAACAGCATCCCTGTTACAAGAGACGCATCGGCATCCGGCATCGCTTCAAGCAATCTTGTCCTGACATGAACACGCCAGCGCTCCAGGCGGGAAAAAAGTGATTCTTTCTCTGATATTATCATCGTCCCGGGAGTAACTGCAATGCGCGCTTCAATTCCACGCCCTGCCAATATTTCCGCCCAGTCCGGTTGCCCTGGATTATGATAGGTATGCAACATATGAACTTTTCCAACAGCCGTTACCGAATCTCCTGCCACTCCCCGGGTTACCGGCGTCTGTTGGCGCACGGACAGAAAAGCTCCGCCTTTGCCTGGAAAAATCATCTGCCCATTTTCCTCCGGATGAATCCAAGTCAAGTCAACGCTATACCGGACATTCCATTCCCCGGATTTGCCTGCTGACACAGTCGGAGTATCGCAAATTTTTCCCTGGATTCTCACGATTTGCTCATCATAGTGGGCAATGGAACCGACAGACTTTTGTTGAGTGCAGTCCATGCGGAGCAACCCTGCCAAAAACCACGCCGCGATGAGTACGATTGCTAACAGGAAAGATTTACCTATATTCAATTTCTTTTGCCTGCATGCCGCTTCTACAGAAAATAGTAAAATAACAAGCAGCCCCAGAAATACATCATTGATATTCAGACTTCTTGCAGCCCAGATACCCAGGCCAAAAGCAACTGCAATTCTTACCACACGATTTTGTCCTTAAGTTGCTGGAACTTCGATTCTCCAATCCCAGGCACTTTTTTCAAATCTGCCCCGTCCGAAAAGGGGCCTTTATTTTTCCGCCATTCCACAATTCGTGCCGCCAAGGAAGGTCCGACACCGGGCAGTTTATCCAATTCCGACGCGTCCGCTGTATTGATGTTTATTTTTTCATTTTGCGGCGCAGTCACGTTTTGCCGCGAAGCATTTCCATTCTCCTGCGGAGCTGCCAAATGGCCCGGCACATGAATCTGCGTACCGTCTTTCACCGCCTGGGCCAGGTTAATTTTTACTACATCGGCTCCTTCCGTCAAGCCTCCTGCAGCGTTGATTGCGTCAAGTACCCGAGCGCCGGCACCCACTTTTAAGACACCGGGATGCTTTACCTGTCCACTTACGTATACGACCAATTCCGCTTTTGGTTTTTGCGATGCTTCCACTACGTCATTCCGTACAGCGGTGTAAGAGATTTCCGCAGGACTGGTTTTTTGCCACCAACCAAAAATGCTAAAACATATCACTCCCAAAGCAAGCGCAGACAGCAATATTTTCTTTCGGCGAACAACTCTGGCCTGTTCTTCTGCAGCTTCATCAATTTTCCTCATAACATTCCCTCCCCTGTTTTTCCGCACATAAAAAAGCCGGTCTGTGCTGACAGACCGGCGCAGGCTCTCCATATTGCATATCGGGCTCACCCGTTTTGTTGCTTCTATTTTACTACTTTACAACGATATTTACCAACTTACCAGGCACTGCAATCACCTTGACCACAGTTTTCCCTTCCAGCAAGGTTTGTACACGTTCCTGGGACAATGCTGTTTTTTGCAGCGCTGCTTCCGTGATTTCAGTGGGAACCGTAAGCTTTTCTCTGACCTTGCCATTGATCTGAATAACAATCTCCACCGATGCGGTCTTTAACGCTTCTGCATCCCACTTGGGCCAGGCTTGGGAGTGGACGCTTCCGGAATGTCCTGTCAGACTCCATAATTCTTCCGTGATATGAGGAGCAAAGGGGGCCAGCAGTCGCAACAGTGCATCCACCGTCTCGCGAATGAGCGGAGCATAAGGTTCGGCCTTGGCGTCGCGGTATGCATGCATGGCATTGACGAGTTCCATCACCGAACTGATGGCCGTGTTGAAATTAAAACGTTCTGCAATATCATCCGTAACTTTCTTGATTGTCGCATGCAATACTCGACGCAATTCTGTTCCGTTTTCATCCAGGTCTGCAACAGCATACGTCTTGGGAGCCTCTTTGATTTGGTCGGCATAATATCCGACAATCCGCCACAATCGGCCAAGAAAACGCGATGCGCCTTCAACTCCCTGATCGCTCCATTCCAGATCTCGTTCCGGCGGAGAAGCAAAAAGAATGAACAAACGAGCTGTATCGGCACCGTATTTCTTCACAATTTCTTCGGGTGATACAATATTTCCCTTTGATTTCGACATTTTTGCGCCATCTTTTATCACCATGCCTTGAGTCAGCAGGTTTTTGAATGGTTCATCCGCGTCGATAAGACCAGCATCCTTCAGTACTTTGGTAAAGAAACGGGAGTATAGCAGATGAAGGATTGCATGTTCAATTCCACCAATATATTGGTCCACAGGCAACCAGTAATTACCTGTGTTGATGTCCCAGGGCGCTTTTGTGTTGCGTGGATCGGCATAACGGAAGTAATACCACGATGAGCATATAAAAGTATCCATGGTATCGGTTTCCCGCCGCGCCGCTTTGCCGCACTTGGGGCATTTACAATTCACGAAATCGTCCACATTGGCGAGTGGTGATACGGCACCACTGTCAAAGCGCACATTTTCAGGCAATCGCACAGGCAGTTCTTCCTTGGGAACAGCCACCACGCCGCAATCTTCACAATAAACCACCGGAATCGGAGCACCCCAGTAACGTTGACGAGAAATGAGCCAGTCCCTCAGGCGATAGGTCACCCTTCGACGACCGATATTTTCTTTTTCCAGCCAGTCAGCCATGGCAGATTGTGCGGTCTCATTATCCAATCCGTCAAAGCTTCCTGAGTTAACCATTATACCATTTCCATCGTAGGCGCCCTGCATAGTGCCGATTGTAAACGGGTTCGCAGGAGTCTGCACTACCAGGCGCTTTTCCAGCCCATATTTTGTGGCAAAGGCCCAGTCACGTTCATCATGGGCAGGAACACCCATGACAGCACCGGTTCCATATTCATAAAGCACATAATTTGCCACCCAAATGGGAATTTTTTCACCATTAAAGGGGTTCACCGCATATGAACCGGTAAACATGCCCTCTTTTTCCACATCCGTTGCAGTCCTGTTGATCTCACTCAAAT
>CAZXCC010000077.1:0-11035 GCA_964638945.1 uncultured Veillonellaceae bacterium | reverse complement strand
ACACCCAGAACACGGCAGGCATTATAGAAAGAATGGAACAGTCCTGCAAGTTCGTGGGAATATCTGGCAATGCGATGCGGAGCGCGGTCGCGAGCCGCAGCAGATACTTCTTCCGGGTAGTCGCCGAGCTTTCGTATCAGGTCCAGTTCGAAAGGCGTCGACAGCAGGGAAAGCTCCGCTTTGTCTCCGGCATCAAAAGCAATCCCAGCCTCCGTCATCTGACGCAGGATGCTCACGATCCTTGCATGGGCATACTGCACGTAATATACGGGATTTTCATTTGAATGCGATTTTGCCAGATCCAGGTCAAAATCCAGCTGACTGTCCAGGGAACGCATGATGAAGAAGTATCTTGCCGCATCCCTGCCCACTTCTTCGATCAGCTCCGTCAAGGTGACCCCCTGACCGGTCCGCTTTGACATTTTAACCAACTCACCGCCCTGATACAGGGAGACCATTTGCAAAATCAAAACTTCCAGCCGTTCCGGTTCATAACCGAGAGCCGCCATCGCCGCCTTCATGCGGGGGATATAGCCATGATGATCTGCGCCCCAGATATTGATCACCGTTTCAAACCCGCGCCGGAATTTATTGTCATGGTACGCGATGTCTGATGCAAAATATGTCGGCACCCCGTTGTCCCTGATGATGACCCGGTCCTTGTCGTCGCCGAAATCTGTGCTGCGCAGCCAGAATGCCCCGTCCTTGTCATAGGCATGTCCTTTTTCACGAAGCTGCCTGCAGGCTGCATTCACAGAATCGTTTTCAAAAAGGGAGCGTTCACTGAACCAGACATCGAACTCGACGCCGAACGACTCCAGGTCTTCCTTCAGCGCTGCCAATTTTTCACCCAGCGCAAACTGTTTAAAAATCTCACGTCGTTCCGCCGGCGCCATCAGAAGATATCGCGAGCCGCTGTCATCGATAATCCGCTGGGCAGTTTCGATGATATCCCGTCCGTGATAGCCTTCCTCTGGAAATTCCACTTTTTGGCCCAACAGTTCCAAATACCTGGCTTCCACCGAAACCGCCAGATTATCGATCTGGTTGCCGGCGTCATTGATATAAAACTCTTTTTGCACATCAAAGCCCGCAGCGGTGAGAAGATTGGAAAGCGCACTGCCGAAAGCAGCACCGCGTCCATGTCCCACATGCAGGGGACCGGTCGGGTTGGCACTGACAAACTCCACCTGGATTTTGCGCAGTTTGCCAAACTCCGTGTTGCCGTAAGAATCTCCCTGATCCAGAATGCTTTGCAGCATGTCATACAGCCAGTCCGGCTTTACGTAAAAATTAATGAACCCGGGACCGGCGATTTCCGTTTTTTCAAGCCAGGGCAACATCATTTGAGACGTAATCGCCTCGGCAATTTTTCGCGGATTGGATTTCAGGGTGCGTGCCGCCTGCATGGCAAAGTTGGTGGCAAAATCACCAAAAGCCTTCTCCGGTGGAACTTCCAGAAATACTTCCGGCAGTTCACCCTTTGGCAATAATCCTTTTTCAATCGCTGCAGAAGCTGCTTGCGCAACCGCCACAGCCAATTTTTCCTTCACGTTCAATTCCTGATCCTCCTGCGCATCCTTCGCCCGGTTCGAGCCAAACACGTGTATATTATAGCAGCAGTTCTCTGTATTGCCAAATCATATGAAAAAAGACTATAAAGCTTGTTCCATCGCCTCAGCTACAGTTCGCAGCACTTTGCAGCGGGCATATTCTTTCGAATTTGCTTCCACTACCGTCCAGGGGGCCCGACGGCTCGAGGTGCGAAACAGCATTTCGTCCACCGCGCTCTTGTATGCATCCCATTTGTCACGGTTACGCCAATCTTCTGAAGTGATTTTCCACTGTTTTTCCGGATTATCCGTTCTGTCCTTAAACCGGCGCAACTGTTCCTCTTTGTCGATATGAAGCCAGAATTTTACGATGATGGCGCCAAAACCGGCCAGTTGTTCTTCGAATTCATTGATTTCTCTGTAGGCGCGCCTCCAGTCCGCTTCCTGACAGAACCCCTCGACGCGTTCCACCAGAACCCTTCCATACCAGGTTCTGTCAAAAATCCCGATTCGGCCTGCAGCAGGAACAGCCTGCCAAAAACGCCAGAGATAATGATGCGACCTTTCCGTATCGTTTGGCGCAGAGATCGGGTTCACCTCATAACCCCGGGGATCAAAATTCTGAACCAGGCGTTTGATCGCCACTCCCTTGCCTGCTGCATCCCAGCCTTCAAAGAGGACCAGCAGCGGAATTTTTTTCTTATAGGTGATGTAATGCAATTCGTGCAGTTTTCGGCCCCAATGATCCATCTCCGCTTCATAATCATCCGGATTTCTGACTTTGGACAAATCAATTTTATCCAGAACAGACACCTGCGAAGTCGCCTGCGGTGCAGCCATGATTTCCGGCTTGCTCCTGACGGCATTTTCAACCTGTTTGATGCGCTGTTCCAAAACCGTTGCAACCGTATCGCAGATTTTTACTGCGGCAAAGCGCCGATCCGTCGCCGCAACCGGTGTCCACGCACAATTTTCCGTGTCGGTCCTGTTCAGCACTTCCTCCATGATCTGAGCATAATCCTGATATTTGCGATGGCGTTTCCACTCCACTTCCCCGACGCGCCAGCTCGTAGCCGGATCATTTTCCAGCTCTTCAAAACGTTTTTTCTGCTCTTTTTTGGCAATATGCAAAAAAAACTTAATCATGATACAGCCGGAATCCGTCAGTTGGCGCTCGAACGATACAATTTCTTCGTAGAGGCGGGGTACTGCAGCAGTTTTTGTCACGCCGTCGATGCGATCCGACAGTACGGCCCCGTACCAGCTCTGGTCATAAATCATCAACCTGCCTGCAGGCGGCGTAGTGTTCCAATATCGCCACAAAAAAGGCCTTCTCTGCGCCTCTTCGTGGCAGATTCCATTGGCAAATACTTTGAAACCTCTCGGATCCAGCCGAAGAATCAGATCATTGATCAAAGTTCCGCGTCCCGCGGCATCCCAGCCTTCAAACACAATTACTGCCGGAATTTCAAGCTCGTGCAACCTGCGGTGCAGTACCCCCAGACGGATTCCCAGTTGCTCCATCCGGGAATGGTACTCGCTCTTTGTCAGCCTTTGTTCAAGATCAATCTGGTCGAGCACTTTGCAGCCCCTCCTTTTTTCGCAGGCATGCAGCCATCCGTTTTCTTCCCGCCATAACGTGTATAGGAAGAGATTTCATGGTAGAATAGCAACATAGGCCAATTATTTTAGATGAGGTGAAACTATGAAGTCTTTTAGAATCAAGCCACTGTCAGCGTTGTTACTCATCGGATTGTTGCTTTTGGGTATGCAGAGCGCGGTCTTTGCCGCAAAAGCCCCTGTTGCGCAACAGGCAGCACCGGCGCCTGCCACTGTGATTCCTGTTGAAATCCGCGATTTTACTGCGGATGCACTGGGAACCACATTGGTTCAGAGAACACGGGATGCCTTTGCGGAAGATAAGCGTTTCCTTGTTACAAATACCGAACCCAACCGCCTGCTTGTGCGTTTATACACCCGCGGCATCACTGCAAAAGACCCGCAAACAGCCTATAGTTTTACGGTAACATATAAAGTTGCCGGTAATGCAGAAGAAATGTTTATCGGAAATACGATTGGAACCTGCAATGTCAAGGAAGTACCGGCTGACGCCAAAGGCATTGTCGGCATGACCTGGGATCAGGTTGCAAACTTCCCCAGCATCGTGGATAAGCTCAAGAAATAAAAGGAATTGCCGTCTTTTCCAGCCAACCTGTCCAGTGGAAAAACCTCCGGTCCGCCGGGGGTTTTCGTCTATCCCATACTATTTCCGAGAGTGGGACTGCAGTTCTCTGCGGATTGAATCGTGCAAGCTGCAGCCTGTGTCCCGATAATGACAGACTCAGACAGGGAACGACCCTTTGCCCTTCCGAATAAAGTGCCTGAAAAAAAAGCATCCCCCGCTCCGCACGTATCTACAACTTCAACCTTCATCGCCGGCTGGACGCCCGATTCACAGGTCACGGCATCAAAGAACACGCATCCCTGCGCTCCCATCGTCACCACGAGCGACCGCATTTTATGCAGCTGTGTGAACGCAGGCAACTTTTCCAGGATCTTTTGCGGATTTTCTTCAGGAGCGCCGTTTCCCATCAATCGTCCAAATTCAATATGATTACAGATAAAGCATTCCAGGCCGTTCAATACTTCCGGGAATTTTGTGACCACTTCGAGATTCCCTGGCAACCCGTATACCGGACGCTGTTTTTTCTCTGCGAGAGCCAGCACCTGCTTGGTAATCGTCTCGCTCAAATCCAGCTCCAAGGCTATGTGAGACGCCCGCTCCACAATTTCTGCGCCATGGTTGGCGATTGTATCGGTTAATCCCTGCAGGTTCGGCATCTGCGATATCGATCCCGCGAGATCACCCCATTCATCCATGACAGCCAGCCACATTCCCATTCCGCTCTCTTCAAGCGCCACGATATAAGACGTTTCGACGCCTGATGCCTCGAGCCGCCTGACAACGTCCGCACCGATTGCCCCTTTTTCCACACTCGAAACCAAGCTGACCGACAAACCAAGGTGTCCTAAATTTTCGGCCACATTACGGCCCACTCCACCGTGAACAAACCTGATGGAACCGATGTTCCTGCCCGAAGGAACGTATCTTTCCGCCGCAAAGCCTTTACAGTCTACAAATACAGTTCCCACCACTCCAATGTGAGTTGCCAATTCCCTTCCCCCACTTGATACCAGAATATTTACAAAAGAAAAAAAGTGAGACGGATCCGCCCTCCGGGAGAAGAACAGTACCCGTCAACTCGACCGGCTTTATACTTTCGGTATATTTCGGCCGGAAAAAATTTCATTCATTTCCTTTTTCAAGCGTTGCTTGATTTTTTTCTTTTCGGATGTAATCAGTTCCTTCTTGGCGGTACCAAAAAGATAATTGTCGAGATCGAACTCTTTCAAAATCATTTTGGTGTGAAAAATATTATCCTGATACACATTGACGTCGATCATCTGATATAAATCCCGTGTCTCCCGGGAAATATAATTCTGTATCGAATTAATCTTGTGGTCGATAAAGAGCTTCTTGCCATTGATGTCCCGCGTAAATCCCCTTACACGGTAATCAATGTTGACGATATCCGAACTGAAGCTGTTGATCAGATAATTCAGCGCCGTCAGCGGGGAAATCCGGCCACAGGTGGATACGTCGATGTCAGCTCGAAAAGTGCTGATGCCTTGGTCGGGATGACTTTCAGGATAGGTATGGACAGTGATGTGGCTCTTGTCCAGATGCGCCACGACCGCATCTGTTTTTTTCTTCTTTTTCTTTTTTTTCGACTCTTCTTCTTCCATTTCCATGTCAGCCTTAGCCTTCAATGCCTCGGAAGCCTCTTTGTCTTCTGCAATCAACATGGTCACACTCGAACCCTGCGGCTCATAATCCTGCTTTGCAATATTGAGGATATTGGCGCCGATGATTTTTGCCACTTCCGTGAGGATATCTGTAAGCCGCTCGGCGTTGTACTCTTCATCGATATAATCAATGTACGCCTGTCTGTGCTGAGACGTCTTGGCGTAGCAAATATCATACATATTAAAGCTCAACGTTTTTGTAAGGTTATTGAACCCGAAAAGTTTGAGCTTTTTGATCTTTTTAACCTGCATTCTCCGCCTCGTTTCCCGCCTCTGCGATATTTTTTCAAACAAATACTAACAGATTTTCAGTTACGTTACAAATATATATGCAAAATAACCTATTTCGCTGCTACAATTCCTCTTCTTCCCAACAAAAATAGATACCCAGACAACCGTTTCCCACGGATACCGAGAGCCTATGCAACCCTGCCGCGAGTCGGTTGGAGATGCCTCCCGGCGAATCCAGGCGCAAATTCGCTCCGCACAAGGACCAATGGAGTCCCTGGCTGCAAATATTCTCGCAAACCGGCGTCAGTGGCAGCAGCGACACAACTTTCGGCAATTTCATAAAATCCGCATGCAAAGACTGTCCGCCTTGCAAAAGAAAAATCGCTTCCGCCTCATCGGCCAGTCCGATGGACTTCACACCAACCTTTTCCGCTTCCATCAGGCTGAATATATTGGAAAAGGAATGATCAAACCTGCGTCCCAGTCCGCCTGTCAACAGCACGGTTTTGTCCGGTTCTCTGGAAGCTACTCCCTGCAAGGCCAGTTGCAGGTCCGTATAGTCCTTGTCCGGATGAAAACGTTCCACAGGGATAGCCAGATCTTTTGCCCATTGCCAGGCGTCTGCAGATCCGCTGTCCGCATCGCCGAACAGAATTTTCGGACTCACGCCTGCTCGCAGACAAATATCGGCACCTCGATCAATCGCCCAGACAGGATATGTCCCGGCAACCTGCCTGAGCCATTCCGATGAAGGCGGACGTCCGCCTGCCACCAATACGACGATTTCACCGGATTCATCATTTACATCAAATCGCCCCTGCGGCAAAGTCAGTTTCATGGTCTACCTCCGAAAAGCGTCAGTGCTCCGGTGATTCACCTGCATCAAGCGCCGCTACGGCTGATTCACATTCTTCCCACAATTCATAAGCGGCATCCAGCTCTGTTTTTGTTGCGGCATACTCCTCGGCCAGTTTGTGGCTGGCGACAGGATCGCCGTGCGAAACAGGGTCGTTGATTCGCATTTCCAGTTCCCTCAGTTCATTTTCCAGCCTGCCGATTTCCGTTTCGGCCCTGCTGATTTGTTTCAAATATTCCTGCCTTCTTTTCAGCGGTGAAGTATTTTTTTTCTCGGGACGTACCATTTTCCCTGCTGTTTTCTTTTCCGGCACAATGGGTTTCACCGTTTCGGCGGCTGTCTGTGCTGCCGCATCCCGGACTGATTTATAATAACTGTAATTTCCGGGATAAGACGAGAGTCCATCCGTCTCAAAAACCAGAACCCGGTCGGCAATCCTGTCGATTAGATACCTATCGTGTGACACCAGCAGTATTGATCCCGGAAAAGCGTCCATCGCTTCCTCGACCGCTTCCCTTGCAGCGATGTCGAGATGGTTTGTCGGTTCATCCATGATCAGAAAGTTTGCACCGGACAAAATGATTTTCAAGATTGCAAGGCGGGCTTTTTCTCCTCCGGACAATTCGCCGACCAGTTTAAAAACGTCATCCCCACGGAACAGAAATCGTCCCAGAACCTTTCGGGCGCGATCTTCCGTCAGCCCGCAACGATAGATCATCTCATCGATAATGCGAACCGAATCAGCCAAACCCTCGAATTCCTGCGAGTAGTAACCGGGACGGGATCGAGGACTGTTTTTCACCCGCCCGTGCATAGGAAGCAATTCGCCCAGGAGTAATCGCAAAACAGTCGTCTTGCCAACCCCGTTCGGGCCCAGCAATGCAACTTTCTCCCCACCTTTGATCAAAAACGAGAGTTTGGAAAAAATCGGCTTCGTCCCATACCCTGCTGTAACTTCGACAAATTCTGCCATTCTTTCCGGAATTTCATCACAGTCCGGGAAAAAGAACTGCATGGTTTCCCGCAACTCGGGCCGCTCCAGGCGTTCGAGCCTGTTCAGCTGTGACTGGCGCCCCCGGGCTTGCTTGCATTTTATACCTGCTTTATATCGGCGGATATATTCTTCGGTTTCCGCAATTTTTTCCTGCTGTTGCTCATAAGCGGCCAAAGCAGCTTCCAGACGGGCCGCTTTTTGCGCGGCATACCCTGAATATCCGGCAGAGTACTCCTGCATGGACCTGTTTTCCAGCTCAAGGGTCCGGGTGGTTACCGCATCAAGAAAATAACGGTCATGAGAAATCACCAGGACCGCTCCCGGATAAAGCCGAAGATAACCCTCCAGCCATTCGGTCCGCTCCAGGTCAAGATGGTTTGTCGGTTCGTCCAGAATCAAAAAATCCGGTTGGCGCACCAATTCCCTCGCGAGTGAAATCCGGGTTTTTTGTCCGCCGGAAAACTCGTCGACCTTGCGGTCCCAGTCTTGCTCAGAGAAACCCAGTCCCAACGAAATCTGCCGTATCCGGCTGTCCATTGCATACCCGTCACCGTGTTCGAAACGCTCCATGGCTTCGGAATATTCGGCCAGCACCGTCGCATCGGGAGCACCGGTGAAGTTTGCCAGTCGGTCTTCCAGTTCACGCATCCGCTGTTCCCATGCAATCACATCCTGATAGGCCTGCTTCAGTTCTTCCATTAACGTTCTGCCGCCAAAATCAGCGGTTTGCTCAACATAGCCGACAGCGCAGCCGCCCTGCCAGGCAATCTTGCCAGCGTCGATTTGTTCAGTTCCAGTCAGGCATCGCAGCAACGTCGTCTTGCCGGCGCCATTCGGCCCAACCAGTCCAACTTTTTCTCCCCGTCTGATTTCAAAGCCCACGCCGGAAAATAATGTGCGGGGCCCGAAATATTTAGCCAGCTCGGTGACTTTCAGCAACAATGCACTCATGACTTTTTTTACTCATACTCCCATGCTAAATGCGCAGACTTGTTCTCTGTGCCCGGAGCCTTGCGCACATCAAAAATATTCACTGATAAAATTATGGCAAGCTGGAAAAACCTGTTCCAGAATCACTGCATCTTTTTCATCGGATACCCTGACAGTGCCTGCTGCAAGAAGCTGCCTTACCGAACGGTACCCAAACAGCAATTGGCTCAGTTGGCCGATTTCGATAGAAATCGCGGGAGGGTTCGTATCCCGGGAAGGCAGCAATGTTGCAGACCCATTCTGTATGCTCCATAAAAAACGTCCGCTATTCCATCCGGCCAGCGGATCTTCAACCATGATTTCCAGGTCCGCACATAAATTTACCGGATAATCCATTTCCGCCAAAGCCGCCGTCAAATCCGTCATTCGCCCCATCAAAAAAGGTTCCGGCGTCGATCCAGGCGACAACAGGGATACCGGGTCGCCTGCCGGATCAAGCCACTCCAGCTTTTCTACAGCAGAAAGCCCGCTAATCCCAATCAGGAATTTCCATATTGCATCCACCACTGCAGGGTCCAACCAGATAAACTCGCGCACATGCAGAGTATCGCCCTTCATGTTATACAAAACATACGCGCAGGGCACGTTCCGGCAAAAAACTACTCCGATCCGTCCCCCTTCACCCCGATGATCCGCCAATAAAACATCCCAGTCTTTTTTTTCTCTCCGGGCATATCCGTGGCGATGCAAGGTAAACTGACCGTATAAGTCTGCTAGAATCCCAATGTCGACTAAATCCGGAACCCAGAAAAATCGTTCCGGAACTTCCGGCAACAGCAGATCCGCAAACTCTGTCTGCAACTTGTAAGACTGTCTGTCGTAACAAAAATCCCACCCAAGCTGTCGATAAAAATCCGGCCAACGAGGTTGCAAAATATTGATATTTGTGCCACGACGCTGCAGCTCTTCCAGCGCTGTCGCCATCAAAGCCCGTCCAAACCCCTTACCACGGAGTTCTTCCTCCACACATACGCCTACAAAAAATGCAGCTTCACGCCAATTACCCCGGACCATCAATCGATGCGGCAAAAGATGAGCCTGTGCCACAACTCTTCCGTCCATCTCTCCCACCCAGGTGTGTTCTTTTCGAAAGTGCTTGGCAAAAAACCAGCTTGTCCAAGGCTCTTCTTCGCCAAAACACTGCCCCCAGAGACGGCGGACCGATTCATATTCGTTCTCCCTGCATAAGCGAAATTGCACAGCAAACGCCTCAGCTTTCACTGACACGATATTTTTCAACCATCCGTATCGGGCGATAGGACTGCTTTGCAGCACGCAAACCAGGAATCCCCATATCCTCTTCCCGGTTCACAAACGTCATATCCGACCATGCATGGCTCAGAAACTCCCTGTTGATCATTTGATAGAGCCCTACAAATTCCGGATTTGCCTTTTCGATATGAATGACTATCGTGTCTTCACTCAGTGCTTCCCCCACCGTAAACGCCTCAATTTTTCCGCCAACCCGGATCAGCCCACCGCTTAGTTTCAAATCATCGAAATGAGTCAAGGCCTGTTCCACGGCAAAAGTTTCCGCCTGCATGATCTCATCCCCGCTACGCTGTCTTGCAAGCCATTCCCGTGCCACCGGAATGCACTCCAGTGCTGTTGCCGCGTTCAGGGGTTCATAGGCATAATCCGGGGTATTCTTCAAAAATGTTCGGATGTGATGGCGTTTTGCCTCAAACTTACGCCCTTTCAGTTCGATCAGCTCTTTGACACTGTATATGTAATCGTCCTCATCCCGGTCGTGTTCAATGCTCCAGGAGGGATACTCCTCGCCAATCAATTCCGCCAGCGGTTGTTCCAGACCCTTGATCAACAATGGTTTTCCCTGGGAGCGGAACCATTTCGCAAGTTCTCCGGCAGCTTCAATCACGGCGCCTTTTTCTTCCGCACAGGGATGTAAGGCATATGCCGGGCCATCGTTCAATACCACAACACAAATTGCCTCTCCAACCTGTGTCCAGAGAATTTCCAGCGGTTTACGCCAAATGAAAAGATTGGTAAAACTGCATTCCGATCCTTCGTGCCTGCAGCGGTGATACGCCGCTTCAAAAAATTTTCTGTCAGCCAATTCAATTGGCTTGAAATCCATAAAACATACACTCCCTGTCTACGTGCTGCATCTGCAGACCACGGCGCCAAACAGTCCGGCCAAACCACAGATTGTGCGAAGAACAAAAACGGCCACCGGGGCAGGCCGGCAGAAATAGCGAATGCCGGCCCCGGAGACCAAATTAATGATTCATCAGACAATATCCAGGCAACGTTGGGCTGATTAGTGAAATTCGCGGTGCTTCCATAGGTATCATTCTACCACATACGCACCGCTAAAGGCTACTTCGTTCCTACAACCCCTTCTGCCCCGGCAATGGCAGCCTGCGCGGCAGCCAGTCTTGCGACAGGCACCCTGAAAGGAGAACAGCTCACAAAGTCTAGACCAATCTGATGGCAGAACTCGACGGAATGAGGTTCCCCTCCGTGCTCGCCGCAGATTCCGATTAACAATTCCGGCTTGGTCCTGCGGCCATTTTCCACTGT
>CAZXCC010000076.1:0-11109 GCA_964638945.1 uncultured Veillonellaceae bacterium | reverse complement strand
TTCCCCCTTGAGACGCATTTCTTCGTTAATTAGGGAAGAGAAGATCACAACAGGTAGCTCTTTTAACAGAGGGTGTTCCTTGATGCGTTTGGTAAGATGATGTCCATCCATCTGGGGCATTTCAATATCGGTAATGATGAGCTGAATCGTATCGGTGACTGGTTTGCCTGAATTGACAATTTCCTGCAGTTTGTCCCAGGCTTCCTGCCCGTTTTCATTGCTGATCGTTTCATATCCAGCAGTATGAAGGGTTCCAAGAAGCAACTCGCGCAACATCTTTGAATCTTCGGCAATCAGAATGGTTTTTGTTTTGCGAACACGAATGAGATCGGGGGTGGAGACGGGAATCGCCGCCATTTTTTTGTTCAGTTCCGGATTCACATCCGCCAGGATTTTTTCAAAATCGAGAAGAATGATAAGCCTTTCCTGCATTTTGACAATGCCAACCACCAAATCGGTGCCGGAAATGTGCGGCGCAGGTTCCATCTGCGTCCAGGAGATCCTGTGAATCCGATACACTGCGTCCACTTTAAATCCAACATAAAAATTGTTGATTTCGCAGACGATAATTTTAAATTCCTCTGAGGCAGGTGGCGTGTTCAAGCTGCGTGCAAGGTTTACCAATGGCATGACACGGGAACGTAGAGTAAATATGCCGTCCAGATTAGGATGCGCTTTGGCAATAAAGGTAATGGGAACAGCATTGATCACTTCCCGGACTTTTGCGACATTCAGCCCGTAAAATACTCCGCCGACGGAGAACTCAATAATTTCAAATTCATTGGTGCCGGACTCGAGAAGGATTCCTTTATTGTCCTGCATGTCTACCTCCCGCACTCCAACGAGTTTATACTGTAGAGTATTGTTTCGTGTCGGATTGGAAAATTCCTCTTTTCCAGTTTCAAATTTTGGGAGGAGGCGTATCGGGATACACCTTGAACCATGCGGCATACATAACAGGCAATACCAAGAGGGTCAATATTGTTGCTCCAAACAGCCCGCCGGCAATTGCGATCGCCATGGGTCCCCAGAACGTGCTTGGCACGAGTGGCAGCATTCCCAGTATGGCAGCAGCGGCAGTAAGCATAATGGGTCGAAATCGCAGGACTGCAGAGTCAATAATGGCCTGCCAGGGAGCCTGTCCCTGCGCAATATGTTTTTCAATCTGGTCTATCAGAATAACCGAATTGCGGATAATCATGCCCCCCAATGCCAAAATACCAAGCTCAGCCACAAAACCGATGGGCTTTTGCGTAAGGAGCATCAGTACGGATACGCCTATTATGCCAAGAGGCGCAGTCAACAGGGTAAGCAACATCAGGGAAACTTTTTGCAACTGAAGCATCAACAGAACCATGATAATCAGGACCATGATGGGGACCGGTTTGAGTAAATAACCGATGGATTGCTTGCTTTTTTCCAGAGAACCGCCTATGTCGATTCTGTAGCCGGGCGGCAATGCAGCGCGTATAGTTTTTAGTTCGTCGTTTATCTGGCGGGTAGCATCGTTGCCGGTGATACCATTTTTTAATTCTGCCTGGACGGTAATGGTAGGTTTAAGGTCCCGACGCCAGATCAGGCCTTCTTCGCTGTCATAGCTGATTTTTGCGATTTGACCCAACGGAACGAATTTGCCGCCGCCTATATGAACAGGTAAGTCTTTCGTTTTCGAAAGATCATTTCGTGCAGCCGGGTCCATACGAAACACGATGGATACTGTTTTGTCCTGCTCGCGAAATTCAGCAATGGCAGCTCCGGACAGCTGCATCTGCAGGCTGGAAGCCAGAGTCTGGTTGTCGATTCCGAGCATTCTTGCTTTGTCTTGATCGACGACCAAGCGCATGACTTTATCTTTTTCATTCCAGTCAAAATTGATGTCGGTGAGATAGGACTTGGACTGCATCGTAACGGCAACTTTTTGGGCGATTGCCCGAACCTTTTCATGCTCATAGCCGCTGACGCGAAACATTACCGGATAGGGGGAAGGCGGACCGGTCTGCAATAATTTGACATGGCTGCGGACTTCGGAAAATTCGTTGTTAAGGATCTGCGTAATCTTGGTATTCAATTGGTCGCGAGCCTGGAGGTCTTTTGCGACAAAAATGAATTGTGCGTAGTTGCTGTTCGGCAAGGTAGGTTCGGTGGTAAGTACAAAGCGTGGAGCACCTTCACCTACATGGTGGCTGAAGCTTGTGATGTTGGAGTCATCAGAAAAGAACCCGGCAAACCGCTTGGCCTGCTCTGCTGTGGCCCTGATGGAGGAACCTTCCGGCAGGGTCATTTCTACGATGATTTCTCTTCGCACAGAAGGTGGGAAGAATTCCTGCCTGATGAATTGAAATAGAAAAATTGCACCGATGAAACAGAAAAGGGTTATGCTGAGTACCAATTTGCGGCGTTCCAGGCAAAAAGTCAGGATGCGCCGGAAAATACGGTAGAATTTTGAATCATAAACATCCTGGGATGGGTCGTGGTCTGCCTTCGTTTTGATAAGAACATAGCCAAGCAATGGTGTTGCAACTACGGAAACCAACCAGGATATTACCAATGCGATGGTGATGACGGTAAAAAGACTGCTGGAAAATTCTGCGGCATTGCCTTTGGCAAAACCGATCGGGATAAAACCGGCGCAGGTAATCAAGGTACCTGTCAGCATGGGAAATGCTGTGGCTTTGTAAGCAAAACAGGCTGCATCAAAGCGATTCCAGCCTTGCTCAAGCTTTACGGACATCATTTCAATGGCAATAATGGCGTCGTCAACCAACAGACCTAGAGAAATGATCAGGGCACCGAGTGAAACTTTGTGCAAGTCAATGCCGGCAACTTTCATGCATGCAAATACTCCGGCAAGGACCAGAGGAATGCATAAGGCAACTACAATGCCTGACCGTAGGCCGAGACTCAGAAAACTAACCAGCAGGACGATAAGGATTGCTTCGCGCAACGAGGAAACAAATTCACCGATGGATGTCTCCACAACTTCAGGTTGATTGGAAACCTGATTGAGTTCAAGACCCAGCGGCAATTCGTTTTTTATCAGGGACACGGTTTGTTGTAAATCTTCACCCAGATTTAATATGTTTCCCCCCTTGTCCATCGATAAGGCAATTCCGATGGCAGGATGTCCATTGAAAAACATCATGGGATCAGCCGGATCCACAAAATCGCGCTTCACTGAGGCAATGTCGCTAAGCCGGACAGTGCGTCCATTCGCTCGTATCGGCGTGCTTTTGATATCGTCGAAGTTTTCGAACATGCCGCTGACCCTGAGATAGACATTGTCAGAGGAAGTTTCAACCATACCGGAAGGCGTCATGGAGTTCTGCGTTTTCAGAGCGTTGATGATAAGGTTGGGATCGATGCCAAGCTGCGCCAGTTTGCTGCTTTCCATCTCGATATAGATTTTTTCCGCCTGTACTCCAATGAGTTGCACTTTTTTGACATTGGGTACGCCCAGCAGAACACGACGGATTTTTTCTGCATGATCCCGCATTTCTTCATATGTGAATCCATCGGATGTAAGAGCGTAAATGCAGCCGAATACATCATCAAAACGGTCATTGAAAAAGGGCCCGACAACTCCTGCAGGAAAGGAGCTTTTAATGTCGTTCACCATATTGCGCACTTCCAGCCAGGTGGGACGTACATCTTTTTCCGGAGTGGATTCTTTCAGAAAGAGATAAATAATTGACTGACCGGGACGGGAATAACTCTTCAGATAATCCAGACCGGGTGTATCTTGCAGCTTTTTTTCAATTTTATCAGTGACCTGGTTTTCCACGTCGCGGGCACTCGCACCGGGCCAGGCTACGGATACAACCATTTGTCTAATGACAAAATCTGGATCTTCCATACGCCCCAACTGGCCGTAGGAAAAAATACCTGCGGCAAATACGACGGCAATAATAAAGTAAACGAGTTCTTTATGGTGAAAGGCCCATTCTGTCAGGTTGAAATCTTTCAATTTGTTCCACCTGCCAGACGCACTTTTTGACCTTCTTTTATCTTGTGCACGCCCGCAGTTATGATTGTCTCGTTGTTGTGCAAACCGGAGACGACCTGGGCCGTGCCATCGCCAAAAGCTCCCAAAACCACCGGGCGGAGAGTGGCGGAACCATTGGCGACAACCCATACGGAGGGATTGGCTCCGGTCTGATAGATGGCTGAAAGGGGAATGTATGTGGAATTCTGTTTTTCATTCAATGCGGTAGATACACTTGCCGTCATGCCGAGGTTTAACTCAGGCGGGGGATTCTTCAGGCTGATGCGTACTTTGTAGGTGCGTGAAGTTTTGTCGGCAATGGGAGCTATTTCGCGTACACTTCCAGAGACAACCTGATCAGGCAGCGCCCAGAAGGAAACTCTGATTTCTTTGGCGTTCAATATATCTTTGTACCGATTTTCCGGCACATCGATTTCGACTTCCCGTTCACCGTCCTGTACCAGCGTCAATACGGATTGTCCTGCTCCCACGACTTGCCCGGCTTCGGCCGTGATGCTGGAGATTACTCCGGCGCTGTTGGCGCGTAATGCAGTATAATCAAGTTGATTGGCGCCCTGGGTGTTTTGTGCGGCTGCCTGACGGGTAGCAGCTAAAGCCGCTGCATGAGAGGCTTCATACTGTTCGTATTGGGCACGGCTCACTGCGCCTTGCTCAAACAAGGTCCGGTAGCGTTTGAGGTTGTTTTCGGCCAGAGTCAGCTGGGACTGAGCGGAATAAACCTGGGCGGAAGTAATGGCAACAGCCTGTTGAACATCTTTGGGGTCAATCTCCATCAGAACATCGCCTGTGTTGACTCGATTGCCAAGTTCCACATTGCGTCGGACGATCCTGCCGCCAACCTGAAAAGCAAGCTGACTTTCATATCTTCCCTTGACCTCTCCGGCATAATTTGCTTTTTGATCAAAAGAATTCAGTTTGACTACGACCGAACGGACAAGTGGAGGCTGTTCTTCTGCAGTTTTATTTCCTCCGCATCCAGATAGGGTCAGTAGAGCGATGCTGAAAATAGCAAATATTTTTCGTGAAGCATACTTTCCAAGTTGCATGTTGTGATTCCCCCTACTGTTTTGCTGCAAGTGCGTGCACAAAAAAATCAACCAGTGCGTCAGTGTAGTATCCCTGTTTTTCCTTTATTGCATCGAAAGGTACTGTTCGCATATAACTGAAGGCTTCAAAGAGTCTGAGGCCGATATATGCCGCAACTTTTTCATCAACGTCGGGACGGATTCTTCCCTTGGCTTTTCCTTCGGACAGGATGCCGACGATGATATCTATCAGGTGATCCGTAATCCGACAGTGATATTTGCCATTCATCAACGCAGAAAAAAGAGCGTCATCATTTTTGAGCAAGCGGGTCAGAAAGATTTCTTCGCTAAAATAATCGATTGAAGTTCTGAGAAGTTTTATCAGCCTATCGAGGGGATCGGGAACTTCTCCCATACGTTCGAAGATTGTGTCAACCGCCCGATGGCTCTCTCTGACAAAAAGACAGTCGAATAAATTCTGCTTGTCCAAGAAAAGTCCATAGAGAGTTTTTTTGGAAATGCAACAATCCCGGCTTATTTCATCCATCGTGGTTTTTTGAAAACCGAAACGGTCAAAGCGGCTTTGCGCCTTATCAAGAATCAATTCCCGCAACTCTTCCATATACAAATCCTTCCTTTACAACTAACACCTAAAAACTATTATAGTATTTTAGTTTTTTGTAAGCAAGTAGCAATATAATTGACTGGGGATGAAGGAATTGTAAAAACAGTGGCGAAAACAAAATGATATAGTTCTTTAATTGAATACAAAAGGCGTGGGGAAAATGAACCAACCGCAGTTTCAGGTGATGGAACAGTGTTCTCCAGCAAATTGCCTTGAAATCCTACGGGCTTTTTCAGGCACCAATAATGGCGAAGCAACAGTGACCCTGATGCTCCGCCATATTGCACAAATGTTGGAAGTGTCAAAAGTGGCTGTTGTTTTTCCGCAGTTGGTGCATAAATCAAAACTCTCTTATGTATCAATCGACGGGTATGATCCTTTGCAATGGAAATCTGCCAATGATACGGTCTTCTGTGTTGAAATTGCTTTGAAAAAAGATGGAAAGGAATTTGGGACTCTTCACTTTATCGACGAAAAAGGAAAATCCGGTCTTGAGCAGTATATGCTCAAGCTAGAGACGGCAATAGAAATATTGATAATGGCTTTGGAAAAATGGCATGATGAAAAATTAAAAAAGTTGGAAGAACGTACGCATGAGCGACTGGAAAGACGACTGAAAAGACAAAATCGATTTCTTAACAGCTTGTATCGTATTTCTCTTGATATGGTAAATCAAAAGGAATATGAGAGGCTGATGAATACGATTCTTCGTCATGCACAGAAAATTATGGATGCAAGTTTCGCCAGCATTTACTTGGTGAATGAGCGTTTGGGCATGCTGGAAATGAAATTTATCGGGCCCAATGTTGATTCCAGTGTCAAGGAGATTCGGGTGAAACCGGGTCAGGGTGGCGCAGGACTGGTATGGCAAACCGGGAAATTTTTAATAATCCATGACTATCCGCACTGGCCCAATCGTGTACAGTTGTCGTGGTTGGATGAAATTGGAACCATTGCCTTTGTGCCTTTGGTTGCTTTTGAAAAGATTGTCGGGATAATTTGTCTGGGATTCGTCGAAACAACAAGACAGTTTGCCCCTGATGAGAAGGCTTTGCTTCAGCAGTTTGCCAACCTGGCAGCCATGATGTCGGAGAATGTGCGTCTGCTGAATGCGGCGATCAGGCGGGATGAAGAATTTACACGGGACATTATGCTGGCCGCCGAAGTGCAGCAAACTTATCTGCCTTTTAATTACGATGACCCAAGAGTGCAGGTGAAAACCATCTTTCAGCCCCTGCACCTTGTTAGCGGCGATATCTTCGATTATTTTTGGTCGATGCAGGGGGAAGTCCTTTTCGGATATCTTGCAGATGTAACAGGACACGGTGTGACGGCTGGACTCAGGACTGCGGCTTTATCCGTGCTTTTTCGAGAATCTGCCTCTCTCTCCCTGCCGTTGGTTGAAAAAATGAAATGGGTTCATGGACGGTCACTGGGATATTTTTCTGAGGGAGCTTATTTTGCAGCGATTTGTTTTGAACTGGATCTTCGTCAAGGTGAATTGCGTGTGGTGTGTGGCGGATTGTACGAGTTCTTCATCAAAACACGATATTTTATCGGCCGGATTGAAATGTCCGGTTCGCTGATGGGATTGAAAAAGACTCCTTCCTTTGAAGAACGAACCTATCCTGCACGACAGGGGGATTGCTTCTATTTTTTGACTGATGGATTCAGTGACCTTCTCGAAATCGATAAATTTCCCAAGCTGGACTTTCACGAAACATGCAGATCTCTTGAGGAAATGCGCAATAGTTCATTGGCATGGGACGATAAGGCAGGAATATGCATCCAGCTAAAACCGGATAAATCCGTCTTATTGAACAAGAGGCCGGAATTGCAGGTCTGCTTCATTGGGTTCGACGAATTTCATCTTGCCCGGTTGCAGATTACGGCATTTATTGAACGCTATTATCCGCATGAGGCTGATGAAATCTTGCTGGCATTTCATGAAGCGGCAGGAAACGCTCTGAGACATGGTTCGGTCACCCGACCTGTTTTTATCAGAGTCCGTGACTACGCAGGCCATGTTTCGATACGGATAAAAGACTCAGGGCGCGGTTTTGACAGCATTAGTTATCTGAACAGTGAGCGTGCTAAACTGGAACGGCATGAAATAAATTCATCGGCTTTTAGCGGACGGGGCATAGGAATCATGCTGGAGTGCGTGGATCGAGTATGTTATAGCGTCAGTGGTAACGAAGTGTTGTTGATTAAAAAGACAAGACATCATCATTAAGCGAAAGGGGAGATATCATTTGTTGCAAGACATCAAAACAGAAGGCAATCAGGTCGTTGTTAAACTGGGTGGCAGCATGTATGCGATCGATGCGGCGAACCTGCGTGAGGCTGTTCAGGACCTGATAAAAAAAGGGCATAAGACGTTCCAGTTCGACCTTTCGGCAATTGATTACATGGATAGTACGGGACTGGGCCTGTTCATTTTCCTTGATGAAGAGCTGAAGGGAAAGAATGGGAAAATGGTTCTGAAAGGGTTGACCGGTCGAGTCAAGACCCTGTTCGAGAGAACAAGGTTATACGATGTTTTTACCATCCAATAAAATCATCAGGCTATATTGAAGGGAGGGGATGCAGATATGTTGCAATTTCGCTCGCTGATGGCCAAATTATTGGCAGGGTTTCTGCTGGTATGTGCTATTGGATTGATTTCTTCCGGTATCACATTTTTTCTGGTGCGAACCATGAACAATAGCATTCAGCAAATTGAAGAAGTGAATTTACCGATGCTCCTGGATACGGCGGATATGGTGGCAAAGACTTCGGAACAGGTCGCACAATTGCGTGGATATATGCTGACGAATGATCCCAAAGCTCTTGAAAATTACCGGAACCTGTATAAACAGAATAAAGACCTGATCGCATCGCTGGAAACCAAGGCACAGAACGAACAGGTGAAGAAAATCGCCAAAGAATTGAACGGACTGAATGACAGATATTTTGAGATTGGTGAAAAAGGCGTCGTACCTCTGAAACAGGCTGGCAAGGATGCGGAAGCTGTTGAGTATGCGCGCCGTCCGGATGTCGTTTCATCCGTTGCGGCCCTTTTCGCCAAACTATCTGAAGTGAGAGAGCTGCAAAAGAAAGATATCAGCAAGGCTATGAAAGAGAGCGCTGAAAACGGAGACAAGACCATCATGATGGTCATTGCAGCGAGTATCGCTTCTCTGGTCATTGGTGTATTGGTGGGAGTATTTGTAGCGCGCGGCATTACGCGGCCGGTTAAAGAGATGCAGGACCTCATGCGGAGGATGGCCAAGGGGGATCTTACCGTCAGGGGCAAAGTGCATTCGCAGGATGAAATTGGTGAAATGGTTTCAGAATTTAATGATATGGCCAAAGAACAAAGCCGTATCATGTCAGTGGTGAGAAGTTCGTCGGACGAACTGGCTGCGGCGGCGCAGCAGATGGCGGCTTCGTCGCAGGAGGTGACCTCTACGACGGAAGAGGTGGCCACCAACATGACGCATCTTGCCGGCAACACGGTGCGGGGCAAAGAAGCAACCGTACAGACATCAAAAGTGTTGGTGCAGCTTTCTTCGTTGATTCAGATTGCCAAAGAGAGGGCTGTGACGGCGCAGTCCAACTCGGCGCTGGCCCTTGAGGCCGCAAAACAGGGAGAGAGCACCGTAAAAGAAACAATCCGCCGCATGGACAATATCAGCGAGCAGACTGGTCTGACAGAAAAGTGTATTAATGATCTGGATGAGTATTCGAAAAAAATCGAGCTTATTACTGATACGATTACCAATCTTGCGGGGCAGACAAATTTGTTGGCGTTGAATGCCGCCATTGAAGCGGCCCGGGCAGGAGAGGCAGGCAGAGGGTTTGCGGTCGTTGCGGAAGAAGTGCGAAAGCTCGCGGAACAATCCAATCAAGGGGCGGAAGAAGTCGCCGGACTTATCCGCAAAGTATCGGAAAGCACGGCGGCAGCGGTGGCTGCGACGCAACAAAGCCGGGCGGAAGTGCAACAAGGTGTGTCTTTGGTCAAAGATGCAGGATCCGCGCTCGGCAAGATTGTGGAATCCGTGACGGAAACCGTTGCGGGAGCCGACCGGATTCTTGATATCACGCAATCCGAAGTGGCCACATCCGACCAGATCGTGGCGTTGATTGAGGGGATAGCCGACATAAACGACAATAATGCTGCAAACGCGGAGGAAGTAGCCGCGGCGGCGGAAGAAATGTCCGCCACCATGCATACGGTTGCTTCCGGTGCTGGGGAAACGGCTGCCAAAGGGCAGGAACTCAAAGAACTTGTGGAAAAATTCAAGTTGGCGCCACACGGTATGTAAGAGTAGGTTTCGAAAAGCCTGTTCGAGCAGATTGCGGCAAAGGAGCCGGTGGGTGTATGCCTGCCGGCTTTTCTGCAAAAATTGGTACATAAAGGATTGATGTGATGGACAGGTTTTTAGGGCCGGTCTATTTAATGCTTGCGGCAAGCATTTGGGGTGGTGTCTATGTTGTCAGCAAAGTGGTGCTGGCTGTAATTCCAGCACTGGAACTGGTCTGGATCCGTTATTTGATTGCGTTGGTTACATTGGGTTTATTTGGCATGATCCGAGGGGAATCATGGCATATTCCACGCAAGACGATTCCCTTGGTAATCGCAATCGGATTGATCGGGTACTTTTTTTCGATATGGGCCCAATTTGCAGGAACACATCTTTCATCAGCCCAGATGGGGTCGGTGATTACATCTGCAACACCTGCATTTATGGTCATTTTTGCTCGTTTTATTCTACAGGAACGCATAACGGCACGAAAAGGGATATCACTTTTTTTGGCAACCGCCGGGGTTCTGGGGATCGTTGGGATCGGCGATATGGCTGACGCTTCACGCACAGGGGGATTGATATTGGGTTTGGCGGCTGTTACGTGGGCATTGATGTCTGTTTTGATAAAAAAAGTTCCGGCAGATTGTTCTTTATTAGTGGTGACGACCTATGCGATTCTTTCTGCCACAGTTGCCATGACCCCGATTGCTGTGGCACAGATACAACCGGAGCATCTTGCGCGGATGCTACAACCCTCGATACTGGCAGGCATCCTCTATATCGGAACTGTCTCGACAGCCGGTGCTTTTTATTTTTGGAACAAGGGTCTTCAATTGGTTGATGCGGGGAGCGGAGGACTATATTTTTTCTTTCAGCCGCTGGTTGGCACTTTATTCGGTTGGCTTTTTCTGGGTGAGCAGGTGGGATGGCCCTTTTGGGTCGGATCAGCGTTGATATTGTCAGGAGTAGTGCTGGTCATCAAAGAGTAAAAAGAATGAGATGGGGATTGTGAAAAAATATATGAAATAAATTATCAATTAAATCTATATCCAATGCAATTGTAACTAAAAATTTTTCAGACATTTTAAAGCGGGGCCGGAACATAAAAAATGTTCCGGCCCCGCTTTAAAATGTCTGACAGTAATCTGTTGACAAAGATTCTTA
>CAZXCC010000075.1:0-11220 GCA_964638945.1 uncultured Veillonellaceae bacterium | reverse complement strand
TAAGGGATGCCGGACCAGCCAACTGTGCCGCAATAGCAGGCAACACCAGAATGCCGGCGCCCAACACGGCGCCGATAGTCAATGCCGCTCCTTGTATCCAATTGATACTTTTTTTGAGATGAGTTTGCATCTTTTATGTTTTCCTTTCTTGCTCTGATTACATTTTTATCCTATCATGAACAACAGGAAGAATAAAACGATTGTTTGAGATGATAACAATCGGATATTTCGATGGGAGTGTTCTTTATGGATATGAAACCGCTGCAAACTTTTCTTGTCGTTGCAAGAATGCTGGGATTTGGCGAAGCGGCAAGGGCGCTGAACTACTCGCAATCAACCGTATCGGAACATGTACGGATGCTGGAAGAAGAACTGGGAGTGCAGCTGTTTGAAAGAATTGGGAGAAAGGTATTTCTGACGGAACAAGCAAGATTATTGGTTCCGTTGGCGGAGAAGGTGGCCCTGGACATGATGGAACTTACCGCTCGGTTTAGACAGGAAGAGCCATTCACAGGAACATTGACCATCGGCTCGGCTGAATCTCTCTGTGTCTTTTGGCTGCCACAGCTTTTAAAGGAATATAAGTTGAAGTATCCTCGTGTCAAAATTGTGATTCGGATCGGAGCGTGCCCGTCCATGGCGGTATGGGTGAGGCAAAATCTGGTTGATGTTGCATTTGGCATGTCAGATGAATCTAATCAGTCCACAATGCGCCAGCTCTCGCTGTTTAAAGGAGAAGCTTTCTTCGTCGCAGCGCCAGACCACGAACTCTCCAGCATCGAAAAACTGGACCTTGGTGCTTTTGCGTCACAGACAATTATCGCGCCGGAGGCAAGCAGCAGTTATCGGCAGAAAATGGATTCGTTGCTAAAAAAAGCGGAGGTTTACCCACTGTCCTTGATGGAGTTCGACAGTATGGAAGCCATCCGTCAATGTGTCAAACATGGTCTAGGGATTGGTATGATGCCGGATATTGCTGTAATGGATGACTTGAGGAATGGAGCATTGGTTCGACTTCATTGCGGTTTTCCGGCAATACAATACGAAGCATTCATGCTGATGCATCGCGAAAAATGGTTGGCTCCACCCATTGCAGCTTTAGAAGCTCTGGTGAAAGACAAAATGGTATGACGAATGGGACGGTCGTTTATTTGCTTAAATATATTTTTATAACAGGCAGGGGAAGCTTCGTCCTGGGAAGAAATATTCTCAAACGGGTAATGTGCGGCGGGGTGTTATCATGCCAAGACAGGCACGCAAATTTAGTAATACGGGTTATTATCATGTTGTCAGCAGGGGCGCTGATCACCAGAATTTGTTTCATGACAACGAGGACTTTCAACGCATGCTCGATGCATTGCTGAAACTGAAGCAGATAATGGGTTTCGAAATCCAGGCGTATTGCCTGATGAGCAACTCTATGCATCTTGTGATCAAAGAAAAAAAATCATGTGATATTTCATCAATCATGAAGAGGTTGATGACCAAATATGCGATATATTTCAACCGCAAATATCATAGGTGCGGTTCTCTCGTAACCAGTCGCTACAAAAGCACACCTGTAAAAATCGACGAACATTTTCTTCCATTACTTTGTTATATTCATCAAAGACCGATAAAAGCACGCCTTGTTGCGAAGCTGGAGGATTATCCGTATAGCAGTTTTCAGGAGTATATTTATGGGGGAAATTTGGCGGATACCGCATTTGCCATTGTTTTAGCCGGACGTCATGAATGGCTTCGTTTGCATGAACAGGAATGTGAAGAAGAGTTCGACACTTTTGGCAAACAGACGCTTAGTGACGAAGAAATAAGACGTAAAATCAAGTTTTGCACTGGCGGCAGGGAACCGGAAGAAATCCAGGAATGGCCTAAAGATGTGCGCAACGCAATGCTGAAACAATTGCGGGAGGAAGAAGATTTATCAATTCGTCAAATCGAGCGCTTAACTGGCATTTCACGCGGTGTGATAGCAAAATGTTAACACTATTGTTTTTTGGATGGGTAGTCGATGAGGATTTTGGCGCTGAATGGAAGTCCGCGGGCACGGCTCAGTAACACGAACAGACTGTTGGAACCATTCCTGGGCGGTGCGCAGCAGGCCGGCGCGCAGACGGAGATTCTATATGCAGCAGAGTTGAACATTAAAGATTGTCTGGGTTGTTTCAGCTGCTGGAACAAGACCCCTGGGTGCTGCATATTGAAAGATGATATGTCTGTTGTATTGGAAAAAATCAGGCTGGCTGACATTGTTGTCTGGGCTACGCCTCTATATCATTTCGGAATGACGGCCCGTCTGAAACGTATTATGGAACGAACTCTACCATTATGCAAACCTTATATCGTGAAACGGGGAGAGCATTATTCGCATCCACTGCGCTATGAGAATGAAAATACCAAGAACTTGCTTGTCTCAAATTGCGGTTTTCCTGAAAGACACCATTTTGATGCACTTGTCGACCAGTTCAAGGTTTTATCGGCAGTTGAAAACGAGCTTATCGGCGCAATATTGTGCCCAGCGGGTGAATTTCTTGCGCATTTGGACTGTCCATGGTATTTTGAGGCACTACGACGCGCAGGGCAGGAAGTGGTGGATATGGGTCACATCTGTGCGGAAACAATGTCCATCCTATCAAAGGATTTCATTCCTCTTAAACTTTTTCTGGAAAAGGCCAATGAAAGCTGGAATGTGCCGGGAGATACCCCTCCGACGTTGGAGGAAGCCATGACAGGAGTCAAGCAGAAGTAAATGCGACAAAAAATGTCATAAAGTATAAACGCGCCGTAAAGGCGCGTTTATACTTTATGGTGCTCCTTCTACCACAGTTGTCAAAGATAAGGTGTATAATCAGTCCTTTTATAAATCAAGAAGTTCTGCAATATTTTCGCCAAAGACTCTTGCACGGATGTAAGGGTCTTTGATTGCATTTTCCATCAGTGAGCGTGCAGCCGCCGGCGAAGTGTACGGAGCATCTGAACTGAACAAGGTGCGGCGGGGAAGTTCCCTTGCGACCATCATAGGTGCGAGGGTGGTAAATGATGCGGAAAGGTCAAGGTAAACCTGCGGCAGTTCTTTGGCCAGTCGAAGGGTCTGCCGCCAGTATATTCCGCCCATATGGCCCAGAATTAGCGGTACGGTGCGATATTTTGCCGAGAGGGAGAGAAGTTCCTGAATGTCCGAAAAATTCAACGGAAAAAACGAATGGACCCATAAAGGCAAAGAACCGAGTGCGGCAGAGGCGGCAAAAACAGACTCCAATTTGGCAATCTGACCGGTGCCGGGAGCTAATTCTCCGATTCCATGAAAACGATTTGCAATAACATGTTTTTCGATCCATGATATACTTTCCTGCATCCCAAACCCCATCGGCATCGAACCAAATCCAATATATCTGGATGGGTTGAAATCAATCGAGCGGGTAAGTTCCTCAATGGCTTTCAACCGTTCCTGTGTGGGATTTTTCCTTCCGGCCAGTATATCATCCAGCGCCGCCATTTCTTTTTCAAATGCGTTCAGGTCAGGGGCGGTTTCGGGGTGGATGGTGCTGCTGAAGAGTATGGTTTTGTCGACACCGGCTTCATCCATCCATTCCAACTGTTTTTCAAAAGGCAACATGACATGGGCGTGACTGTCGATAATCGTATAGATCCCTCCTAAAATAATAATAGTTCTACAACAATAGAACTATAAAACTAATTGCAGCATATCATAAACCTTGTTATAATTCAAGACATGAAAACGTTACATCATCCCATGGCCGAACAACTGAAAATATCGGCAGTTCTTTATGCACTGAGCGATCCAACACGGTTGGATATCGTAAGGAATTTGGCAACACAGGGCGAAGAATGCTGCTGCCGGGGGTTTGACGTTGCTGTTGCAAAATCCACGATGTCCCATCATTTTCGCGTATTGCGCGAATCAGGACTCATACGGGTCCGCATGGAAGGAACACATCGGTTTGTTTCGTTGCGACGCGATGAGTTGGAATTGCGTTTCCCTGGTTTACTGACTGCTGTGCTTGCGGCGGATAACCCCTGAGTATTGCGGGAGAAATGCAGTCTGTTTTGACAGGATAGGAGATTTGTTTTTTCATGTGGCGCAAGAACCTTTGGACGTTAGTGGTGGCCGTGATGTTATGCGGCTCCAGTTATACAATGATTATTCCATTTTTGCCGATTTTTCTGTTGGAGTTGGGCGTGGACCATGACGAGGTAAAGATTTGGTCCGGGGTTATTTTTTCGGTCACTTTTCTGGTTGCTGCTTTGCTCGCTCCATACTGGGGACGTAGAGCAGACAGGTCCGGTAAGAAAAAAATGATCATGAGGGCGGGGTTTAGCCTGGCCCTCGTTTATTTTGCCGGCGCTCTCGTTCATAGCCCGCTGGAACTGTTCGGTCTTCGTGTTCTTCAAGGGATTGCCAATGGGTTTGTACCGGCAGCCATGGCGATTGTCGCTACATCCTCGCCGCCGGAGCAGCTCGGATTCAGTATGGGCATCATGCAGGCCGGACTTGTTGTCGGAGGGATCATTGGACCCTTGATAGGCGGCGTACTATCCCATTTTTTTGGGATGCGGCTTTCTTTCGTGGTATCCTCTCTCGGCATCTGCCTTGCTACAGCAGCTGTTTTCTTTTTGGTCAAAGAGACCGTGACACCGCCTCCGACACAAAAAAGCAGCTTGTGGATAGATATGCGGACCGCATTTGAAAACCGGGTACTGATGCGGATGTTGATGCTGACTTTTGCTGTACAGGCCGCAAGTAATACCCTGCAGCCTTTAATTACTTTATATGTGGCAGAATTGCAACATACCTTCGAAGGGGTGGTGTTGACTTCCGGTTTCGTTTATAGTTTGGCCGGCGTTGCAAGCGCCATTGCCGCCCCTTTGTGGGGCCGCATTGGTCAGGCTCGGGGTTTCACGGCATTGATGATGATTTCCTTGTTTGGCGCCGGAGTTTTCAACTTTATGCAGTATTGGGCCGGAGATATTTTTCAGTTTGGTGCAATGCAATTCTTTTACGGTCTGTTTATTGTCGGTGTATTCCCTGCCATCAATACATTGGCTGTCAGCTCCGTCGATGCCGGTTTTCAGGGACGTGTTTTCGGCCTTACGACTTCAGCGAATCAACTGGGAGCGATGGTTGGACCTCTGATTGGCGGCTTTCTCAGTTCATGGACGGGAATCCGGCCATTATTCCTGATTACAGGCGGCGCATTGCTTTTGCTGGGGTTTGTCGTATGCCGCGTATTTTCACGTCGTTTTTCTACATGATATTGACATGATATGAAGGGGAGTGTTTCGATGTTTCACAACCGCAGGATATTTGCAATCTGGGCAGCAATACTGCTGATATGCTTCAGTTCTCTGCCGCCCGTCTTCGCGGCCTCATCCACCGGCGGTTCTCTTGGAATTGTTGGGGTTGGGAGCATAAGCCTGCCGGAATGGATGATGGCTACGGAAGCAAAAGGGCTGGAAAATCAGCCAAACGCAGGCCTGCAGTATGATCTGGTCGGATTGTCCGGCGATGCCTGGCATTACGCGCGGCTTGTTGCGTACCGTATTGAGCAGACACAGGGTCCGGCTGCATTATTGTTTGGTATTGCAGAAGCAAATCCACAGATTTTGGGAGAGCTGGCCCGTCCGCTTCTGGAAAAGAGTCTGGCGGAAAATGGCGGGAAAATCCTGGAATGGTCCCAGTCACGTAAAACTTCGTTTGGCGGACGCAGCGTTCCTGCAATTTCTGCCCGCCTGATTATGACAGAAAAGGTTCCGTTGCCGATGTCTGCCAAAGTATATATTTTTATGCATAAGGAAAGATTATTTGCTTTGGGTGTTTTTGTCCCGGACACCGACAGGTTTTTCTGGGAGAAGACCATAAATGACATGACGAGTAAAATTAGCTGGGAACTGTGAGGCCGTATGCCCGGTCACTGAAGGTGGACTTTAGGCTCGCTTTTGTATATAATTCATGTATTACAAGTGATTTTCCAGGAGGCGTATGTTGTGAAATTTACAAAATGGCAGGGTATTGGCAACGATTTTGTCATAGTGAACGGCTTTGAAGAAAAAATTGTAGATTATGCTTCGAAAGCGATTGCAGTATGTGACAGGCATTTCGGCATCGGCGCCGATGGACTTGTCTTCGCGCTGCCTTCCGATATTGCTGATTTTCGCATGCGCATATTTAACTCAGATGGCAGCGAGGCAGAAATGTGCGGCAATGTGACGCGCTGTTTCGCCCGGTATGTTTATGAAGCAGGCCTGACGAAAAAAACGGAACTTGCCATCGAGACCCTGGCTGGCATCATCAGGCCAAAACTTTTGTTTGAAAACGGCAAAGTTTCTGCGGTCCGTGTGGATATGGGAGAACCGAAGTTAAAACGCGGTTTGATTCCGATGACAGGTGATCCGGAAGCGACAGCGATCAACGAACTGCTGACGGTGGGGGATGAATCATACCGATTTACCGGCATCAACATGGGAAATCCGCACTGTGTCATTTTTATGGATGAAGTGGAAGACCTCGACCTGAAAGCTGTGGGACAACCGATTGAGATTCATCCCATGTTTCCGCGCAAAACAAATGTTGAGTTTGTTAAAGTGATCGACCGCAAGACTCTGCGTATGCGGGTCTGGGAGCGAGGAGCCGGTATAACGCTGGCCTGCGGCACCGGTACCTGCGCGACGGCGGTGGCAGCTGTCCTGAACGGTAAAACCGATCGAACGGTAAACGTTCATCTGGATGGCGGCGATTTGTTGATTGAATGGGGCGAAGACAACCATGTATACAAAACTGGACCTGCAGTAGAAGTGTTTCGGGGAGATTACCTGGACTAAAACCATTTTGAAGATGGAGGATGAAGATTGTGGAAAGAGCGGAAAGAATCAAGAAAGTACCCCCGTATCTATTTGCCCTGATTGATAAGAAGAAAAAGGAAGCCATTGCAAGAGGCGTTGATATTATCAGCTTTGGTATCGGTGATCCTGACCAGCCGACACCACCTCAAATCGTTGAAAAAATGTGCGAGGCTGTTCGCAATCCCAAAAATCACCGGTATCCTGATTATGAAGGATCCATTGAATTTCGTACTGCGGTGAGTGCCTGGTATAAAAAACGGTATGATGTTACATTGAATCCTTCGACCGAAGTCATGACCCTGATTGGATCGAAGGAAGGTATTGCCCATGTTTTCCTTGCGTTTGTCGATCCCGGCGACTATACACTGATCCCTGACCCGGCATATCCGGTTTACAAACTCGGTACCATGTTCGCCAACGGAGTGGCGCATTATATGCCTTTGGAAGCCAAAAATAAATTTTTGCCGGATTTCTCTGCTATTGATGCGGAAGTTGCGAAAAAAGCCAAGATCATGTTCCTGAATTATCCGAACAACCCGACTGCAGCGATTGCGGATATGAAATTTTTTGCCGAAGCGGTTGCTTTCTGTAAACAGTACGATATTATTCTCTGTCACGACAACGCCTATTCGGAGATGGCCTTTGACGGCTATCGGCCGCCAAGCATCCTTCAGGTTCCCGGAGCCATGGACATCGCAGTGGAATTCGGGTCCCTGTCCAAACCCTTCAATATGACCGGATGGCGCGCCGGCTTCGTTGTCGGCTGTGCGGAAGTGGTCGCCGGACTTGGAATCATCAAGACCAATGTCGATTCTGGACAGTTTACGGCGGTACAGGATGCCGGCATCGAGGCTCTGCAAAACATCGACCCCGGATTTATTCCCGGTATGAATGCGCTGTACCAAAAGCGCCGGGATTTATTGATAGACGGCCTGAACGAACTGGGCTGGAAGATGGAGAAAACAAAAGCTACTTTTTATGTATGGGCGCCTGTGCCTGCCGGCTATGATTCCATGAGCTTTACCGAAGCGATGTTGGAAAAATGCGGCATTATTGTGGTGCCTGGCGTTGGTTATGGACCGACCGGCGAAGGCTATGTAAGGTTTGCCCTTACTGTTGATGAAAGCCGTATCCGGGAAGCACTTGGACGCATGAAACAGAATCTTACTCTTTAAGATGGTGGATATAGCAAAGGAGGAGTCCCTTTGTTCAAAAGCATGACCGGCTTCGGCCGCGGTGAGTATCTCGACAGGGATCACCGGTTTACAGTCGAGATCCGTGCGGTCAATCATCGATTCAATGATATTGTGCTCAGAATTCCCAAAACATTGGGGGGCCTTGAAGACAGGGCCCGTAAAAGCATTGCTGGAATTTTGGCCCGAGGCCGTATTGATGTGGTTGTCACTTCGGACGATTATATGGAACGGCATCGTAATATACGCGTGGATAAAGGTCTTGCCAGCGGATATTTCCAGGCGGTGAAGGACGTTGCAGATGCCTGCGGACTTTCCATTGATTCCGTCAGTCCGTATGATATCGCCAAATTTCCTGATGTACTGAAAATTGAGGAGACTACGGAAGATTTGGATACCCTTTGGCCAAAGCTTTCGGAAGCAATTGACAGGGCATTGGGCAATCTTATGGAAATGCGTATCGCTGAAGGTGAAAATATCCATCGCGATCTGACGGCACGTATCGGTCGCATTCGTGAATTGGGACAGGCCATTGCATTGCGTGCACCGGCGATTGTGGATGAATACAGGGAACGGTTGCGTGAGCGCTGCCGGGAAATCCTGTCCGAAGTCAATGCAATGCCGGATGAGAGCAGGCTGCTGCAAGAAGTGGCAATTATGGCCGACAGGACGAATATCACGGAAGAACTGGTACGGCTCGACAGTCATCTGGATCAGTTCGTGCAGGCAATGCGCGGGGAAACCGCCGTCGGCCGAAAACTTGATTTCATCCTGCAAGAATTGAATCGTGAGGCAAATACCATTGGTTCCAAAACCAACGATATGACGACAAGCGCAATGATGGTTGAAATCAAAAGCGAAATCGAGAAAGTACGGGAACAGATACAAAATATTGAATGACGGAGGCCCGCCTGTGGATGTGAAATTGCTGAACATTGGCTTTGGAAATGTGGTTTTCAGCCACCGCATCATAGCCATTGTTGGACCAGAGTCTGCGCCAATCAAGAGACTGGTACAGGATGCCAAAGACAGAGGCCGGTTGATTGACGGGACGTATGGCCGCAGAACCCGCGCCGTACTCATTACTGACAGCGACCATATCATTCTTTCCGCAATTCAACCCGACACTGTGGCGCATCGACTCATCAACAAAGATTCGGAAAACTGCAGTGAAGACTGATTGCAGGGTTCCTGAATTCATGGTGGGAAACCCCAAGGGCAGCCTGATCGTCATTTCCGGTCCATCAGGAGCTGGTAAGGGAACGATTGTGAAAGCGTTGCTTGATGATTATCCCACTGTTCATTATTCAGTTTCGGCCACTACGCGCGCTCCTCGTGAAGGCGAAGAAAACGGTGTAAATTACTGGTTTGTTTCGCATGAAGAGTTTCGTCGCATGATGGAACAGGATGAATTGCTTGAATGGGCTGAAGTGTACGGCAATTATTACGGCACGCCCCGTCGTCGTGTAATGGAAGCGATCAATCAGGGACATGACATTATACTGGAAATTGACCCGCAGGGGGCCATGCAGGTAAAAAAAAGGTTCCCGGCCGGCGTATTTATCTATATCGTGCCGCCATCGCCGCGTGAACTATCACGCCGTATCCATCACAGAGGCACAGAAACGCCGGAAGCGATGCAGAAACGACTTAGCTCCGTGGCGCAGGAACTTGGTTATGTTCATGAATATGACTATCTGGTGATAAATGACGAACTTCGGGAAGCGACAGGCGATGTTGCCGCCATCATACGGGCGGAAAAATGGCGTGTAAAACGCAATGTTGACTTGATCGGACTGGTGTGGGGCGTGGACCTGACAAAAAAATAGTGGAAGGGGATACGATTTTGATTCATCCATCATTGGATCTATTATTGAAAAAAGTCGACAGCAAATATACTCTGGTCATACTTACTTCCCGCCGTGCGCGTGAAGTGGTTGCCGGGGAGCGTTCGCTCGTTGCAAGCAAATCAAACAAAGCAGTAACAATCGCTTTGGAAGAGATCGGCCTGGATAAAGTGACTTATGATCGGGCCAAACCAGGCACAATATAAAATGCTTGCCGGAAAAACAATAGTTCTCGGTGTATGCGGCGGCATTGCCGCTTATAAGTCGGTTGAAGTTGTCAGTCGGCTCATTAAGGCCGGCGCAAAAGTTCATGTCATTATGACGGAGTCGGCGACCAAGTTTGTGACTCCGCTGACGTTCCGTGAAATATCCGGCCAGCCTGTCTATACGTCAATGTGGGAAGAACCGAAATTGTGGAATGTTGAGCATATTGCGTTGGCGCAGAGAGCCGACCTTTTTGTCGTAGCACCGGCTACAGCGAACATGATCGGCAAACTTGCGCATGGAATCGCGGATGATTTTCTGAGCACCACGGTTATGGCGACAAAAGCGCCGGTATTGCTAGCGCCTGCGATGAACACGAATATGTTTATGAACCCTGCAACACAGGCAAATCTTGCAACCTTGCGAAGTCGAGGGTTTCATGTTATGGAGCCGGCATCAGGTATTCTGGCCTGTGGCACCGAAGGAGTCGGTAGGTTACCTGAACCGGAGGATATTGTAGCGAGAATTGATTCTTTCTTTCAGACAGCCGGTAAATTTGCAGGTCTTCGGATTCTCGTAACAGCCGGAGGGACGCGGGAGGCGATTGATCCGGTACGGTTTATCGGAAACCGCTCCAGCGGCAAAATGGGTTATGCCCTTGCAGCAGCTGCTTGCACAAGAGGAGCTGACGTTACCTTGGTGTCAGGTCCTGTGGCATTGCAGGCGCCGGAAGGCGTACGACTGATTTCGGTAGAAAGCGCTTCCCAGATGCGTGATGCCGTGATGGCAGAATTTCCGAAAACCCATATCGTTATCAAAGCAGCAGCCGTGGCGGATTATCGCCCTGAGAACGCGGCTCTGCAAAAGATTAAGAAGGCTTCGGATAAATTGACAATCAGCCTGACCAAGAATCCGGATATCCTTGCCGAACTGGGAAGCCGAAAAACCAATCAGATTTTGGTTGGCTTTGCTGCGGAAACTCAGGATTTGGCCAAACATGCCCTGGAAAAATTGCATCGGAAAAATCTCGACATGCTCGTGGCAAATGACGTGACCATGACTGGTGCTGGGTTTGATGCCGATACGAATATTGTCAAACTCTTTTTTTCGGACGG
>CAZXCC010000074.1:9931-11294 GCA_964638945.1 uncultured Veillonellaceae bacterium | reverse complement strand
AGATCTGATAAATTAATAACGTGAGATAAATAATAATTATCCATTAATAAATATATTAAAAACAGGAGGAAGCAAAATGAAGAAATTTGTCTGTTCGATCTGTGGTTATGTTCACGAAGGGGATGCACCACCAGAGGCATGTCCGCAATGCAAGGCTCCTTCTACCAAGTTTGTTGAGCAAACTACCACTTCCCTGGCTTGGGCGGATGAACATCGTATCGGTGTTGCTGCGGGTGTAGATCCGGAAATCGTGGAAGGCCTGAAAATGAACTTTATGGGCGAATGCACCGAAGTCGGAATGTATTTGGCCATGAGCCGTCAAGCTGACAGGGAAGGGTATCCGGAAGTTGCCGAAGCATACAAACGTATTGCTTTTGAAGAAGCCGAGCATGCAGCGAAATTTGCGGAATTGTTGGGTGAAGTGGTTTTCCCCTCTACGAAAAAAAATCTCGAACTGCGTGTCGATGCGGAGTATGGGGCATGCCAGGGCAAATTGGGCATTGCCAAAAAAGCAAAGCAACTCAACCTTGATGCAATTCATGATACCGTTCATGAAATGTGCAAGGATGAAGCCCGCCACGGTGCTGCTTTCAAAGGTCTGCTTGACAGGTATTTCAGCAAATAATTCTTGCGCTTAATCAAGAATTACATATTGGCTACGAAAGAGTTCCTGGTAATTTGCCAGGAACTCTTTTTAACATACAGGGGACGGAACTGATTTTTTCTTTCCATGTTTTGGGGAGGATTTCGAAATGAATGAACAGAATTCTCTTTTAGCAACAGCACACTCTCTCATTACCTTTGTCATACCGACAGGGAAGGAGCCGTCAGGAGAATGGAGACGAAAAGGCTGTATACACTTCCTCCTCAATTGCAGACTGAAGAATTTGTCGAGTTATTGGCGCAAAAATCGGGTGTGCGTATTGAACGGATTATTTCGACTGGACAGGCTTCGCCGCCAAATTTTTGGTATGATCAGAAGGAAACAGAATGGGTTGCAGTGATGCAGGGAGAAGCAACTTTGCAATGGGAAGACGGAAGCATGACGACAATGTGCTCCGGTGAATGGCTTCTGATACCGGCGCACTTGAAGCACCGGGTGGCTGAAACATCGCAGGAACCACCGTGTATTTGGTTGGCGGTTTTTATCGATGAGAAGACGGGATAGTTGACGGTAATGCCGTACAGAGCCAACGAAAGGGGAAGAAGTCGATATGAGCAAAGCTGCGATAAATTTGACTTCGGGTGACCGGTTGCTTTGGGTGACCGGTGCCATATCCAGAGTATGGGTGATTTCTGCCGTGAACAATCAGGTCGTCAAATATTTCGATGAAAATGGACGGTATGGGCAGATGCCTTTTTT
>CAZXCC010000074.1:0-9831 GCA_964638945.1 uncultured Veillonellaceae bacterium | reverse complement strand
TATTATATGGATCTTGTGGAGAAACTGGATGTCAGCACGGCAATCGGCAAGGCTGTTTTTTACTCGGGGCAAGGAAACCGAAAGCTGGCCGAACAATTTGCGATTTCTGAAGACAAGACAACGCTGGAGATGACTCCGGGTGGAAAAATGCTTGATGAGCTGAAACTGTTCGATCAGGGCAGCCCGTTGAAACCGGAACAGGCAACAAGGGTGTGGTCGCGACTGTCCCAACGATATGCCCAGCAAGCGGCAGGGGATGTTTATTGCTTTGTTGCCGGTGCACGTCCCACCGGAGTATTTACCACCATCGAACTGCCGGAGTTAAAGAAGAACCGAAAAATTGGGGTTATGTACAATGTTTCCAGACTATGAAATCAGTATCCCGCATTTCTATTGCCTGGAATATCGTGAAAATAGCAGGACTATGCTGCTGGAGATCGATTTTCGAGATCCGGTGATATATCTGGATGATACTCTGGTGACAGCCTGGGAAGCGCCTTATGCAGGGGAGAACATTACGCCGGCAGAAAAAAAAAGAATTCTGGCCAATGTGTATGATTATCTTGTCAGGCAACGCGGTTTCCAAAACGTAAAAGCTGAATATTGAGCCAAATGGGAACAACAAGAAGATAGTGTAACTAAAAAAAATAGACTATAGTAATAAATGCTCTTGATTTGTTGTCTGAAACATGATAAATTTTTCTTGTGTAGAACAATTATACACTCCGGATAGACAGCGTCGGGTTGAATAGCCGGAGACATTGTCTGAATGGCGAAGAAGCCTGTGCGTCTTTTAGGGAAACGCATAGGTTTTTTTTGTTATAAAAATAATGAGAGAGGGATGTGCATGAACACGATGAAAAAAATGATGGCTCTACTCCTGGGAATGCTGATGTTATCCTTGGTGATCGCAGGCTGCGGACAGTCTCAACCTCCTGCAAAACCGGAAGCAAAACCGGCAGCAGCCAGCCGTATCGACGACATCAAGAAAAAAGGCAAATTGATTCTTGCTACAGGAAACTATCGCCCGTTTGAGTATCATGATGAGAAAACAAACAAAGTCGTCGGCTATGATATTGACGTGGCGGAAGCCATCGCCAAGAAAATCGGCGTTCCGCTGGAAATCCAGGAAATGCAGTTTACCGGTCTGATTCCATCCCTACAGAACGGCCAGGCTGATTTTGTTATTGCTGCGATGTATATCACTCCCCAACGCAAGGAAATCGTTGACTTTGCCGAACCATACATGGATACCGGGATGATTGTCGTGGTCCGTAAGGATGATACAGCAATCAAAGGGCCAAATGACCTGAATGGCAAAACAGTCGGGGTAAAAGCCGGGGCTACGAGTGAGAAAGTCGTTCAGGAAATGAATGAAAAAGGTGCAAAAATCACGATTAAGAGTTATAAGGAAACCGTCGACCACAACCTTGACCTACAAAACGGTCGGCTCGATGCTGCGGTCAACGACCTTCTCAATCAACTGGAATATAATAAAACGAATCCTGCGCTGAAAGTTGTCGGCGACCCCTTTACCAAGGCGCAGCTCGGCATTGCAGTGAAAAAAGGTGACAAGGAATTGCTGGACTTGATCAACACGGTACTCAAAGAACTCAAGACAAGCGGTGAAGCAGACAAACTGTATAAAAAATGGCTCATTGGCGGAAAATGAAGCATTGACCCAAGGGTAGATTTTTTGGCGGCATGAATCCGAATTAAGTAATCCGATGGCTTAACCAATCTGAACTTTCTCTTTGCGCAGAGGGATGTAAAGATTGGTTTAGTCGTCGGATAAATTTGCGAAAAAAAGGCTATCGGAAGAGGGAATCATCATGAGTCTGGATTACTCAGTTGTTCTGACGAAAATTCCAATATTGCTGGAAGGATGCTGGGTTACGCTCGAGATTTCCTTCTTTGCACTTCTCTTGGGGATGGTATTCGGTATCGCCGGTGCACTGTGCCGAATCTCCTCCAACCGGGTTCTGAACTCCATCGCATTCTTTTATGTCTGGGTGATTCGGGGAACACCAGTCATGGTACAATTATTCATCCTGTATTTCGGATTGCCCCAGCTGGGAATCAAGCTGCCGAGCATGGTGGCTGGTGTATTGGGATTGGCGGTGAATACCGGTGCGTATGTTACTGAAATTATCCGCTCCGGTGTGCAGGCCGTGGACAGGGGACAGATGGAAGCCGCTTTGTCGGTAGGCATGAACTATAGGCAGGCTATGGTCCGCATCATCGGGCCGCAAGCGACAAAAATTTGCATACCCCCTCTGGTAAACCAATTCATCATGACGTTGAAAAATTCATCCATTGCTTCCCTAGTGACGATTACCGAACTTTTTCGGACAGGGGAACAGATTATTTACACCACCTTCCGGAGCTTTGAAGTGTACACGGCGGTTGCGATTCTATATCTTGTCATGAATTCGGTGTTCATGGTGATTGCGGACCGGCTGGAAAGGAAGATGGCGCGACAATGAGCTTTATTGTGGAAATGAAAAATGTTTTTAAATCTTTTGGCTCGATTGAGGTTCTGAAGAATTTCAACCTGAATCTATCCGAAGGCGAAAAAGTAGCCATCATCGGACCCAGCGGTTCGGGCAAGAGTACAGTGCTTCGCTGCATCAACCGGCTGGAAACGATTCAGGGCGGGCAAATTTATTTTGAGGGGCAGGCCGTTGATGACAAAGCGGACCTATGTGCGTTGCGAACGCATATTGGAATGGTATTCCAACGGTTCAACCTGTTCCCGCACAAGACATCACTGGAAAATATCATCGAAGCCCCAATGATTGTGAAAAAAATGGCGCGTTCGGAAGCGGAGAAAATTGCTGAGGCCCTACTTGTCCGGGTTGGTCTCTCGGATAAAAGGGACAGCTATCCGAGGGAACTATCCGGAGGGCAGCAACAGCGGGTTGCGATTGCCCGGGCATTGGCTATGAATCCAAAAATCATGCTCTTTGACGAGCCGACATCGGCTCTTGACCCCGAACTGGTGGGTGAAGTGCTCGGTGTCATAAAAGACCTCGTCCAGGAAGGAATGACCATGGCCATTGTCACGCATGAAATGGCATTTGCAAGAGAAGTGGCCGACCGGGTAATTTTCATGGACCAAGGCGTGATTGTTGAAGAAGGAACGCCGAGGGAAATTTTTGAATCGCCTTCACAGGATAGAACCCAGCTGTTTCTCAAAAGGATCAGGCACTGAACGGGGGTGGCGGATTGAGTAATGTAACAGGATTGCGCTGTACTCATTGTGGCAAACATTATGATGTGGGCGAAGTGGATTATTATTGCCCTAGCTGTGGTTATGAAGATGGAATATTGGATGTGGAATACGATTACTCTGCAGCATCGGCCGAATTAAACCCGGATTCGTTGCAGCGCAGCGGCGTTTTTTCCATGTGGCGGTATCTGCCGCTTTTGCCTGTGGAGGATGTAGAGAGAATCCAGCATCTTCAGGTAGGCTGGACACCGCTATATGAAACTGGAAAATTGGCGGCAGAACTCGGTGTGGCCCGGTTGTTCGTGAAGGATGAGGGAAGGAACCCGACGGCTTCGTTTAAGGACAGGGCCAGTGCGATGGGCGTCATAAAAGCGCTGGAGAAGGGAACGGATCGCATTACCTGTGCTTCTACAGGGAATGCCGCATCTTCCCTGGCTGGATTTGCTGCTGCAGCCGGACTGCCCGCTACCATTTTTGTGCCTGAACGGGCGCCGCAGGCCAAGGTGGCGCAACTGCTGGTTTTTGGCGCACAGGTGTTTGCCGTGCGGGGAACATATGATGAAGCCTGGGAGTTATGTATGGCTGCTGCCGCCGAATTTGGCTGGTATAACCGGAATTGCGCCATCAATCCATATCTGATCGAAGGAAAGAAAACCGTATCCATAGAACTGGTTGACCAGCTTGTGATGCAATACGGCGGCGTTGTACCGGACTGGGTTGTGGTGTCTGTGGGTGATGGATGCACCGTCGGCGGAGTTTGGAAAGGACTTGTGGAAATGCACAAACTGGGTTTTTTGCCTCGCCTGCCGAAAGTGCTCGGCGTACAGGCGGAGGGATGCAAGCCTTTTTTGACTGCGTGGCGTGACAATACTGCACTGAAACCGACAGAAGCGAACACGTTGGCAGATTCGATCGCCGTGGGGCATCCACGCAATTTCCGTAAAGGAATGAAAGCCATAACAGAATCCGGTGGAGCATTTATCAGCGTAACCGATGAGGAGATTCTCTGGTCAATCCGGACACTGGCACGGAAAGCCGCAGTTTTTGGCGAACCGGCCGGTGTGGCAGGAGTAGCTGGGGTACAGCAGGCAGTGAAGCAGGGAGTGATCGCTGCGACGGATTCCGTTGCATTGCTTGTTACCGGCAACGGATTGAAGGACATTCAGTCGGCAGTACAGGCTGCCGGGGTTCCAACCTACATTACGCCTGAACTTTCTGCCGTCAGGTCGGCACTGGGCGCTTGAAAAACAGACTCTAATGATAAACAGGGGGCGGAAATATTGAAAGTGGATTTTGCGAAAGTGTTAGAGCTGGCAAAAAAGTATGAGCCGGAAATGACGAAGTTTTTGAGAGACATGATTGCTATCCCGAGTGAAAGTTGCCAGGAAGAAAAAGTAATTTTAAGAATTAAGCAAGAAATGGAGAAAGTCGGTTTCGATAAAGTCGAAATTGATCCCATGGGGAATATTTTGGGCACCATTGGCCATGGAAAGCATCTCATCGCTATGGATGCCCATGTTGACACCGTGGGGATTGGAAATCCCGCCAACTGGGAATTTGACCCCTATGCAGGCCGCGAAACGGATGAGATGATTTTCGGCCGCGGTGCCAGCGACCAGGAAGGCGGCATGGCTTCCATGGTGTATGCAGGGAAAATTATCAAGGAGCTGAAGCTGGAAGATGATTTTACTCTGGTAGTCGTCGGCTCGGTGCAGGAAGAAGATTGCGATGGACTGTGCTGGCAATACATCATCAACGAAGACAAGCTGAAACCGGAGTTTGTTGTGATTACAGAGCCGACAGACGGGAAGATATACCGGGGCCAGAGAGGGCGCATGGAAATAAAAGTCGCTACCAAAGGAATAAGTTGTCATGGCTCCGCACCGGAACGAGGTGACAACGCAATTTATAAAATGGCCGGCATTTTGAATGAACTGAAGGCGTTGCATGAAAATCTGGTGGATCATGATTTTCTGGGGAAAGGCAGTCTGACCGTATCGGAGATTTTTCATACTTCGCCGTCACGCTGTGCCGTGGCTGACAGCTGCTGGATTTCTATCGACCGGCGGTTGACAGTGGGCGAAACCGGCGACTATGCCATCCAGCAGATCAAAAATCTTCCTTCCGTCAAGGCTGCCAACGCGGAAGTCACCATGTACCAGTACGACAGGCCCTCTTATACCAATCTGGTTTATCCCAGCGAATGTTATTTTCCGACGTGGCTGATTGAAAACGAGCACCCGGTTTGCAATGCAGTGGTGGACTCTTATCAGGGTCTGTTCAACGAAGCCCCGAAAGTCGATAAATGGACTTTTTCCACCAATGGAGTTTCCATCATGGGACGTTACGGGATTCCTTGCATCGGTTTTGGGCCTGGACATGAGAACCAGGCGCATGCACCCAACGAGCGCACGTGGAAAAAGGAACTCGTCGACTGTGCGGCCGTGTACGCCGTGATTCCTCTTGTCTACACCAAGGAATACGCCGATAAAATGCCGAAATATACCGAAAACCTTGTCAGCAAATAAAAAAATTGTAGGGGGATTAATTCAATGCAAACGATTTTTCGCGGCAGGCACTTTATCAACCTGGAGGATTTCACCAAAGAAGAAGTCGATACGATGCTCGAAGTCTCCTTTGATCTGAAGAAAAAATTTGCTATGGGAGTACCAACAAACTATCTGCCGAACCAGTCCATGTTTCTGATGTTTTTTGAACAGTCCACGCGGACCCGCAATTCCATGGAGGCCGGTTTCGCTCAGCTGGGCGGACATGCCGGTTTCCTTGATTCCAGCAGCATGCAGATTGCCCACGGTGAAAGCGCAAAAGACACTGCGATCATCCTTTCCCGTTTCGGGCATGCGATTGCCTGCCGTTATTGCAACTGGGGCTATGGCAATAAATATCTGACAGAAATGGCAAAATGGTCATCCAAGCCCATCATGAACCTGCAATGCGACCTCTACCATCCGTTCCAGGCATTGGCGGACCTGATGACCATGCAGGAGAAGCTGAAGGATTTGCGACGAGTGAAGGTATCCATAATCTGGGCTTACGCGGAAAGCCACAAGAAGCCGATTTCCGTGCCTTTGTCGCAGTTGCTCGCGTTCCCCCGGTATGGCATGGATGTGTGGTTGGCCCATCCCAAAGGCTGGGAACTGCCTGACTGGGTCATCGAGCAGGCCAAGAAGAACGCAGCTCAATTTGGCGGAACAGTAACAGTCACGAACGATGAGGCCGCAGCATATAAAGATGCGCACATCGTGATTCCGAAGAACTGGGGCAACTGGGTCAACGACCAGACTGGCGTTGCTGCAGCCGGTGCTGTCAAGGTTGTCGATGATAAACTGATGGCGCAAAGGTCCTGGAAATGCACGGAAGCAAAAATGGCCACCGCAGATAAAAATGTCATGTACATGCATGCGCTTCCTGCCGACAGAAACAATGAAGTCGAAGACTCTGTCATCGACGGTCCGCATTCTATCGTGTTTGACGAGGCGGAAAACCGGCTTCACACTGCCAAAGCGGTTATGACATTACTCATGGGCGGCAGATAAACATGAAGCAGATAGCTGTTATTGCTATCGGAGGAAATTCGCTGGTTCGTGATGAGGCGCACCAGGCTGTGGAAGATCAGTATACTGCGATTTGCGAAACGGCAAGAAGTATTGCAGGAATGGTGGAACAGGGCTTTGAAGTCATAATCACTCACGGCAATGGTCCCCAGGTCGGATTTATTTTAAGGCGGTCGGAGATCGCCCATGAGATTGCCGGCATGCATAGGGTGCCGCTGGTAAGCTGTGGTGCAGATACGCAAGGGGCTATCGGCTATCAGATACAACAGGCCCTGGATAATGAATTTCGTCGCCGGGGGATGAAGAAGGCCGCGGTTACTCTTGTCACCCAGGTCATCGTGGACGAGGGTGATCCAGCTTTTGCAAAACCAACCAAACCGATTGGATCATTCTATTCGCAGACGCAATATGAAAAGATTCAAACAGAACATCCCGACTGGGTGATGATCAGTGATGCAGGCAGAGGCTATCGACGCGTCGTTCCTTCTCCTGCGCCGCAGGAGATCGTGGAAGCGGACTGCATTCAGACCCTTGTTCGGGAAGGGTATTGTCTTGTAGCAGTAGGCGGAGGCGGTATTCCCGTCATAAAACTGCCGGATGGTACGCTGAAAGGCGTGGATGCCGTCATTGACAAGGATTTTGCATCCAGCCTGCTTGCGGTTCAAATCAATGCAGATATCCTGGTTATTTCGACCGCAGTTCCCAAGGTGTTTCTGAATTATGGCAAACCCGACGAAAAACCATTGGATAAAGTGTCTTTGGCAGACTTGAAACAGTATGTTTTGGAAGGACATTTTGCACCAGGCAGTATGCTGCCCAAAATCCAGGCGGTAATTGGCTTTTTGGAGAATGGTGGAAGAAAAGCCATTATTACCAATCCTGAATCGCTGGAAGAGGCTGTTGCAGAAAGAACCGGGACACATATCGTTCCATGACTGCTTGAATAACCAAAACCGGAGGGGATATCAGGGTGCTTGGGGCTAAAATCCGTGATAAGCGGCAGGAACAAAAACTGACGATCCGGGCACTTGCGGAAGGTGCGGGTTTGACGCCCGGCTTTTTGAGTCAGGTCGAACGGAACCTGACAGAACCATCCATTACTTCGTTGCGGAAAATTTCACAGATTCTTGGCGTGCCGATTTTCTATTTTCTGATGGAGCATCAACCGGCAGGCATGATCGTACGCAAGGGAGAACGCAAAGTTGTCAGTGTCGGTGGTTCCGGAGTGGTTTTTGAATTATTGTCGCCGGATTTTGACCGTTCAATCGAAATGATTCTTGGCAGGGTAGAGCCAGGGGCAGTGACATGCGAGGAACCTCTGGCTCATTATGGAGAGGAAAATTTGCTTGTTACTCAAGGAAAAATGAAGATACTGGTAGGAGAAGAGTATTTTGTGCTTGACGAAGGGGATAGTATTCTGTACCGGTCCAGCTTGCCGCACAAGATATGGAATCTGGGAGAAACAGAATTGATTTTTGTTTCCGCCATCAGTCCGCCAGCATTCTGAAGAACAGGCAATGAAGGTTCAACTGCCGTTAAAGTGATGGAGGGAAAATACTATGGCGAATAAAGTTCCGTTTGGACCGACGTATGATGAAATGCTGCACCCCGAGAAAATCGATCCGGCGGTGAGGGCGCAGGCACTGAAACAACTGAAGGAAAATGAACTGGACCCGGTCAATTTGTTCAATATCACCTGGAAAGACTCTGAAAACAAGGTTCGCAAGGTTGTTTTGCCGCCTGCTTTGACAGGGATTGATGCCAATATCGTTGTAATGCTTGGCAGTGGCTTCCCATCAGGGTCGCACAAAGTAGGCCCGGCTTACAGCACCTTGATTGAAGGATTGGTTGATGGTGATATTACGCCGGAACATGTGATCCTTGGACCTTCCACAGGAAATTTCGGTATTGGCACCGCCTATATTTCTAATCTTCTTGGTCTGAAGGCCGTTGTCATTATGCCGGACAATATGAGCAAGGAGCGGTATGATCGCATTCGCAAATATGGCGGTGAATTGGAGTTAACACCCGGATCTGAGTCGGATGTGATTCTGACGCTGGAACGTACGCACGAAATGATGAAAAATCCGAAGAATAAGGCATTGGCGCAATTTGAACTGATGGCAAACTATCGTTTTCACCGGCATGTAACTGGCGGAAGCGCTATTGAAGCGGTTCAAGGTATCGGCAATGGCAGGATCGCCGGATTTACCTCTGCGCCTGGATCGGCAGGCACTATTGCTGCAGGCGACCAGATCAAAGCGGCTTTTCCCGAGGCCAAAATCGCTGCACTGGAACCGTATGAGTGTTCCACTCTGGCCAATGGAGGAAGAGGCCAGCACCGGATCGAAGGCATCGGCGACAAGATGTGCACTTTGATTCACAATGTGTTGACAACGGATTTCCTGATTTTGATTGAAGATGAAGAGACTATCCAGGGCTTGAAAGTATTCCATGACGGAACGGATGTGCTGATGAAACTTGGAGTCGATCCATCCCTGGCACGCTCGCTGGTTGCCAACTTCGGTCCATCTGGAATCTGTAACATTATCGGAGCCATCAAACTTGCAAAGTACATGCGCTTTGGGCCCGGAGACAATATTGTGACTATCGCAACCGATGGATTCGACCGTTACGACTCGGTACTTTCCGAACTAAACAACCGGTATCTGGAGTTGACACCGACTGTGCTTGAACGCTGGACGCGGGATATCTTTGCTCGGGCAACCGAAGAACATGTTTATGATGTGCGTCGTGCACCGGCCAAAGAAAGACTGTTCCGGCAGAAAGAACTTGACTGGCTGAAATTCGGATATACCCAGGCATATCTGGATTCGATGCGTACGCAGGACTTCTGGGACAAAGAATATGCGAAGATTGAGCTGTACGATCAAAAAATCATCGCGCAGCGAAGATAACTGCAGCGAACATAAGAAAACCCGGCTTGCGCCGAGCCTCTGGCGATGGCAGAAGTCGTGGGTTTCTTATGTCCCCGGAAGTTAACCTTTCTGGTAGACTAAAAAA
>CAZXCC010000073.1:6780-11638 GCA_964638945.1 uncultured Veillonellaceae bacterium | reverse complement strand
TACGAGCAACGTACCCGCTTCACCTGACGGCAGCATTGTCGGTTCTTCATAGTCGAATATGGGCTTGTTGTTTTTCATGACATTCAAGTCGTCTGAAATATAGCGACTGGCAAGAACAGCAGGCCGAAAATCATAATCAGTCCTGCCGGCTACTTCAGCCAGGGACTTGGCTCCCAAAGCTTTGATGTGAGCGCAATTACTGATCAGAAATCTGCATTCTTTGTCTATTACGAATATTGGGTCCGGTATTGCATTAATCAACGTCAAAAAAAGATTTCCCTCTGATGTCAGAGCATCTTCAAGGCTTTTCGTCAAATTATCCATGATCCACCTCAAGCAGTGTTTCGCAGCGCCGGTCTCGGATACAGCTGAATGCTTTTCAAATGAGTCTTCTCACTTTTTCCGCGATATTTTTTAGCATTATGGATAAAAACTGCTTGCTACAGTCGGAAAGGTTCGCTCTATTCGCTTTATTTCTTTGATTATATAGCACTTCTCCCCATCCATCCATCGACTTTCTTACCTAATTTTTTCACAAACAAAAGCCGTTTTTTCATCCACAGAGATGAAAAAACGGCTTTTGTTTGTTTGCTCTTTTTGCCTTTCTTATTATTCTGCCTGGTCTTTGCTTTGTCTCATCAAGTGAACGGCGGCGGCCAATGACATACGCGAAGAAGTGTTTTCCAGCGAAACTCCCAATATTTTCTCCAACCGTTGTTTGCGGTACATCAGCGTTTTGTAATGAATGGACAGCGTGTCGGCTGCTTCCTTCAAGTTGTCGCTTTCCAGAATCACCTCCAACGTTTCCAGCAATTCAGGCATTATCTTTTTATCATATTCCATCAGTTTGCCCAGCATTCTTTCAATATAGGCCCTGATTTGTTTTTGATCATTTCCATACGGCAAAATCTGAAAAATACCAATGTCCAGATAATGATAGATTTGACGCTGCCGACGCATACTTCTTCCAACATGCAATGCATCGAGAGCTTGTTGGTAACGAGTCCCGCTCTCGGCCAGATTCTCCGCATACTCTGCAATTCCTATGGAAATGTCGATATCCGGCATATGCAGCGACATGCTCTGACATAATTTTTCAGCCATCCGGATTTGCTGTACCTTGACTACAGACGGTGAAAGAACATCAAAACAGAGCACGCAAATACCGTCGATGCTTTCCCAGCAGATACAGCCGTCATCCGTCAATGTGTCCATGATTAATTCGGCCAGAATTTGATACACTTCTCCCTGATCCATCCAGTAATTTTTAGGCTTTCCATGATACGCATTCACCGCCAGCAGATAAAAGCTAAACGGCGCCGTTGCCGGCCTCCCGATCATCCGGGCGCTTGCCGCCAAAAGATGTTGAGAGGGTTGTTTGCTATTCACCAATTCATTAAGCAACTCGTTTTTTCTTTTTCTTTCGTAGGAAGCCTGCAACAATCTCTCATTGCGCCTCCGTTCAGTTATATCGATAACAGACACGAGAAAACTATCCGCTAAAATGATTCCCACAATCTCGACAATTCGGACTGTCCCATTCTTGCAGCAGATATCGCGTTCAATCGGTCCGATATTTCCATTTTCCTGCCGCGCAAAAGCAACTGCATTTTCCCATTCCTCGACGACCCGCCGCCGGTAATTTTCGTCGGGATAGGCCAACGACCACCACATCTCGAGTGTCGGTACGTCTTCCAGCGTATACCCGTAAGTATCCGTAAACTGATCGCTGACATACTCAACAACCCCAGTATTTTGCAAAATCCAAAGCGGCACGGGATTCTTTTTCACAAGCTGCCGGAACTTCTTCTCACTTGCTTGTAATGCCTCCTCCATCTGTTTGCGATCATCAATGTCCATTATGCTTCCAATACAGGCCAAAGACTCTTTGTTCTCATCATGCACGAGGGTGAATTGATCGCGAAGCCAGCGATATTCTCCATTTTTATGCTGATATCGATATTCCATGTGGAATACATTGCCGGGTTCACCGGATTCGGATTCCGTTATCACGCGTTTTGTTTCAGCCAGATCGTCAGGATGAACCAGATCTCTAATGAATTCAAAAGGCAATCCTTTTATCTCGTTAAGACTGTATCCGGTAATCCGGGAGAATACCGGACTTAAATAGTCACAGGCGCCTGTTTTCAGATTGCGTTTATACGCTGCATTCAGGGAATTCTCCAGTACTTCCCGCAAACGTTCTTCACTTTCACGCAAGGCACATTCCACCCGTTTCCGGTCAATCGCCATGCCCATCTGCGCAGCGATGGTGGAAAGAAATTTGATGTCTTCGGATTGGAAATGCTCTTCGTCAGAAAGAGAAAGCAGCCGAACTACGCCAAAAATTTTTCCCTGAATATTATAAAGGGGCGCGCCAATCCAATCTTTCCATTCTGCAAAGCGTGGACCGACTTCGCCTGCCTCCAGCAATCGTTCGTATTCAGCTGTGTTTAAACGCACGGGCCGCCCGAGTCGCATGACATATTCCACCATGTTCCGGCCAACCGGCCTTTGCGGTTGAACAACTCCTGTTTCATCGGTAAAACAAGGCGTCAATATCTGATCCTCCGCCTCGCTTAGGAGCGAAATACAGAAATTTTCCGTCGGGAATATTCGACCTATCAAGCGATGCACTTTCGCATACAATTCCTCAAGGGATGATGACAGCAGCGTTGCTTCCGCAATCTCCTTAAGCACCGACTCGATTTCGGCACTGCGAAGTATTTTTGCCTCCGCAAGTTTTTGTTCGGTGATATCGATAAAGAGCCCTTTTAAGCATGCCTTCCCTCTATAAAGCCCTGGTTCACTGGTCGAAGTCACAAAGATGGACCGCCCCTGTAAGCCAACCAGGCGATGTTCAAATTTGGGGACATGAACCCCCTGAAGCCTCAATTCAATGCGTCGAATGAACTCCAGTCTATCCTCGGGATGAACAAACTCCAGAAAAGGAATTCCCACCAATTTCGTTGGGATATTTATTTGCACCATGTTGGCAAAAGCTTGATTTGCATAGATAATCACGCCCGCTTCATCACGCAGTGCAATTCCCTCCGACAAATTATTAATCATGTCAAGCGACTCGGCCGCGAGCTCGTTCCGTACTTCTTCCGGTAATAATCCTGCTTTGTATTCATTCTTCTTTTTGGCGGCCATCACACACCTCCGAAAACAATCGTTGATGAATTCGTTATATTTTTCGATTTTCCTGTATATTTCGCGATTTCCCCCGCGTCGCGATATAGGGTCGAAGCGAAAGAGTGCAACAAAAAAGCGGGCTGAAGCCCGCGTGTGTTTCAGGAATAAATGATCACATTTTTTGAGTCGCCGGCGCTTCAACGTAGGATTACGGAAGCCATTTCGCGAATCAGTTTTTAGCTCTACCTGGAGGCTGTGTGATGATGAAATGATTTTCATGATTTTTATACGAATCATCCTGGTGTTGCTCGGCCCGATTGCGTGCTTGTTACCTATACCGGCATCCGCGGCAACCCAACTCGACATTTCCCCCATGTACAGACAAGACAACTTTATGTGGAACAAGTCCGGGGAAAATGGATTTCCCAATATTTTGTCGGAACTAAAATGGGAAAATCTGCAGATCCATGGCTTTAAAGGAATTCTGACCCACGATTTGGGCCCAAAGTATTTTCTGGAAGCAACAGGAAACTGGGGCTGGATATATTCCGGCGTGAACCAGGATTCGGACTACGATGGAAATGACCGCACCCTGGAATTTTCCCGCTCGAATAACAATGGCAGCGGCGGAACCGTTTTTGATGCTTCGTTGGCTGTCGGTTGGAAATTGCGAAACACGAAGACTACACAAACCCGCCTGCTCCTGGGCTATGCCATCAACCGGCAATCCTTATGGATAACGAACGGAAACCAGACGATTGATACGGAAAGCAATAACCTGGGGCCAATCCCGGGCTTGAACACAGCATATTTGGCTATATGGCGCGGACCATGGTTGGGAATCACCCACAACACAAAACTATCGAAACGACTCCATCTCGCTACCCGGTTTGAATATCACCTTCCGGATTATAACGGTGAAGCGCAATGGAACCTGAGGGAGAGTCTGAATCATCCGGTCACAAACAATCACTGGGGCAAAGGCCAAGGCATCGTTGCTTCATTGGGATTCGACTATGTTACCGGGCCGCGCTGGAAGCTTGGAGCCGGGATGGACTATACCAACTGCTGGATTTCTCCCGGCACTGACCAAGTCAACCTTCTGGACGGGCAGCATGTGCAGATTCAGTTGCATGAAGTCCGGTGGAATTCCCTCATGCTTCGGTTCAATGCCACTTATGTTTTTTAATATTGGCCAAAGCCTTCGGAAATGCCAGGGAATAACAAAGCTCAAATGAGTTGGAGGATTTCATTTGTGAATGCTGGCAAATTATTTCGTTGGTGGCAACAGCAAGCACACGAACTGAAGTCCAATGTCATTAGCATGGTTTATGCCATGCGGCATCCGGGCACACCCTGGTATGCCCGTCTTTTTGTCGCCCTACTTGTGGCCTATGTTGTCAGCCCGATTGATTTGATACCGGACTTCATTCCCGTGATTGGCTATCTTGACGACTTGGTCCTGATTCCTATCGGCGTGATGATCGCCACCCGCATGATTCCGTCTTATGTTTGGAACGAATGCAAAATGACGGCACGCACTGCAGTCATTCCGCGCAGCCTATATTATCTGGGAGTCGGGATTGTGCTCGTCGGCTGGATTGGCACAGCGTATCTTCTATACCGCTGGCTGGTCTGAAGCTCGCACAACGAGGGTTTGTTTCTTTTTTTGTGTCTGATTCTGTGTGTGTGTCTGTATCTGTATCTGAGTCTGTATCTG
>CAZXCC010000073.1:0-6680 GCA_964638945.1 uncultured Veillonellaceae bacterium | reverse complement strand
TCTGTATCTGAGTCTGTATCTGTATCTGTATCTTACTGCCCCAGTTGTTCCCCATCGCTTCCCGACGACTTCCCAAAGATTTCCCGACGACTTCCCGCCGGCCGAAACCGTTGACGAATCAAGGTTCGTCGTGTATGTCGAGATTATCCTGTCACTTTACCAGCAAACTGATGACGAGAATTCCGGCTGCAGCAGCCAGAATCTGGCTGATTGCCAAGCCAAGCGGATAATAGAGGGCAGGGAGCTGGCTTTGTGCCGCTTCGATGACGCTGGGCAACGCCGGTGCACTTCCCCTGGCGCCGCACAAAGAGCCCAGCAGCACGGCAGGATGAAAGCGAAAAACATATTTTCCGATGAGCAGGGAAAGAATCAGAGGCACCGTGGTGGCCAAAGCTCCGACCAGCACGATAGTAATCCCCATCGACTGCACTCCGGACAAGAAACTCGGCCCGGATGTGATGCCGACGACTGCAAGGAACACGTTCAAACCCAGAGCGTCCATCACCCACAACGCCGGCGCCGGAACGCGTCCGAACGCAGGCCGCACTGAGCGCAGCCAGCCGACGATGAGACCGGCGATTAACGCACCGGCACTAGTACTGAGGCTTAACGGTATGCCGCCGATGTTGATCGTTATCAGGCCCACAAGTCCACCGATTACGATACCGGCCCCTACCACAATCATATCTGTCATGTCAGTCGGCCGGTCCGCATAACCCAGAAAAGCAGCTACCCGCTGGACATCCGGTTTGCTGCCGATTACCGTGAGAACGTCAGCCCGGTCTATCTGGGTGTTGGGAAAAAACGGCATCCCGATTTGGTCTCTGACCAGTTTCCGCAAGAATACACCCCGGCTGACCGGCGATGTCCCCAATTCCATCAAAGTCATTCCTGCCGCTGCTTTATTGGTGATTACGACATCGACGATTTCAATCGGAATATCGAGCAACTGATGGTCTGCTACTTCTGTACCGATGTTTTCCAATTCAGCTGCGGCATGCGCCGACACAGAAGTATCGACGGCGATGATATCGTCACACCGCAGGATTGTTTCGGGCGAACACTCCAAGATATCATTGCCCCGACGCAATCGCCGGATAAAGGCCCGTTCGTTCTTCCGTTTGAAAACTTCGGCTTCGAACTGTCCCACTGTCATATTATCCAATTCCCGGGCTGTAATCAGATACGTTCTGATGGCAAAAGCTGGCGATCCGCCTTCCACTTCGGAAACAGGTGTGCCGCTGCCCATCTTCTCTTCCAGTTCCTTGCAGGCTGCCGGAAAATCCACGCCTAGCAGCTTCGGCGCCAAAGATGATACTATCCAGATGGTTCCAGCCGTGCCGAAGATGTAGGTAATCGCATAGGCAATCGCATTGGCATCAAGCAAAGATTTCTTCGCTGCTGCTTCCAGGCTGAGTTTGCTTATCGCATCGCCGGCCACGCCGAGCGTGACGGAATTGGTCTGCGATCCAGCCATAAATCCTGCCGCCGTTCCGGCATCGTACCCTAGAAACAGGGCTGCGGCAAGCGGGCAGGCAAAACATAGAATCCGGACAACGACCGCAAAACATGCCTGTGGCAACGCATCACGGTTAAAGCTGCGAACAAATTGCGGGCCGATTTTGTAACCGGTAACAAACAAAAACATAATGAAAAAGAGGGATTTAATCGGCCCGGAAATAGGAATCACCATCTGGCCGACCAACATTCCCATAAGAAGGGCGCCAAGGGGTGCTCCGACAGTAAACCCACCGATTTTCAGGCGACCTACCCAGTACCCCAGAGCCAACGCCAGAAAAACGGCCAACTCCGGGTAGTGCCGAAAAGACTCAATAATCCAGTTCATAAAACACCTCCAGAGTGTTTTTGACCGCCAACCACAGCTTCAGGCTTCAGTTTCCTTGCGCACCCGTTCCGTGTCTATGCGCACCAAACCCTTGCGGATCGGCCTTAGCTGCAATTTCTCGGTCCTGTTCACCGCCATAGGTTTGTTCGACAGTTTTCCGAAGCAATGCAACTTCCCGCCGAATCGCCGCCTTGCGTGGTTCCGGCAGAACATCAAGCAGGTATTCGAACATTGCCTGCAGGCGCCTGGTCACTTGCGGGTTTGGTCCGCCGTAATGCCTGATTTCGGTTGCCGCCAGTGTGACAAAATCGTCCCAGTCGCATTGCGGAAACACCAATCGGAGCTCTCCATCATCTCTGATGATGCCGGGAGCAATTTCCCTTTGGCCGAGCAGAGCAATCAAATGTTGAATCTGGTCGATGGCAAGGACTCCTGTCGTCGGATCATTGATTGCCGGCGACAACGCTTTACCTGCAATATCTACGATCATGCGAAATCCGAAGTCGGGGTCCTGTTCCAGTGTTCTTTCAAGATCAAACATTACGCAGCGCATCAGAACGTTATCGGCGATACTGGAACTTTTGTCGCCGTATATCCGAAATAATGGCTGACCTTCCGCTACAAATTCTCCCACGGCAGCCACCAGTTCGATCACGCAGTTGTTTCGGACGGCAATCTCTGTCAGGCCCGTTTGGTCAAAAGCGACAAAAACTCCGGATTTTATTTGGCTTTGCACAATTCTGTCCGGCGTGCCCAGCTCCACTTTTTCCTTCTCATCCTTTTCCGAGCTGACTGAGTAGGGATGCGGATACATTTTCAAAATCACTTGTTTCGTGTCGGCAGCGATGTCGGTAAGTATTTTTATGGCGCGGAATCCGCGGCCGACAACCTGAATAAGATAGAGAAACACGGCCAGACAGGCAAGGTTCAGGAATAACGAAAGCAGGACCGGCAGCACCGGTATCCGTTCTTCAATGCGTCCCAGAGCAAAAATGGAATAGGTGTGGGAAAAAACAAAAATCCCCAATATCCATTTAATAGTCTTGTTCTCAAAAAAACGTGCGATGACTCGCGGTGAAAATTGGCTGCTCAACATCTGTACAGCAAGGAGAAGGATGCCCAAAGAAAAAACGATAAGGGACAGCAACGCCGAAGGAAGCGTCCCCACAACGGCACGGGCAGCATCTTCGCTGGCCTCGATAAGCTGCCATCTTGTCTGTTCATCGATGTGCCGGATGACCGGAGCCGCTGCCATGGCTGCCAATATCGCCGAAATAGGAACGAGACAAAAGGAAGTACGCAGAAAGTGCCTGAACTTGTAGCGGGTATGCCAGTCCCAAAAAGGCTGATTCATCTATACATTTGCTCCTTTCGGCAGATGTCGCAAAACAATCTTACCCTTATGCTTTTTCGATCTTTTCAATCAGGTTCATCAATCTTTCATCACTCAGGTCTTGTTCCAGTGAACCATTTTGTACAATCCGGATATTGTTCAGGTCGGTAAAAATCAACTTTCCATATCCGCAATGAAAGTCATTTGCAAAATCATACACGGCTCCGGCGACTAACAATTCTTTCCGCCTCAGTTCGGCATCGAATTTTTCCACAGCCATTACTACCTGTCGATGGACATTGTCGATAACATTATCGAGAACACTATGGGATTTGTCCACATGAAGTGTCTCCAATTCCTTGCGAATCGCTTCGGATTCATCCGAATGACCTTCATGCGCCGCTCCGATGGCGCCGCAGCGTACATGCCCAAGAATCATCAACAATGGAGTATGCAGATGGCGAACGCCATATTCGACCGACCCTTCGGCCGTTGCCAGTTGATTGCCGATGTTGCGGACAACAAACAGATCATTTTCCGGAAAAGGGTCCACGGCATCCATCTGCACACGGGAATCGGAGCAGGTCAACACCGTGGCTCGCGGGGTTTGCAAATCCTTAAAAGATTCGAAATGGTCTTCACGGTGTTTTTTCATATGCTGGAAATTATACTCCAGGAGAATATTCAAGGCTCTTCTGACGCGGTGCAGTTCCGCGCCGTAATAGGATTCCGCCATTCCTTTCACCTCCAAAGCAATCAGAGCCGGGCCTATTTTGCAAATTTCAGGATGCGCAGAACAAGCCCGCGAAAGACCAGATACGGAAGAATAGCAAGGATGATCGCGGCAATAACGGCCCCAAGAGGCCGAATTTCAGGCATTTCAAAATATTGATATCCCAGATCGATCACCACTGCCAGCCAGAACACCCTTCTGATCGACTTCCAGCCTTCCCGCAGCTTTTTACCGCGATTCTCCGATTCTGTGAAAAGCGACCAGAAATAGGGCGCACGCCCTGCCTTCGCATCGGCCCTGCCGTCCCGGACGGCAAGAAATATTGCCATCGCCGGTTGCATATAAAACCGGAAACCGAAGGTTCCATCAATTCGTCCCAACAACCGTTCGGCAAACAGATTGAACAAATCCTCCATGCAACCGCCCTTCCTTGTGCAACCATGTTGCAGAGTAAGCTGCCGTCAGGACCGGGTTTCAACCTTCTTTCCAACCGGACATGTACGATACTATTTCGGAGAACGTCCTTTGGCAAAACCGGCCTCCTTGCCCTGCAAAAGAGCCATTTGCGGGTCGAGCGTGCCAAACAGCTGCAAGGTTTTGGCCACAAGCCCCGTCCAGCCCGTCTGATGGCTTGCGCCAAGTCCAGCGCCATTGTCTCCGTGGAAATATTCATAGAAAAGGATATAATCTTTCCAATGCGGATCAGCCTGGAACTTCTCCGTTCCGCCATAAACCGGCCGCAAGCCTCCGTTCGCTTCGTCGCGCAGGAAGATTTTAGCCAGCCTGTTTGCTATTTCCTTACTGACTTCGAACAGGTTCATCATCCTTCCGGAGCCGGTCGGGCACTCGATCTTGAAGTTATCGCCGTAATACAGGTAGAACTGCAGCAACGCCCGGAGGATCAAGATGTTCACAGGCATCCAGACAGGCCCCCGCCAGTTGGAGTTGCCGCCGAACATGCCGGTGTCCGACTCGGCCGGCAGATAATCCACCCGGTGTTCCTGGCCGTCCACATGGAAAATGTACGGGTGCTGCTCGTGGAATTTGGACAAGGAGCGGATGCCGTACGGGCTCAGGAATTCGTTCTCATCGAGCATCTTCGCCAAAATCCTCCGGAGACGCTCCGGATTGACCAACGCAAGGATTCCCCTTTCCGCCACGCCAAAGTGTCCCGGACCGGTCGGATGAATCGTGTCCAGAAGTTCCGGAGTCCGGTTTATGCGGTCCAATATTTCTTTCATGGCATTGGGAAGCTTTGCACGCTGCTCCGCTTCGATCACCGTCGTCGCGCAAAGCGGCAGCAGCCCGACCATGGAACGGACCTTGAGCCGCTGAAACTGTCCGTTCGGGAGACGCAGCAGGTCGTAGTAGAAGCCGTCCTCTTCATCCCACATGCTATCCTCGCCGGAGCGGTTCATACCTGCCGCAATATAGCCGAAATGATCCGAAAACTTGACGACCATGTCCTCGTATTGCTTGTCATGGATGGCAATTTCGCCGGCGATTTCCAGCATGTTCTGACTGAAGAGGGCCATCCATGCCGTACCGTCCGCCTGTTCCAGATGTCCGCCTGTCGGCAAGGGGGCGCTGCGGTCGAAAACGCCGATGTTGTCGAGGCCAAGAAAACCTCCTTCAAACACGTTCTTTCCGAAGCGGTCCTTGCGGTTCACCCACCAGGTGAAGTTCAGCAGCAGCTTGTTGAAAGAAGCCTTGAGAAAATCCACATCCACGTCACCGCGCATGGCCTGCTCGATCCGGGTCAGGAACAGGGTCGCAAACGCATGCACCGGAGGATTCACGTCGCTGAAATTCCATTCGTAGGCCGGAATCTGTCCGCTGGGATGCAGGTACTTTCCATGCAGCATGATTTTCAGCTGCGCTTTGGCAAAGTCCGGATCCACGATGGAAAGCGGCAGTGCGTGGAACGCCAGGTCCCAGGCGGCATACCAGGGATATTCCCATTTGTCCGGCATGGAGATGATGTCTTCATTCATCATGTGAAACCATTCGAAGTTCCGGGATTTCCGGTGTTCCTTCTGGAACGGGTGTGCCTGATGCTCTTTCAGCCACAGGTCGCCGTCAAAATAATAAAACTGCTTGCTCCAGAGCATACCGGCCAGAGCCTGGCGCATCACAGCCGCTTCGTCCCGGGACAGGGACGGAGGGATCACCGATTTGTAAAATTCGTCCGCCTCGCTCAGACGGCAGGCGAATGTCGACTCAAATTCCGGGCCAAAGGGGTTGGATAGCGGCTCATCGCCTCCCGTCAGACGCAACCGTACAGTCTCCGACTGACCGGGCCCGATACGGCGGCGATAGCAAGCCGCAGCTTTTGTTCCTGCCTTTGCCGGATTTACTGCATCAAGGCGTCCCTGCACAACATAATCGTTGATTCCATCCTTGACATAGGGACTGGGATTGGGATACTGGGGAAACAGCCGCGCATTGTTCGTCTCATTTTCAGTGAACAGCAGTTCGGCATCCCCTTCCGCCAGGAACATCGCCGTCCCCATTGACGGATGAATGCCTTTCACGGCTTTGCTTCCGGAGGCGCCCTTCACCTCCCTCAGCTCCGGCCGCTCCGCCGGCGACGCCGTCCAGACGGCCCAGTCATTCCGGAACCACATTGTCGGCAACAGATGCAGTTCGGCAGCCTCCGGTCCCCGGTTGAAAGCGGTAATCTTGACCAAAACGTCCTGGGGAGTCGCCTTGGCGTATTCAACAAACACATCAAAATATCGATCTTCATTGAACACGCCGGTGTCCAG
>CAZXCC010000072.1:0-11758 GCA_964638945.1 uncultured Veillonellaceae bacterium | reverse complement strand
GCGGCAGCAATCACATGCTGCAGCCGGCGTGGTTCCGTTGGCGCAGGTTCCTTTTGTGCAGGTGGAGGAGTATGACAGAGAGCTCTTTTTCACGTCGCGGCCCCAGTTTTTGCGGCAGTGGATTAACCAGCCGGCGAGCCTTGCGCTTGGGTATGTAAAACATGGCGATTTACAAGGCTATGGAGTAATCAGGCAATGCGGCTCCGGTTGCAAAATCGGACCGCTGTTCGCCAGGGACGGGATGGTTGCCGAAGCGTTGTTTTCTTCCCTGTCCGAATGGGCGAAAGGACAGGATGTATTTATTGACATTCCCGAGCCCAATGCGAACGCTGCGGAACTCGTGAAAAATCATGCTATGACGCCGGCATTTGAAACAGCGAGAATGTATACGGGACCGATCCCGCCGATCGATCTGAAAAAAGTATTTGGGGTGACATCCTTCGAACTGGGCTGAAATTTATTGAAAATAAAGAGGAATATTTTTACAGGAGGCTGCTATGACGAACATTGAACAATTGCAGAGCATTGTGACAGGCAGTGAATACATTGTGTTTTTTGGCGGAGCGGGCGTGTCCACCGAAAGTGGAATTCCCGACTTTCGGAGTGTGGACGGCCTCTATCATCAACAATACAGGTATCCGCCGGAAACGATGCTGAGTCACTCTTTTTTTGTTGGGCATACTGATGAATTCTTCGATTTTTACCGAAAAAAGATGATTCTGCCTGATGCAAAACCGAACCAGGCGCACTTGAAACTGGCGGAGATGGAAAAAGCGGGCAAGTTGAAAGCCGTTATTACGCAGAACATCGACGGGCTGCACCAGATGGCGGGCAGCAACACCGTACTGGAATTGCACGGTTCAGTAAAACGCAATTATTGTGAGCGTTGTAAAAAATTTTATGACGAGCTTTTCATTTTACACAGCGAAGGAGTTCCGGCCTGTTCCTGCGGCGGTCGTATCAAACCTGACGTGGTGTTGTATGAAGAAGGACTGGACCAGCAAATCATGAGGCAGGCGGTCGCCCATATTTCTCGGGCTGATATGCTGATAGTCGGCGGGACTTCACTGGTGGTTTATCCGGCAGCGGGGATGATCGATTATTTCCGCGGGGATCATTTGGTTCTTATCAACCGGGCTCCGACTGCAAGCGACAAGAAAGCCAGCCTCCTGATCCAGGACAGTATCGGAACCGTGCTTGGACAGATATCCGTTTGAGCCTCATTGCTTTCCTGGCGTTTTGTGCGTCTACACATTGACAAAAGAAGGGTTTGTATAATACAATAGGACAAACTTTATACAAAGGGTATAGAGGTGCGGTTTATCATCAGTAGCCATGTGGAGCTTGCCGGCTGGGAAACATGGTAAAAGGGACGACCGCCGAAGCAGGAAGGTATTAGGCAATAGAATCCTGCTGGGTCCGTATCGAACAGGTACGGAACTGTCATCTGGGCCGTATGGCCGAGATGGAGCGCTATCTCGCAAAGCAATGCTGCGGTGCTGTTATCCGCGGGGGAAGTTGTGAGAATGCTCACAGCTTTTTTGTTTGGTAATGACCGGTTATTTCGCCGGTTCACTTGAAAGGAGAAAGTCAAATGAAGCTACATGGAAATATGAAGATTAATGCTGCCGGGCATCTGGAAATAGGCGGTTGTGATGCAGTGGAACTTGCGAAGGAATACGGCACTCCTCTCTATGTCATGGACGAAGCTTTCATTCGGCAGAACTGCAGGACCTATAGGGATGCATTCCGGTCTGCCTATCCGGAATCGGAAGTGATCTATGCAAGCAAGGTTTTTTCCACCAGAGCAATCTGTCAATTGGTAAAAGAGGAAGGTCTGGGTCTTGACATTGTTTCCGCGGGAGAACTATTTACTGCGCTGAGTGTCGGTTTTCCAGCAGAACGGATGTATTTCCACGGAAACAATAAAACGCCGGAAGAACTGGAAATGGCTTTGGAAAAAGGCGTTGGCCGCATCATAGTGGACAGCTTCCATGAAATTGAGCTGTTGAATGGCCTTGCTGCGCGCATGGGGAAGAAAGCCGGTATTTTGTTGCGCCTGTCGCCAGGTATTGACGCACACACACATCATTACATCAAAACTGGCACAATCGATTCCAAATTTGGCTTCTGTATTGCTAACGGCCAGGCGATGCAGGCGGTCTTGGAGGCTGAAGATGCCCAATCGCTTGAACTCTGGGGCGTGCATTGTCATATCGGCTCACAGATTTTTGACTTGGATTCGTATAATGAAGCGGCACGGACTATGATGGAATTCGTCCGTGACATGACGGAAAAAATCGGCAAACCGGTCCGGGAGCTTAATCTGGGCGGTGGGCTCGGGATTTATTATTCTGAAGGAGATTCGCCAAGGGCTGTCACTCTTTATGCAGACTGTGTTGCTTCCGCAGTCAAGTCATGCGCTGCCGAATTTGGACTGCAGCAACCGAAAATCATCGTTGAGCCGGGCCGTTCTCTTGTAGGAGAGGCTGGAACCACTCTGTACACGATTGGTTCCATTAAAGACATTCCCGATGTGAGAAAATATGTTGCAGTGGATGGCGGTATGACAGACAATCCCCGGCCGGCGCTATACCAGGCAAAATATGAAGCGGCTCTTGCAAACCGGATGAACGACGATGCGGCTGAAACGGTTTCAATCGCTGGAAAGTGCTGCGAATCCGGCGATATGCTGATCTGGGACATCGAACTTCCTGTGGCTCAGTCAGGAGACATTCTGGCTGTGAGTTCGACGGGAGCTTATAATTATAGCATGTCAAGCAATTACAACCGCAATGTAAAACCGGCAGTCGTGTTCGTGAAAGACGGCAAGGCGCGGACTGTGGTAAAACGGGAAACTTTTGAAGATCTGATCCGTAATGATGTATTGCTGGAAGGCTAAAAATAATGCGCGGCTGCTGATATAAGCGCATCTGCTTTATCTTGCACGTATTGCCGCAATCAAAAGACCTGTAATTGGGTCTTTTTCTTTTGCGTTCGTACCTCTTTCCGGGTATAATTAACAAGTAGAATTGCCCGGTAAGGGCGAAACAGAGGAGGAATCCCGTGTTCGGTCTTGATGCGGATATGTTTTACAGGATCCCGGCATTGTTGGCTGCGATGACGATTCATGAATATTCCCATGCCAGGGTAGCTGTAGCGATGGGCGATCCAACGCCCCGTTTTCTTGGACGACTGACTCTGAATCCGATACCTCATATCGATCCAATCGGCCTGTTATTGCTTTTTGTCGCCGGGTTTGGCTGGGCCAGGCCGGTTGAAGTCAATCCCCGCAACTTTCGCGATGGGCGCAAAGGAATGTTTGCGGTGTCTCTGGCCGGTGCCGCCGCCAATATCGGACTGGCGTTCGTTGCCTGGTTCTTTTTGCTTCTTCTGGGGAATCTGCATTTGATCGGTGAAGTCTGGGAAAAAACGCTTTGGCAGCTTTACCGATATAATCTGATGTTTGCAGTGTTCAACATGATTCCGATCCCTCCTCTCGACGGGTCGAAAGTGTTAATGAGCCTGTTGCCTGGTCGTTACGCATATCAGTATCAGCGCCTTGAACCCTATGGAAATTATATCCTGATCGCGCTTGTACTGATTCCTGGAATTCTCAGTTTTATCGTAACTCCTTTTTATCGGGTGATTGAGTTTGTGATTCGGCGGGTCGCCGCCATTATATTAGGAATTGTACTGTAAGAGGAGCGGGTAAAATGTCAAAAGGACGTATTTTCAGTGGGATGCAGCCCTCAGGGAATTTTCATCTGGGGAACTATCTGGGAGCCTTGTCTAATTGGGTAAAACTTCAGCATGAGTATGACTGTTATTTTTGTATTGTTGACTGGCATGCGTTGACTTCCTCTTTTGAGGATCCTTCCCGTCTGCCTGAATATACTTACAACATGGCGCTTGACTGGCTGAGTGCCGGACTGGATCCGGAAAAGAACAAGATTTTTGTTCAGTCCCATGTGAAGGAACATGCGGAACTGCATCTTCTCCTGTCGATGATGACGCCGCTTTCCTGGCTGGAGAGGGTTCCAACTTATAAAGATAAGCTGCAACAGCTCGGCGATCAGGGCAAAGATATCAATACCTATGGTTTTCTTGGCTACCCGGTGCTGATGACGGCTGATATTGTTCTATATTGCGCCGATACTGTGCCAGTGGGAGAAGATCAGCTTCCGCATCTGGAACTGGCGCGGGAAATGGTGCGCCGTTTCAATTATATTTATAAGCAGGAGGTTTTCCCGGAGCCGAAAGGGTATATCGGAGCTGCACCTGTAGTGCCGGGGATAGACGGCCGTAAAATGAGCAAATCGTACGGCAACGAGATTCCTTTTGCCGCGAGCCCTGAAGAACTTCGTGCGCGCGTGCGCATGATGGTAACGGACCCGCAGCGCATCAAACGGACTGATCCGGGTCATCCTGAAGTATGCCCGGTATTTACTTTCCACAAACTCTATAGTCCGGCAGAGATAGGCAGCATCGAGTCAGAGTGCCGTTCTGCCGGAATCGGCTGTGTAGACTGCAAGAAACGTCTTGCGGAGCATATGGTCGAAGCGCTGTCCGATATTCATCATCGCCGCCAGGACTGGGCTTCGAGGCCGAATGACGTGCGTGACATTCTGAACGATGGTGCAGGCCGGGCGCGGTTGACAGCCCAGGCGACCATGGAACGGGTCCGGTCTGTTATGCACATGGGATGAGCAACGCTGAATACAATATCAAACTGGACGCATTTGAGGGGCCGTTGGCCCTTCTGCTCCACCTGATTGAAAAAAACCGGATTGATATATACGATATTCCGGTGGCAGCGGTGGCTGAACAATACCTTGCCTATTTGCGCGCCTGGAGCGAATTCAATATGGAAGTGGCTACGGAATTTCTCAGCATGGCGTCGACGCTGCTGCTGATTAAATCAAGGATGCTGCTTCCCAAACCGGTCCGCAGCGATGAGAATGTGGAAACGGACGAGGAAGAAGACCCCCGGGCCGCTTTGGTTGAAAGGTTGGTCGAATATCGTCGTTACCGCGAAGCAGGGGATGCGCTGCAGGATTTGCTGCGCCAAAGACAGCGCTATTTCAAACGTCTGCCGCAGGCCTTTTCATTGGAACGCGCTTTGCCTACCGGGCTGACTTTGCAGGATCTTTTGGCTGCTTTTGCTGCTCTGTGGGAAACAGTGGCGGAAGAGTTTCGGACTATCGTGCGGGAAGAAGTCACCGTACAGGACAAAATGACAGATATTCTCGGACTGTTGGAGGCTCATCAGGGTAAACTTGAATTTCGGCAGGCGCTGAAACGGTCTGGCTCAAAATCGGAAATCGTCAGCACCTTTCTGGCGATCCTTGAATTGATCCGGTTGCGCCGGATACTGGTCCGGCAGGCAGAAAGCTTTGGACAGATATTCCTAACATGGAGGGAATGAGAAAACAGACATGTTCTATCATCATTTAAAAGGTCCGATTGAAGCAATGCTGTTTGCTGCCGGCGATCCTCTCAAACCGGAACGGATTTCAGAGTTGCTTGATGTGCCGGTGGAACATGTTGCCGAGTTGTTGCGGGAGCTACAGGAAGACATGGCTGGGTCTGAAAGGGGCATTTGCCTGTTGCAGGTTGCCGGCGGCTATCAATTGTGCACAAAACCGGAATTGGCCGCAGTGGTGGAAAAATTGGCGGCATTTCAGGATCCAAAACTTTCCGGACCAGCGCTGGAAACCTTGTCGATCATTGCTTTCAAGCAACCTGTGACCCGGCAGGACGTCGAGTATATTCGGGGCGTGCAGTCAGACGGCGTGATCAATACCCTCGTCGAGCGCAGACTGGTAAAAGAGGTTGGGCGCAAGGAAACTATAGGACGCCCTTTGCTTTTTGGCACTACGGATGAGTTCCTGAGCTGCTTTGGGTTGAATAGTCTGGATGAATTACCGGCATTGCCGGAACCGGTGGAACCCGGCAAGGAAGAAGTATGAGCGCCGAGCGTCTGCAAAAAATAATCAGTGCGGCAGGCCTTGCTTCGCGTCGGCAGGCTGAAGCGTGGATATTGGAAGGCAGGGTCTCGGTCAATGGACAAGTTGTGCATGAATTGGGTGCCAAAGCCGACTGGGACTGCGATCGTATCGAAGTGGACGGCAAAATCCTCTCGCGGGCGCTTCCAAAATATCTTCTTCTTTTTAAGCCCTATGGAGTGATAACGTCCCTGCATGATCCCGAGGGGCGAAAAACCGTTGCGGATATAATACTGGCCGGTGGTGTTGCGGACCGGGTCTATCCTGTCGGCCGGCTGGATTACGACACTGAGGGTTTACTGCTGTTGACCAATGACGGCGCACTTGCCCAGGGGCTTTCTCATCCCCGGTTTGAAGTGGAAAAGGAGTATGCTGTCGATGTCGAAGAAAAACCCTCGCTGGAGGCTCTTCGTACGCTGTCCCAGGGAGTGGCAATCAGTGACGGAATGACTGCCCCGGCCCGCATCAATGGGGTTACGTTGGCTGAAAACGGTTTCTGGCGAATGAACATAACTATTCATGAAGGACGCAACAGACAGGTGCGCCGTATGTTCGAGGCTGTCGGACTCACAGTCAGGCGGCTCAAACGTATCCGATATGCATTTTTAACTCTGGACGGCCTGAATCCGGGCGCTTTTAGGGAACTGACTCCTCAGGAGCTTGCACGTCTCAAGGATCTGGTGCAGGAAGGCGATCAATAGAAAAATTTTCATTGAAGGAGCTGAGCCAGCATGACAGGAGTAAAAAAAATCGGGCCGGCTGTACGTTTGACAGGAACTGTAGCGGTTCCCGGAGACAAATCCTTGTCGCATCGCAGTATTATGCTGGCGGGGCTTGCGGATACACCTGTCGTTGTCAGGCACTTCCTGCCTTCGGAAGACTGTCTTTCGACAGCAGCCTGTATGAAAGCACTGGGTGTGAAGGTGGAAACGGATTCAGACGGGCAGGTTCTAGTGCAGGGGCGCGGCCTGTTTGGGCTCAGGGAACCTGAAAATGTCTTGGATGCAGGAAATTCGGGCACAACACTTCGGTTGTTGTGCGGGATTCTATCCGGTCAGTCTTTTTTCTCCGTTCTCACGGGAGATGATTCGCTGCGCAGGCGACCCATGGCAAGGGTAATCGCCCCGCTTACCCAAATGGGGGCCCGGATCATCGGCAGGGAAAATTCCCGTTGTGCACCGGTTGCCATTGGAGCTGCCGAAGGACTGCGTGGGATAAGTTATGATATGCCTGTTGCCAGCGCCCAGGTCAAATCGGCGCTGATGTTTGCTGCGTTATATGCCAACTCGCCCACCGTCATTTCCGAACCGTATGCTTCCCGTGATCATACGGAACGAATGTTTGCCCAATTTGGCGTAGACCTCGTCCGTGATGGGTTGACGGTAACCGTTCGACCGGTCAGCGCGCTCAAAGCACCGGATTTCCTGGACATCCCGGGAGATTTCAGTTCGGCTGCTTTTCTGCTTGTGGCTGCCACCATTATCCCAGACAGCGATATCGTACTGACCAATGTGGGTGTCAATCCCACCCGCACGGGGCTGCTGGATGTGTTGCGCATGATGGGCGCCGATATCGAAACCCTGAACGAACGTTTCAGCGGACAGGAACCGGTTGCCGATCTGCGAGTTCGTTCCGCCCGGTTAAAAGGAATCGAAATCCATTCGGAAGGAATTCCCCGGCTGATTGACGAGATTCCGATTTTGGCGGTGGCTGCTTTGTTTGCTGAAGGCAAGACCCTCATTCAGGGCGCGGAGGAACTGCGTGTAAAAGAGACGGACCGTCTTCGGGCAATGGCATGTGAACTGGTGCGTATGGGCGGGAAGATCGAGGAGCGTCCGGATGGCATGTTGATTGAGGGCAATGCCCTGTTGCATAGCGCTGAATGTCTGACATATGCGGATCACCGTGTGGCAATGGCTCTCACAGTGGCGGGAATGGCAGCCGAAGGGGTAACATTGGACGATGCCGGGTGCGTAAATATTTCTTTTCCCGGGTTCTTTGAAGTCATGGAAGGGTGCAACAGATGAAACAAAATGTGATCGCTATTGATGGACCTGCTGGGGCTGGCAAGAGTACAGTGGCAAAGAAAGTGGCCGCTGCACTGGATTTTGTTTATATTGATACCGGTGCTATGTATCGGGCGGTGACGAGCCGTGTACTGGAATTGGAAATTGAGGGTTCAGATGCAGCGCGTATAGCGGAACTGGCCCAACGGGTAAATATTCGTCTGTTGCAGGAAGCTGGCACTTTGAAGGTATTGGCGGACGGGAAAGATGTGACAACCGCAATCCGCACTCCGGAAGTTACGGCTCTTGTACCGACAGTATCGCAGGTGACGGCTGTCAGGCAGGCTATGGTGCGGCTTCAGCGGGAAATGGCTGCAGCAGGTCGTGCAGTGCTTGATGGCCGTGATATCGGGACAGTGGTGACACCGGATGCCTGTGCCAAAATATTTCTCACCGCATCGGCTGCGGAGCGGGCCCGGAGGCGTTTTCTGGAACTGAAGGAAAAAGGCTATGAGCCGGATATACAGGTATTACAGGCTGAAATGGAGGAAAGGGACCGGCAGGACAGCGAACGTGAACTGGCGCCGTTAGTTCAGGCGGACGATGCAGTACTGGTTGATACGACAGGACTTTCCATTGACGTGGTCGTGAGAAGGATTATTGAAGTCTATCATTCCCGGTGCGGCAATGTATAGGCTGATTTTTGCCACGGTCGGTTCTATTTTGTGGGTTTGGTTTCGCCTGATACTTCGTTGCCGAATTACCGGTCTGGAAAATATCCCAGCCACCGGAGCCGTCTTGGCGCCAAACCATCAGAGTTTTTGGGATATACCGCTCATTGCCGTGATGGTGCCGCGACGCGTGCATTTCATGGCAAAGGAAGAACTTTTCCGTGTGCCTGTTTTTGGCGCGATTATCCGTTCATTGCTTGCATTTCCCGTCAAAAGGGGGGCGCCGGACCGGACGGCTATCAGACATGCGATTGAGATGCTGCAAGAAAACGATCTGGTAGTGGTTTTTCCCGAGGGGACAAGGAGCAAGACGGGATTGTTGGGTCCGTTTGCGCCGGGTGCCGCATTGATTGCCATGAAGGCAGGTGTGCCAATGGTGCCGGTCGGTCTAATAGCCACGAATCGTATTTTTCGTAACGGCGGGCTGTTGCCACGCATAGAAATACATTTTGACAAACCGGTTTCCACGATTTCGCCTACAAGCGGAGACGGGCGAAAATCGCTGGAAGAAGTGGGACAGGAAGTTCGCATTTCTATCGAGCAAATGTTGAATAGAGTATCATAAATTTTTTTTAGAGTATAACAGGATTTTACTGCAGTCTGACGAATATACAAATTATATGGTTCATTTGTACTTGTGGCGCGTACTTCACAAGCCGAATGAAGGGAAAACCTGAAAGAGAGGTGAACAGGAAAAAGCACCGGTTCCGTGCGGCTGGGAGCCGCCAAATCTAAGAAACAGGGGTGAAATTATGAATTCAGTTTATCTATTGATCACTGCTACCTGTGCCTTTTTACTTGCTTATCGGTATTATGCAGCATTTATTGCCGCGAAAGTTCTAATGCTCAGTGATTTGAACGAAACTCCCGCATATCGTTGCAACGACGGCCGTGAATTTATCCCCATGAATAAATGGGTTCTGTTCGGTCACCATTTTGCAGCGATCGCCGGAGCCGGCCCGCTGGTTGGCCCCGTGCTGGCTGCACAATGGGGCTGGGGTCCCGGTTTCATGTGGATCATGCTTGGTTCGATTTTTGCTGGTGCTGTTCACGATTTCATTATCTTATTTGCATCCGTTCGTCATAACGGACAAGGTCTTGCCATCATTGCACGCCGGGAAGTGGGACCTGTAACCGGTGTGACCACTTCGCTGGCGATTTTGTTCATCATCGTCATCGCCATGGCTGGTTTGGCCATTGTCGTTGTCAATGCGATGTTCCAGAATCCATGGGGTACATTTACTTTGACGATGACCATTCCGGTTGCTATTGTGATAGGGCTTTGGATGTTCAAAATCTCCCCTGGCGCCATTCGCTCCGGTTCTATCGCCGGTTTCCTGTTGGTTCTCGGTTGCGTGGCAACCGGCGCCTGGCTCATGCCTGGCGGTGCCTGGTCCGGTTTGGCTCCGATGTTCACACTGACCAAACAACAACTGGCCATTGCTCTGCCGGTGTATGGTTTCTGCGCAGCAGTTTTGCCTGTCTGGTTGTTGCTTGCCCCTCGTGACTATTTGAGCTCCTATATGAAGATCGGCACCATCGGATTGTTGGCTTTTGGTATTCTCGTGGTCATGCCTGCGATCCAGTTCCCGATGGCCAGCCGTTATATTGCTGGCGGCGGCCCGATCATTCCCGGTCCTGTATGGCCGTATATGTTCATTACAATTGCCTGCGGCGCTATTTCCGGCTTTCACTCCCTGATCAGCTCCGGGACGACGCCGAAAATGCTGCAAAAAGAGTCTGAGGCTACCATGATCGGTTATGGCAGCATGCTGGTGGAAGGCTTTGTTGCTGTCATGGCTCTGATTTCTGCAGTAGTGCTTGCTCCTGGCGACTATTTCATCATCAATACTCCAGCAGCAGTCTGGGCGAAAGTCGCACCTTTCTTCCCGACTGTTGAGGTTCAACAATTGGCCCAATTGGTTCAGATGGACGTTAGACACCGTCCGGGCGGCGCCGTTTCTCTCGCCGTCGGTATGGCGCATATCTTCTCTAGTATCGGTGGCATGAAGCACATGATGGCGTATTGGTATCAGTTCGCGATCATGTTCGAAGCCCTGTTCATCCTGACCACGATCGACGCCGGCACACGCGTCGGCCGTTACATTCTGCAAGACGTAGTCGGAACTTACTTCTGGCCCAAATTCAAGGAAACCAGCTGGGTTCCCGGCTCGTTGCTCGCAGCCTTCATCGTCAGTTTCTCTTGGGGCTACCTGCTCTATAGCGGTGACGTGGCAACCATTTGGCCGCTGTTTGGTGCTGCCAACCAGTTGCTGGCCGTTGTTGCGCTGGCACTCAGCGTGACCGTCGTCCTGAAAATCGCCAAACCGGAAAAACGTATTGCTTATGCTTTGGTACCGGGAGCACCGTTGACGTTCCTTACCATAACTGTGGTTGCGGCAGCCTCAATGAACGTTAAATTGTTCTTTGGTCTGGGAACCACTTTAGGAATGATAAACGCCGTAGTCAGCATCATCTTGCTGGTGCTGGTGGCTATCACCCTGTTTGACTGCATGCGCGTATGGCGCAACATTTGCTCCAATCCAAAGACAGAAGGCATGAATACGGAAATTCAGCATGTCTGCGTCTACGGCGAATCGGAAAAAATGCCGGATGTGACTCCGTAACCGGCGAAACCAGTTCCAAAAAGCAACACAAGAAGGCGAAAAGCCTTCTTGTGTTTTTTTAACTGTACTTTTCGGGTATAATGAAAGATGCGGGCCATGGTTTCGGATATCGATCCCGCTAATAAAAACAAGCCTATTCACAAGCGGTTGCCGAGTAAACACGCAAAACTGGAAAGGACAGGACAGGATGCTGACGTTGACCGAGAGTGCGCTGGCCCATATTCAATCACGAAGTCAGCCAATATTTCTCGAAATGCCCATCGTAATTCAGGGAGATATCACAATTCGTGAGAGTCCGGCCGTTCGCTGGGGTTTGCCGAATAATCCGCAAAACTATCAACTGCTGATGATTCAGGGGGTTGAGGTATATATCCCGCATGATTTGC
>CAZXCC010000071.1:0-11905 GCA_964638945.1 uncultured Veillonellaceae bacterium | reverse complement strand
ATTTTGGAAACCATTCCTATCACTCCCCGATGATTTATATTTATATTATATCATATTTACTTTTTTTATTCCTGTAATGTGTTTTCCCGAAGCGAATTATGAAGAAGGGAACAGGCTGTCAATAATATCGTCTTCAACCAGCTGAGGAACCGATACATGAGCCTTTCCCTTATATTCGGCGTTGAATTCATTAACGGTATCGATGGAATGTGGATTTCGAGCCCAACAACGGCGGGCGACACCGCCCATTACATCCCAAAGCATCGCAGAGCGGACTATCTCATCGACGCGTGAACTGCCGTCCAGCACCAGGCCGAAACCGCCGTTGATAGCTTTTCCTATGCCGACTCCTCCACCATTGTGCAGTGCTACGAGGCTCATGCCGCGTGCGGCATTGCCTGCAAAACACTGAACTGCCATGTCGGCCATGACATTGCTTCCGTCCTTGATGTTGGCTGTTTCCCTAAAAGGTGAATCCGTACCGCTGACATCGTGATGATCGCGTCCCAGCATAACAGGGCCGATTTCCCCTTTTCTGACCATTTCATTGAACCGAAGAGCGATTCGCACGCGCCCCTGTGCATCCTGGTAAAGAATCCGGGCCTGGGTTCCAACAACCAGCTTGTTCTTTTGCGCATCACGAATCCAGACATAATTGTCGCGATCCTGCCCGCGCCGGTCGGGATTGATGCATTCCATGGCGGCACGATCTGTTTTTTCCAGGTCGGAAGGTTTTCCACTGAGACAGACCCAGCGGAAAGGGCCGTAACCATAGTCGAAAAGTTCCGGACCCATAATATCTTCCACATAGGAAGGGAAAATAAATCCATCTTTTTCATCAAGGCCATTACGTGATACTTCGTTGACTCCGGCATCAAAAATAGCTTTTAAGAATGAATTGCCGTAGTCGAAAAAGTATGAGCCGCGTTCGGTTAGCGTGCGAATCAGTTCAAAATGATGACGCAGGCTGGAATCGACTAAATCATGGAACCGGGGACGGTCCATCGCCAATAGGCGGGTTCGTTCGGCGAAAGATATTCCTTGCGGGCAGTAGCCCCCATCATAGGCAACGTGGCAGGAAGTCTGGTCTGAAAGCAAAGGAATGGGGATATTCTGATCGACGACGTATTCAAGCAAGTCGATGACATTTCCGTGATAGGCTATGGCAAGCGGTTCGCCTTTTTTGCAGTATTCGTCAGCCCAGCGGAATACCTCCGGCAAATCAGAGGACACTCTGCTGACCCAGCCTTGGTTCAGGCGGGTATCGATGCGTGAACGGTCAACTTCGGCAATGATGCCGACTCCACCGGCAATTTCCACGGCTTTACCCTGTGCGCCGCTCATACCGCCCAGACCGGATGTTATGAACAGGATGCCGCGCAAATCTTCGTCATGTTTCAGGCCGAGTTTCATGCGACCGGCATTGAGCAGGGTGTTGAAGGTCCCATGAACGATGCCCTGCGGACCAATATACATCCATCCGCCGGCGGTCATCTGGCCATAATTGGCTACTCCCATCTGTTCGGCAATTTCCCAGTCATTTTGATTGTCAAACATGCCGACCATCAGGGCATTGGTTATGATGACACGCGGCGCATCCGGACGGGACGGGAAAAGTCCCAGCGGGTGGCCGGATTCGATTACCAGGGTTTGGTTCTGTGTCAGGACTTCAAGGTATTGCATGATCAGGCGGTATTGCAGCCAGTTCTGGCAAACACTGCCGGTCTCGCCGTACGTGACAAGTTCATAAGGATATAGTGCCACATCGGGGTTCAGATTGTTGTCGATCATGACCTGGAATGCTTTTCCTTCCAGACAGGCGCCTTTGTATTCGTGAATCGGACGTCCATAAAGGCGGTTTTGCGGCATATATCGATACGCGTAAATACGGCCGCGTGTCTTCAGCTCCTCCAAAAATTCCGGAGCCAGCTTCGCATGCAGTGCAGAAGGGACATAGCGAAGGGCGTTGCGAAGGGCAGTTTTTGTTTGTGCGATGGAAAGCTTGAATCCCCGGTCAGGCGCGCGGCGCAATGACGGATCAAATTGCGGCATTGGCGGAAGTTCATTAATCAGCCCAAAGGTGAAGGGCAGTTCTTTTTCCTGGATGCTCATGATATTACCTCCATTTCATCAAAGGAATATAAAATTTATAAAGTCTCATTCAGGCTTCCCATGCGATACCCCGACAAGTCAAGCGTGATGAATGCAAAACCGAGTTTTTTTAATTCCCGTGTAACAGCTTCCGCGGTGGACGGAACAATCAGGGATGCGAGCTGCGAGGGCTCGACTTCGATACGTGCGACGGAACCATGGTGACGGACGCGGACTTGACCGGAGGCGAACTTGCGAACAACTTTTTCCGCTTGCTCCACCTGTGACAGGTTGGCTGTGCTGATTTGCTGCCCGTATGCGATGCGTGAGGCAAGGCAGGCAGCGCTGGGCTTGTTCCAGGTTGGCAGACCCCATTCTTTGGATATGTCGCGGATTTCTGCTTTGGTGAGCCCTGCTTCCAGAAGAGGGCTCCGCACCTTCGGCATATCTGACAATGCTTTCATGCCCGGCCTGTAGTCTCCGACATCATCAGCATTGGAACCTTCCAGTATCCAGGCGATGTTGTTTGCATCCGCCCACTCCGCCAGTACGCCGAAACGAAGCTTTTTGCAGTGGTAGCAGCGGTCTGGGCCATTAACACGAAAACCTTCCTCGGACAACTCGTCCGCAGGCAGCAGAACATGACGTATGCCGATGCCTGCCGCAATAGTTGCGGCATCCTCCTGTTCAGACAGCGCAAGCGTTGAAGAGTAGGCTGTGAGTGCAACAGCATCGCTTTTGAGGCGCCGATACGCGGCGGCAGCCAGCAGAGCGCTGTCGGTGCCGCCGGAAAATGCTACGACAGCATTCGAAAACGAGTCCAGAATGGCATTTAGTTTTTTGAGTTTATCCTCGGTTGCTGAATTGATCACTTTTTCATATTCCCCTATTCCTCCAGAATGCTTAGTCGATGATGCCTCCGCCGAGTACGCAGTTTCCTTCGTACAGCACTACGGATTGGCCGGGCGTAATGGCACGTTGATTTTGGTCAAAGCAGATTTCTATGCGACCATCAGCCAGTGGGGTCATCAGGGCAGGTGATTCCTGCGCGGAGTAACGTACTTTCGCCATGAGTCTGAGCGGTTCTTGCGGCAAATCGCCTGATATCCAGTTCACATCATGGGCAGTGAGACGGGAAGAAAAAATGTCCGTTTCGGGTCCTATGGTAACACGGTTTGTGGCAGGGTCAATTGCGGAAACAAACATGGGCTGACCCAACGCAATGCCCAAACCTTTGCGCTGGCCTACAGTGTAACAGGCGAAGCCCTTATGGGTACCCAAAATCTGGCCGGTGGATGATACGAATGGACCGGGCTTGAGTAATCCCGGAACTCGCTCCTGTAAAAAACGCCGATAATCATTGTCCGGAATAAAGCAGATTTCCTGACTCTCCGGTTTATTCGCCACCGCAAAACCGAATTCGGAAGCCAGCTTGCGAGTTTCCGGTTTTGTCAGGCCGCCGAGAGGCAGCAAGAAATGAGCGAGAGAGTATTGGTCAAGATGATAGAGAACATACGACTGGTCTTTTCGATCGTCCAACCCTTTCAGCAGACGATATTTTCCATTCGGACCGTTGCTGTCGATTTGTGCGTAGTGACCGGTGGCAACAAAATCGGCCTCGAGCTCTCGGGCCTTTTGCAGCAGGGCGCCAAATTTCAAATGACGATTGCAGGCAATACAGGGGTTCGGGGTTCGCCCTGCAAGGTATTCTGCTATGAAATAATCGATGACATCATGTGTGAAGGCTGCCTGAAAATTAAAGACATAATGAGGAATATCCAGCTTTTGTGCAACCCGGCGCGCATCTTCAACAGCCGATAACGTACAGCAACTTCGTTCCGAATCCGTAGATCCGGTGGAGGAGTCGTTCCAAAGTTTCATTGTGGCGCCGATCACTTCATAGCCCTGGCGTTGCAGCAAAGCAGCTGCCACAGAACTGTCGACGCCGCCGCTCATGGCAATAAGAACTCTAACAGTTTTTTTCATATAAAAATTATATCATAAATCCAATGCTTTTGGCCTGTGGGGCATTTTGACAGAAGGAGCGCCATCTGCTATGATTTACGGCGTATAGACATCATTCCCAGGAAAGGACATGTAGACTTTTGCGCATTTTGTTTTCTCCGCTGGGAGCCCTGCTATCAGGGCAGTTCCTTTCGGCATTTGTTGATAATATGCTTTTGTTCATCGCGCAGGCGATCATTGTTCGCGATGCTTTTCCGGATTATTATCTGTCCTTGGTTCAGGGTCTGTATCTGGCTGCCTATATTATTGCATCCCCGTGGGTCGGAGGGTTTTCTGATTATTTTCCCAAGGCGCGGGTGCTATTGATCGGCAATGTCATCAAGGCGCTCTGCTTGATCGGTTTCTTATTCGGCGTCAATCCTGCAGTCAGTTACGGAGTCTTCGGACTGGGCTCTGTGGTTTACAGTCCGGCAAAATACGGAATCCTGCCGTTTCTTACCCAGGACGATACAAAACTCATGAAAGCCAATTCCTATATGGAAGGCACGACTATCATCGCAATACTCGGCGGAGCGGTCGTAGGCGGTTTTATATCCGATTATTCGATTCGACTGGCCTGCGTTCTGGGAATGGCCATGTATGCACTGGCGATCGGGTTTACGTATCTGGTGCCGCTGAATCCTGGCTCGGGACATCGACCGACCTGGAATGCAATACCGGAATTTATTTCCGATATCAAGTTTTTTATGGTGCATGTGGATGCTCGGTTTTCCGTGATTGGGTCGGCATTTTTCTGGACGGTGTCCAATATTCTGAAACTCGGCATGTTTGTGTGGGCTCCAGTCGCTCTGGGATTGGCCGGCAATAAACCGGTAAGCCTGTTGATGGCCCTGATCGGCATCGGAATCGGAATAGGCGCTTATCTGGCACCCCGCTTTGTATCTATCAGAACGTACCGCAGGGCGATCTTGTTCGGAATCATTATGGGAATCATCGTTATGGTGCTCAGCTATGTCCACACGCTGGATTATGCTGTCGTGCTGATATTTGCCGTTGGCATCATGGGTGGACTTTATATTGTGCCTGTAAACTCTTTGAATGAATATCTCGGCGACCGCACCATCGGTACCGGACGGGCGACAACAGTCCAGAATTTTGCGGAAAACACGTTTATGCTGATGGGAACGGGTGTATATTCTCTGGCAGAAGGGATAAACATACCCATTGAAGAAACAATACGTTGGTGTGGAATCCTTTTGCTTGCCTTTATGGCTTTCCTCGCTTTTTACAACAAGGGTCGTCCGGTTGCAGTGCGTGGTGAGGCTCAATAATGAATAGATGCAAATAAATGGAGGTATCAGTATGGAATGGTCAGAAGTGAAAGCTGCGGCGCGAGAACGGTTCAACGGGGCGTGCCGCGTCTGCCCGATATGCAATGGTGTTGCCTGTGCAGGGGAAGTTCCCGGCATGGGTGGTATTGGAAGCGGAGCCGGATTTCATAATAATTTCAAGGCTCTGGCAGAATACAAACTGAACCTGCGCACTGTTCACCGCGCACATACGCCGAATATGGCTGCGACGCTGTTCGGGCAGGAGATGAGGATGCCTGTGCTAGCAGCGGCGATTGGCGGTACTGCCATGAATATGAAAACCTCCCTCAGTGAGGAAGAGTATTCTATGGCGGTGGTAACCGGCTCAGTTCAGGCCGGTGTGATCGGAATGACCGGCGATGGGCCAAAAAATGAGGTATTCCAGGGTGGAATCAATGCAATACGGTCCGAGCAGGGAAGAGGCATCCCCATTATTAAACCTCGTGAACCGGAACGGATCGTAAAGCTGGCAAACGAAGCGGCTGAAGCCGGTGCCATTGCATTTGGAATCGATATTGATGCGGCAGCGTTGATCAATATGACAAGAGCAGGTCAGCCGGTTGGACCCAAGAGCTTTGCCGAGCTGGAATACATCAAACGGCATGCTCGCATTCCATTTATTGTAAAAGGAATAATGACTGTGGACGAAGCTCTTGCCTGTGTGGAAGCCGGCGTGGATGCCATTGTCGTTTCCAATCACGGCGGCCGCGCGATGGATCATACTCCGGGGACAGCCGAAGTTTTGCCGGCAATCACCAAAGCGGTTGCGGGGAGACTTGTGGTTATGGCTGACGGAGGTGTCCGCAGCGGGGTGGATGTACTGAAAATGTTGGCATTGGGCGCGGAGTTTGTTCTCCTTGGCCGTCCAGTTACCATCGGCGCTGTCGGTGGTGGGGCAGAAGGAGTGAAAATCGTGATGGATAAAATCGCAGGCGAATTATATGCTGCCATGACTTTAACCGGTTGTGGCGATTTGCGTTCAATTTCTTCGCGGGTCCTGTATCCCCCTGCATGGTAACTGGTTATTCACTCCGGATATCTGTAAACAGGATGGCTGAAGAGTCAAGGGAGAATATCTTCGGTTGCAGGCGGCGGAGTTCTTCGACGAGCCAACCTTCCTCCGAGGCAGCGAGCAGTTCCAGCGCCTCTTCCATTGATTCAGCAGCTGCGATTGCCACCGCGTCGGTATAAAGCGACTGATGTACACAGGGTTCGTTAATCATGCTCCAGCTATGAAACTTTCGATTGTGACGCCAAACATATAAATTCATTTGCTACCCCTCCTTGATGGCAGTTTGCGGTAAATACACTAAATTGGTGTACGTGATCTGCCATTTGTTTCAGGTCATATTATGCAGGATTGGAGATTTTTCTGTGCAGAGAATGCTTGTTTCCCGTCTGATGGAAGGAATGATCACCGCGCGCAATGTTTTCAGCGCGGATGGGATCATGTTGCTTGCAGCAGATAAGGAAATTACAGCAGCTTACATACGCCGACTGGAAGACTTGGGCATCTATGCCATTTATGTGCGGAATCCTTTGTGTGAAGACGTGGAAATCCCTCTGGTGATCAGTGAAGAGACTCGTTTGCAGTCCATGAGGACAGTGAAACGGGGTTTTGAAGTATTGCGCAATAAACAGGGATCCTTGCCGATTGGTGATGTCAAGGTGCTTGGCTGGAAACTCGTCAGTGAAGTCTTGCGCAATCGGCAGGCAATGATTCATCTGACAGACATCAGAACTCATGATGACTATACGTTCGCCCATTGTGTCGATGTTGCCACTTTAGCGGTATTGATTGCCTCACAGTTGGGATATGGTGAGGAAAAGCTGCGGGAACTGGCCGTGGGGGCATTGCTCCATGATGTTGGCAAAGTTCAGGTGGACCCGTTCTTGCTGAATAAACCCGAAAGTTTAACGGATGATGAAATGGTCATGATGCGAGGGCATGCCTTGTTCGGATTTGAGATATTGCGTAAACACGGAAGTGAAATATCCCTTCCGTCAATTCATATCGCCCTTCAGCATCATGAAAAAAATGATGGAACGGGTTATCCCAGGGGATTAAAAAATGATGAAATACATGAATATGCCAGGATCGTGGCTGTGGCCGACGTGTATGATGCTGTGACATCCGACCGTCCATACCGCAAGGCCTTGCTGCCGCACGAGGCCTGCGAAATCATGAAGACGGAAGGCTGCCGCCATTTTGACCCGCATATTCTGCCGCTGCTTTTGTCCAGGATAGCCGTATACCCTATTGGTGCGGTAGTCCGGTTGAATACCGGCGATATTGGAGTGGTGATGCATGTCGAAATGGGGGAGCAAACCAGACCGAAAATCCGATTGATCATGGACAAACACCGTCGCCTTTATCCCAAGGGCGTAGAACTGGATATGCGAAACCACCTGACCGTACTAATCGATCAGGTGGTGGATGGCAGGGAATTGTTTACTCTTATCTAGGCCAGTATCAGTCGGAGTGAGGAACATGCTTCCTGTGCAATCCGATTTGAGCCATTACTTCGCTCTTTGGATTGCTTACAGCAGATTTTTCCGGTGCTGCGACAGCAAAATTTTCGACAAGTTTGGTTGTGACACGAGCATCGGTTAATGTGCCGGGGCCACCTACACAACCTCCGTTACAGGCCATTCCTTCAAAAAAGTTTGCTTTCCGTTTGCCGGACTGGATTTCCTGCAACACCTTCATGCAGTTGCCCAACCCTTCGCAACGCTCGGCTTGAACTTCCACATCAGGCGCCAATTGGGCCATCACGTTTTCTACCGCCTGCAGCACACCGCCAGCCCGGGCGAAAATGTTGCCGTCCTTTGAAGCGGCAGAAGTAAAGGCTTCAGCCTCACTTCCGGTTACATTGACACCTGCGCCAACGATCATGGCTGCCAGCTCTTCAAAAGTCAGGACATAATCAACGATTCCTGCATAACGTTCCGCTTCGCTTTTCTTTGCAATGCAGGGACCCACAAAAACAACGATTCCTTCGGGATCGTTTTTCTTTATCTCCATTGCGGAAGCAACCATGGGGGAAACAAGAGAAGAAACATTTTCCTGCATCGATGGCAGATGTTTTTCTATCATGCCGACAAAAGCAGGACAGCATGATGTGGTCATGAAATTGTCCGACTCATTGCTGCGCGCAATAAACTCCCGGGCCTCTTCGACAGCAACGGCATCCGCTCCGACTGATACTTCCAGGGCATCGTGAAATCCTATTTTCCGCAAGCTGGACATTACCTGTCCGGGGCGTACCTGTACGCCGAACTGTCCAATAAATGCAGGCGCGAGAATTGCATAGACCCTGCGGCCGGACTTGATGCGTTGAATGACTTGCACGACCATGGAACGATCAGAGATGGCGCCGAAAGGACAAGCCATTTTACAGGCGCCGCAATGGACGCACTTTTCATAGTCAATGACCGCTTTGCGGGCTTTATCGGCAGCGATTGCACCTAAGTCACATGCGCGTTCACAGGGACGTGATATTTCGATGATGGCTCCATACTGGCAGGAACGTTTGCAGAGACCACATTCTACGCACTTTGTCTTATCGATGAAAGAACGGTTTGCAATGACGGAAATCGCTTTTTTGGGGCAACTGGCGATGCAACTGTGAGCAAGACAATTTCGACAAGCATCCGTAACGATAAACCGGTCAAGAGGGCATTCGTCACAGGCAACAGGCAATACCTGAATAACAGGCGCATCGGCGATGATCCCATCCAAAGCTGCTGCTGCAGCATCCGGTATGCTCACGGACATGGGCTGGCTCAGGGCGGACTTGATCCGGTCCTGCAAGACTGCGCGTTCCTTGTGGACACAGCAGCGATATCGGGGTCCTTCTTCCGTGACGACGGAATGAAGAATGGTTTCCACATCTTCACGCAATCGGCCTTCAAAGGTCATTTGAGCAATTTCCGTTAATACTTTCCGGCGGATTTTTACAATTTCGTTTACTTCAGGCACTGTTTTAGCCTACCTCCAATTATAGGTTATTTTGCAGGGTTTCCAGCAGAGATTCAGGGGTTGCATTTTTCAAAAGCGTTCCATTGATTTTGACACTGGGTCCTTTCCCACAGTTTTTGAAACAGGTAACGCCCTTGACCTCGATGAGTTGGCGCTGTTCGGCAGGAAGAGCATCAATCACCGCCAATAAGTCCTGATTTCCCATTAGATGGCAGGAGGTTCCCATACAAATTTCTACAGTCAACATGGGGAAATAATCACTCCTTTAATCATATCACTTATCATAGAAATATTTTCAAACCCATTCGATTTGCACAATTTTGCCGAGAGCTTCGAGCTGGGCTTGCAGCCGTCCGAGTACTTGAAGCTTGATATTCATCGCGGATGGGAGCAGCGGGTTCTGATGCGCCGGGTTCACGGCGCCTCCGGCCCAAATATGTACATGGTCGACATCCATGAGTAAACGGGCTACGAGAGAAGCTCCATCTTTGCGGGTGGATTTTCTCAGCTCAGGGATGGCCCTTAATCTGTCCACTGCCGCGTTGAGTGTCAGTACTCCTTCCGTTACCAGGTCAATCCCGTCGAGATGTGCAATGGGAGGAATATTCGGGTCATGATATTCCAGAGAGACTTTCAGCGGTTTGCCCATGATGCGGCTGACAAGTGTAGCTGTAGTACCGCCGGAGACAACTTTTTGGCCGGGAGTCGCCAGAAAACGCTTTACAACTTCTGCATCATGTTCCGGAGACACCGGGGGTCCCATCATCAGGTTCAGACGTCGCGGACGGCGGATCTTTACAGCGACGACAGTCGTATCGTCGCCGGGTTTGCCAAGGTAGTAGCCTTCGCAACAATTTAGCAGGGAATAACACATTTCTGCAGTATCCGAAATCCTGAGGATATCTTCCGCAAACCGGGAGGCTATTCCATCCCATCCCAGTCCCATGGGAAGCAGACCGCCAATGCCGGCATGAATCACCCCGTCACTGACAAGCACGATCCAGTCATCTTCCTGCAATTCAAATTGACCGGCAAGTACTGTCTTTCCGCCTACAGTCCTGGTCTGGGCAGGAAACGGCATCACATGTCCGGCACGGGACAGCAGGGTTCGCGGGCTGTCGAACTCAACAAGGGTGGCATTGCCTTCAAAATCGATCCGTAGGATCTGGAGCGTTGAGTAAGCAATTTTTCGCTGTCTGCAAACAGGAAGAGTCTGCGCGATGGTTTCCACGACATCATCGAGACTGGCTCCCCGAGCCAACATGGAAGAAGCGATTTTGGTGGTCAGGGTGGCAAGAATATTCGCCTTGACACCGCTGCCGAGTCCGTCGGAGACTACAACAATCGTTGAATCAGCTGTGCGCGTGACCTGCACTTTGTCTCCGCATAACTCTTCCCCATTTTTACAAAGCTGGGCGATGTTTACTTCCGCATGCAGTGTCATGCGCGACCATCCCGTTCCTTTAGCAGCCCAACCAAATCAAGAAGTGCAGCTTTTGTTTCACCGGTGGTTTCACCAAGCAGTCCGGCAATTTCTTGCGCTACATGCATCTGTCGATTAATTATTTCAGCTGCTTTATCAATTGTTTCCATTTTTACCTTTTGAAGATCCCGGTCCTGTTTTTCTCGTTCGCTGATATCCGTCACAATCAGGATGACCATATTGTGTTCGCGAATTGGCAGGATCATCTGTTCCGTGATTAACGAACGTTCAGGATATTCTACCCTGCGGGCCACCAATTTTTCCTGTGTCCGGACAGCATGCAGCAAGTCGGCACAGTCAATGATCCGTGCAAGGTTCGTTCCTTTTACCAGGTCCACTCTTTGTCCGAACATCTTTTCCGCCGCAGGATTGAATTCCTGGATGACCATGTTTTCGTCGACAACAATGATGGCATTGAGGGAGTTGTCGATGACCATGTTCGAAAACGACTCGGCTTTGGATTTCATGTACGGGATGCACATATCCACTTCAGCCAATCCCTGCCATACGGCGATTGCTTTTTCCCTGCATGTGCTGTAACCGCAGGCACCGCAGTTTTTTTCATCGGCCTTGCTGAACTTCGCTGTTTTGGCTAGAATTTCCCGGATTTCAATTTCGTTGGGTTCCAGCGCAATCACCGGCGTTGCGGCATGGTGACGCGAAAGATTGTCGGCAGAGATAATGGAATCCGGATTTGAAGTTGAGGATTGACGTGCAAATTCTACGACCTTGGACCTGCGTACCGGAGTGCCGCTGTGATGAGGGAATCCGGGACCGCCTATGCATCCGCCGTCACACGCCAGAGCTTCGACAAACCGTGGTGAAATTTCCCAGTGGCTCAGGCATTCGAACACTTCCATACAATTATGTATTCCATGCACGGTAATGATGTCTGTATCCGTTTCGTCGTGTTCGGTGAAACTTTTTAATATTCCGCCGGTGATGGGGAAAAAACGGGAGGGACCTGGAACAACCAATGCGTCATTGTCTTCCGGCAGATCCGGTTTCAGAGCA
>CAZXCC010000070.1:10014-12281 GCA_964638945.1 uncultured Veillonellaceae bacterium | reverse complement strand
CGCTGTGGCAGAACCGACCAGGAAGCCGATGATGCCCAGGCCCCAGGCTTGCTGCAAAATCATGATGATTATAGTGGAGTTTTTGGCGCCAACCAGCTTGAGAACCGCAATTTCCCTGATCTTGCCCATGGTCATGTTGTAGATGATGAGTGCGATGATGGCTGTACTGACCAGAGCCAGTATCACCATGAACATGCCCAGTTGCCGGAGCGCATTCGCAATAACCCGTACCTGAAGAATATCCTGCATCTGTGTATAGGTGTATACTTCGAAATGCTTCCAGCGCTTGATCGTTTCGGCCACCGAGACCGGATCATAACCGGGTGTTACTCGGACGAGAACGGCGTTGACCTTTTGATTTGACTGTTGGGATTCGGTGACGGCCTGAAGCAAACCGGGCGAGCCGGGGCGGTTCAATTTGGGGTTTGCGCTGAGGCGATTGCGTTCGTTGTATATTGTGGTGTTGTCTTTTTGAAACTGGATATCCTGCATATCCTGCATTGTGACAAAAACAACGGGGTCGCCGCCGGAGGAGACCATGCCGCTGGTTAGTCCGACTACGGTCAGTTCGGTGCGTCGAATGCCGATTTTGTCTCCGATGCGAAAGCCGGTTTTGATGTCGGCGATGGCTTCGTAACGATTTTTTACAACCGGACGTCCCGCGATCAGATAAGGCGGTTCGCCGGGTTTGTCGCGTTCAAAGCCGGCGACTTGGGCGCGGACGTCTTTTGCATCATGCCTGACCTGCACCGTGAGATAGGCGACATTACTGGCCTGGGCTACGCCAGGCAGACCGGCGATACTGCGGTAGACGTCATCGTATAGCGTTGAGGATTCTGCATACGGGCCCATTGTGCCGTCCTGAACAACCCACAGATCGGCATGGGTACCACGGATCAGGGCGACGGCATCATCCATCATACCTCGCACCAATCCGGTCATGGTCAGCGTCACGCCGATCAGGAGGCCCAGACCGGCGGCAGTCAGCACATAGCGAACCCAGCTGTGGGAAATTTCCTTGACTGCGAGATTGATCATGGCTTTTTCTCAACTCGAACTTTCATGCCGTCACTGAGCAGCTTCTGACTGTAGACCACCACGGTATCGTCCGCATTGAGTCCTTGGAGTATCTGAAACTTCCCATCAAGCGACTGGGCTCCGATATCTACGGGCTGAAACCGTAGCTGGTCATTATTTACCAACCACACGCCGTTTTGTTTGCCCTGTTTCTTGACTGCCGCAGAAGGGACTACAAGAGCATCGGGAATCACCGGAAAATTGATGGTCACTTCGGCCAGTTCGCCAAGAGGCAGAGAACCGGGGGGGTCATTGAACACAACGTCCACAAAGCGTTCTTCTGTTACACTGTCGGCCTGGACCTCGAGCCTGGCTACCTTGCCTGGCAAAATGACAGTTGGGCGGGAGCGCAGAACGATGCTGGCAGGTTGACCGACAGAAATTCCATGAAACCGCGCCTGATCGATACGGGTCCGTATCCAGACGGTTGCGGGATCAACCAACCGGAAGACCGACTGACCGGCAACCACTGTAGCGCCTGGCTCTGCATCACGGGATACCACAAGACCGTCTACAGGGCTGATAAGCAGCAGGTTGTTGCGTTGACTGATAAGGGCGGCGTATTCGGCAGCAGCCCGATTTATTTCCCCACGTGCCGATTCCAGCAAAGCTTGGGCGGATTCCAGCGAAGCTTGGGCAGTGTTGGCTTCATTGTTTTTCACATCAGCTGTTTCCTGGCTGATGGCATTGGCTTTGAGCAGCGCGTTGTAGCGGTTAGCGCTCGATTGGGCCAACTTGTTGCGACTGGAAACATCCCTGACCAGAGCTTCCGATACCATCAGTGCGCTTTGGGATTTGGCGACGGAGGCGGCGGCACTTGTGATTTTTTGCTCCAGATCCACAGGGTCCATTTCGCCCAGCACTTTACCGGCGGCCACTTTGTCGCCCTGATCGGCAAACACTTTTAACACCCGCCCGGCCTGAGTGGGGCCGATGGTATAGCTCAGTCTGGCATCGACGGTGCCGATACCGAAAACACCGGCTTTGAAAGCTTGCTTTTGCACGCTGGTCACTGTAACCTTCGTAGGTCCCAGCGGGCCTTTTGCGTAAAGAAACCATCCTGCAACCAGTATCAGTAGAATTGCAGAGCCCATCATCCATGATTTTTTTCTATTCGCGAGCCAATTTAAACGCATAATCATCCCGCCTTATTGTATTGATTACTGCACTTCATCCAGTGCATCCATCAG
>CAZXCC010000070.1:0-9914 GCA_964638945.1 uncultured Veillonellaceae bacterium | reverse complement strand
CAGACCCCGGACACTTGGGTTGCTTTTACTGTTAAGGATAAAGGCTTTAGTCCAGTCGCAGCACGTATGGATACATCGGCAAATACAACAGCTTTTTCTGCGACCCGGAGATTGGTAACCGAAATGGACGGAGAAGGAGAGTTTAGACCTGCACCTTTCGCTTCCAGAGCCAGGCGCTTGTTCAGGTGGAGCGAAAAATCCGTGAACATGCGCTGCGTTTTGGATTCCCTTTGCTCAACAGGCTGAAACCGCATGCTTTTTTGCGCAGCGGCAAAATCATTGGAAAGAAAAGACTGTATGGCAGAGGCAACCGCCGCCGCTACAGCGTCCGACTCCGCAGATGGCGCAGGCAATACCTGTTGGGGAGCGGGCGCGGGAATCGGTGACTTTTGCGGAGCGGGTCCCAGTCCGCAACCGGTAATGACCAGCGTCAGAAGTAGGATAAAAAGTGTGATGGATTTTATGTGAACCATAGTGAAACCCTCCTGAGAATTCGCTTCATTCACGGTACTTAAATTGTAACGGCAACCTATTAACAGAGTGTGAAGCAAATGTAACAAATGTGTGAACTATCGCCGAATGGAAGATTTCACACTTCTGTTACAGACAAGTCACATAATCGTGATATGTTTCGTCTACCATGGAAAGTGCAAGAGATAATTTCCGGAGGTGGACAACTTTGAAAAGAATCCGAACATTTTTTGATACTGCGGTATTGGTGGTAGGTATCAGTTTAGCCCTGTCAGGTCTGGCCGGCGAACAGACAGAAGCTGCCATGTCTCCTGGAGCCGAAACAATCTCGACAATCTCCACTACAGCCGACACTTCACAGAAGGCTTGTGCAACATAACAGATGCTCTATCCCACACCATTTTCCTGGATGAGTTGCCCCGCTATATGCAGGATCGACGAGTGTTGCACAAAATCGGTGAACTTGATGATGTGCTGGCTGATGTCGGAATTATCGAAGGGGCAAACGGGCCTGTTCTGATTAGCGTTTTTACGGCAACTCCATTAGACTCCGATTACGCCAGTGAACATATTGCTAGGCTATCTGCCTGTCTCTATAGCCGACTGAGCGGAGAAAAGACTGCCTGGAGCGGCGAGCCGCCTTCGATGCTTGCATCAACTTTGGTTTTTGCGCGCTGATCTATTGACAATAACTCGTTTTAATAAATATGACATGAGCAGTGAAGATTATAAGGCACAGTTTCTGTAATAAAAAAATGCAGCCGCAGTATTAGTCAAAATAAATCACTTCGCTCTTCTGTTTTGTGGACGTAGGTGTCCATCGGTAAGGTGGCGGAGGCATGACCCATAACCAGCTGGATTTTCTTGAATCGAAAAATGCTATAATGATATGGAAAGGGGCGATAGAGGATATGAAAAAATTTGTTGCTTTGATGGGTAGTCCGCGAAAAAATGGGAACATCGCTACAATTATCGGTGAAATGCTCAAAGGCGCAAAGGATTCTGGAGCTGAAACGATTCTTTTCAATCTCATCGACATGGAGATCAAGCCATGTGTGGCGTGCTATTACTGCCGGAAAAACGAGGGATGTTCCATCAAGGATGACATGTCGGCCGTGTACGAAGCAATCAAGAATGCCGACGTTGTTATATTCGGTTCTCCTGTGTATATGTTTCAGGTTACCGGGCAAATGAAAATGCTGATGGACAGGTTATACCCGCTCTTGAGCGGTGAAAACGGAATCTATGATCTTCGTTACGGAAAAAAACAGACGATCACCGTGTACTCGCAAGGAGCCAGTGACAGCAGCTACTTTCAGGAATATTTCGCTTATAACCAAAAAATTTTGGATATGCTGGGGCTGGAAGCTGTCGACCATGTCCTTTGTTGCGGCGCCAACGACAGGCAGTTCGCGGCAGGCGACACTGCACTGATGCAAAGAGCATATGCGATTGGCAAACGATTTGCAGAATAGGCCATAGTGCTATTTGGAAACAAGCCCTGCTTGGCAAGCCCTTCTCCCAATGGGAGAGATAGGACCGTCTCATTGAATTGACGCGCAGTTTCTTAACTTACAAGAGACCGCGCGTTTTTTTTTGTTCCATCGAAAAGCTATATGGTGAGGAATTTTTGCCGATGGAGGAAGAGAATTTTTTAGCGCATTATATACCGCGTGTCAAGAGAAAGTGTAGCAAAAATTACATAAATATTCCTTACTATTGTGATATATTATGAGAAAATAAGCAACGAACGGGAATGACGCAAGTTGGCCCAATCAAGGTATCCGTTGATATGACTGGATATGAGGAGGAAAAATGATGGTTGAAATCATTAAAAAAAGTATTGCAGAGCTAAATTTTCCTGCCAGTGTGAAATATCATCAAGAACATGTCTGGGGTTGTCAGGAAGGGGAATTCGTGCGGGTCGGTATCAGCGATTATGCGCAAGATCAGTTGGGTGATGTGATTTTTGTTGAAATGCCTCATATCGGAAATCATTTCAACCGAGGGGAAGAATTCGGCATTGTCGAATCGGCAAAAAGTGTATCCACACTTTTCATGCCGGTTACCGGCGAGATTGTGGCAATAAATGAAGAGTTGGAAAACACTCCTGAATTGATCAATCAAGATCCTTATGGTGATGGGTGGATCCTGCTTGTGAAAGTGGATAATAAGGAAACTGCTTTGGACGGATTGCTCTCCTCCGAAGCATACAGAACTGTGCTGGAGGGCAAGTAATTCATGTATGATGTGATTGTGATCGGAGGCGGGCCGGGCGGGTATACGGCTGCAGTACGTACGGCCCAATTGGGGTTAAAAACGGCAATCATTGAAAAGGAAAATATGGGTGGTACTTGTGCCAATTGGGGATGCGTTCCGACCAAAGCCCTGTTGAAAAATGCGGAAACAGCCCATTTGTTGCAACAGGGGCGTACGTATGGGTTCGCTGCGCCGGCGGAGGGGATCGACTATGCAGCGGCGCAAAACCGCAGCCGTCAGGTAGCCAAACGGCAGGAAAAAAGAGTGGAAGCGCTGATGAAAGGTCATGATGTGACTATTATCCGCGGAACCGCTAAGATAAACGCTCCGGGTGAAGTGAAGGTCCTTCCCGGAGGGGACCTGTATCAGGCACGCAACATCATTGTGGCTTCCGGCGGCAAGCCGAAGCTTTTTCCGGGCTGGAACGTCGATGGCGTGAAAATCATCACATCCCGAGAAGCGTTGCTCCAGAAAGAGGCACCTGTTTCTGTCGCCATCATCGGCGCGGGTCCCATTGGGATGGAGTTTGCCACGGTGTGGCGCAGGTACGGCTCTGAAGTGACTGTCATCGAAGCCATGCCGAGGATTATGCCTCTGGAAGATGAAGATATCAGCAAAGAGGCGGAAAATCAGTTTGCCAGAGCCGGGATTTCCATCCGGACGGGAACGAAGGTGGAAAGTTTCACAGCGGATGACAATGGCGTGGAATTGTCGCTTGCTACGGAGCAAGGACCAGAAACGCTGCGAGTCGGCAAGCTGCTAATTGCTGTGGGTACGGTACCGGAACTCGAAGACCTTGGGCTGGATGCAGTGAATGTGAGTATGCAGCGAGGCTTCGTTGCAGTGGACGATACAATGGCGACGAACATTGCCGGAATCTATGCCATCGGTGATGTGACGGGGAAAATGCCTCTTGCGCACACAGCGTCTGCACAGGCCTTGATTGCAGCGGATGCAATCGCCGGGCGTCCTGTCCGCAAGTTGAACTATGAAAACATTCCCCGTTGCGTTTTTGGAAATATCGAAGTGGCTTCGGTGGGCCTGACGGAGGAGCAGGCACGCGATGCGGGACGTGATGTCAAAATTGCCAGGGCAAACTTCCTGGCGAATGGCAAAGCGGTAGCCATCAATGAGAACGCCGGTTTTGTGAAAATAGTGGCTGATGGAGACGGAACGCTGCTCGGAGTGCATATGATCGGTTCCCATGTGACGGAAATGATTGCCGGTGCAACTACGTTGGTCAGTCTGGGAATCAAGGCCGAACAGGCCGGACAAGTGATATATCCCCATCCTACGTTGAGCGAGGTTCTGGCGGAAGCAATCCATGCTTTGGCAGGACAATCCATTCATTAATAAATTTACGAGGTGCAATATGAGTTACACAATTTTTTCTACGGAAGGCTGTGCCCGCTGCAAAATTTTGAAAGCCCGCATGGCTGAATTAGGGCTGGCTTATGAGGAACATGATTTTAAAGGGGACGGAAAAGAGGCTTTTCAGAAGTTTTATTCCGCCAATCGCAAATCTGTCTATCGAGGAGCGGAGGGAATTGAATTTCCGATTTTGACAGATGGTACCGTGATAAAACAGGGCGTCGGAACTGCGCTGGCTTATCTCGAAGGGGGTGCGGCCATGGACGGTTTTTTCCGCATCGGTGTTATGCGCAAAGAATGGCTGGATGGAATTGATTTATCCGGCGGGAATGAGACGCAAGGCGAAAATTTTCTCAAGGTGCTGCGATATTTGAAGAAAAATGCCATGAAAATGGTAATTGAAACAAATGGAAAGAATCCCTCCCTTTTGCAGGCGCTGCTTGCGGAAGGCCTGGCGGAAAAAATCATTATGAATGTGCTGGGCCCTCTGTCAATGTACAGTGCCCTGGCAGGAGAAGCAATCGAATCGCAGGCAGTCGAGCAAAGCATCTCCATTGTATCCAAACTATGCGATTATCAGTTCCAGACTGTTGTCGTACCTGTACGTCGCAGCGCAGAAGTGATAAACTATATGACACCTGAAGAAATCGGCGAAACGGCAAAACTGATCGAAATCGCTTCAGGCAGCAAAAAACAGCCGTACCTGATCCGAATTTTCCGTCAGGAATCTTCTGAATCTGCAGAAATAAAGGCTCTGGGTCCGTTGGCTCAAAACATGCTCTTTCCCTATCGGACGGCTGCTAGAGCGTATCAGGTTGCCGTGGAAATCGAAAAGGAATAATTCAAAATCTCACCCAGAAAATAGGAGGCTCAGTGCATGCCTGACCTACCCACAATACGGCATTCGCCCTGGATTAAATCCGGCAATATTGTCTGGGAACAGGTCCTGCGTCTGGGGCAGCGACAGCGGTTCAACCGGAACGAGATCGTTGGCGGCAATGGCGAGAACGTGGATTATTTGCATTACCTATATAGAGGTCGCATAAAACTATGTCGTCTCACAACCAGCGGAATTGAAAAAATTATTTTTCACATCGAGGCAGGAAACTTGTTCGGAGAAGTTCCTTTTTGGAGTGGAAAACCAATGGATTCGGCATTTATTGCCGAAGAACATTGCGAAGTGTATGCTTTTTCCCGGCAGTGTATAAAAGATGAAATTATGCCTACCTATCCGGAACTGATTATGAATATGCTGGAAGGAATGGCAAACAAATCACATATTTTGGGTAACCAGGCCTGCGATATCGCGGATTTGGTGACCCGGGTCAGCAAAGTACTGGTCTACGTTGCTGATCGGGAGCAGAAGGGAATCAACGGAACACAGGGGATAATCGTAAAAGGGATTTCCCAGCAGGAGCTGGCGAGCATGCTGGGGGTTCATAGGGTTACTATCAATCATGCCATTGGTCAACTGAAACGGCAGGGAATTATTGGAGAAATGACAAAGTCGAATCTGGTGATTCTGGACTATGGAAGATTGTTGGAAATGGCATCAAGATGACTGGCTGTAACGGCCGGTCTTTTTTTTTGCAATCAGAAATCAAACTGTAATTGCCTGTTAAGTTATTCTTTTCACAATATTTGTGAAAGTGTAGCAATCATTACAGCTTTTTATTCCTATTTGCCATTATCATAGAAAATAGTATTCATCATATTTTCTTATGCGAAAACGCCAGGTCTTTTGAAAAAAGGAAATTGTACCGCAAAATCATGCAAGGAGGGTTACAAATGAGTTCTCCTCAAGCCGTGACGGCAGATACCCCGACGGAAGCTTCGTCCAAAATGTCATTGAAAACCAAACTGCAATGGTGTGCCACCATCGGAATCCCCGTGGCGATTGCTCTGATGCCTCCTTCCCCGCTTTATACAAAGCAGGTGCTCAAATTTCTGGCAGTGACGATTTGGGCCATGTTCAGCTGGATGTTTGGCATTATACCGGAGATCGTTGTTGGATTCTCGCTGCCTGTGCTTTATGTCGTCATGGGTGTGGCAGCGCCGGCGGATGCTTTTTCCCCCTGGATGACCAATGTGCCCTGGATTTCCTTCGGCGGGCTGATATTGGGATATGCAATGATGAACACCGGCCTTGCCAAACGCATAGCTTACCGCGCCATTCTCCTGACCGGCGGCACATACAAACGTACCTTGGCTGGCATGATGATCGGCGGCTTGATTATCTCACCACTGGTTCCGTCCATCATTGGCAAGGCTGCGATTTTTAGCGTGATCGGCATAGCTATTTGCCAGGCGCTGAACCTGCCGGCGCTTTCCAAAGGCGCGACAGGCGTCATGTTGACGGCCTTTTTGGCTGTGGCAGGACCAAAACTCAGCTATCTTACAGCCGCTGGAGATAATCCGCTGGCAATGGGCCTGGTGGCCAAAGTGACGGGAACCATGATTTCCTGGGGAGAATTTGCCCTGCACAACGCAGTCATCGGGATATTGTACAGCTTTTTGGGACTGGGACTCGTCTTTCTGACCATTAAGCCGGAAAAGGAATTTGACTCGGTCGATGCGATCAAAGAACGTTACAGTGAATTGGGACCGATGTTCGGAGCGGAGAGAAGAACAGCAATTCTGCTTTCGATTGTGTTTATCCTGATGGTTACTGATTTTTTGCACAAAGTCGATGTGGGCTGGATTCTGATGCTGGGTGCAGCAACATTGTTCGTACCCGGGATTGGAGTTCTGAAAACGGAACAGCTCGGGAAAATCAATATATTTATGGTCTTTTTTGTTGCCGGTGCAATGTGTATCGGGCCGGTTGCAGCCAAAGTCGGCGTCGTAAAAACGATGGCTGGAATACTGCTTCCCTTGTTGAAAGGTAGCCCCCTATATACCTTCGTTTCGGTCTACTTCTTTGGAGTGGTGCTCAAATTCTTCTTAACACCGCTTGCGGCAACGGCAATGTTTATTTCCACCATTGCGGAAATTGCAATCCAGTTGGGTCTGCATCCTTATTCCCTGGTATATGTGTTCAAGTACGGCATCGATCAGTATATTTTTCCATACGAATATGCAGTATTGCTCTATGTTTATTCCTTTGGCTATTTTTCGCTGAAATCCGTATTTAAGGTAATGATTCCACGGATTTTTGTGACGGCTCTGTTTCTGGTATTGGTTGCGTATCCGTACTGGAAGCTGTGTGGTTTGTTCTAATTGTAACTGGCAATAGATTACGGAATGAGAGAGGAGAACAATAAAATGAGTTATCCAAGCGTCTATCCTACAGGGGTAACCGTGTACAATCCGGAAAAATGCTGGAGCGGCTACACAATTTTCCAGGCTCGTGAGCAAGGCGCCATGCTGATCGACATGAACGGCACCGAGGTGAATTTCTGGAAAGGTCTGCACGGTTTCCCAAACAAGATTTTTCCGGGGGGCTATGTACTGGGACATCTGGGACTGCGAAACAATGCGTTCGGCATGCAGGACCAGACCGATTTGGTGCAGGTTGATTGGGATGGAAACATCGTCTGGAAATTTGATCAATACGAGTATATTGAAGATCCTGGCGAGAAGCCGCAATGGATGGCGCGACAGCATCACGACTATCAACGGCAGGGAAATCCGGTGGGGTACTTTGCACCGGGGATGGAACCGTTAACGGATAAAGGAAATACGTTGATTTTGTGTCACAAAAACTTGAAGAACCCCAAAATATCCGAGAAAGTACTTCTTGATGATACAATCATCGAAGTGGACTGGGAAGGAAATATTGTCTGGGAGTGGACCTGCAGCGATCATTTTGATGATCTCGGCTTCAGCGAAGCAGCCAAAAACATCCTGTGCCGTGATCCGAACATGCGTGCCGCCGGTGGCGGGATGGGCGACTGGATGCATATCAACTCCATGTCCGCATTGGGTCCAAACCGTTGGTATGATGCGGGAGACGAGCGTTTCCATCCGGACAACATCATATGGGACAGCCGTGAGGCCAACATCATGGCGATAATTTCAAAACAGACGGGAAAGATTGTCTGGAAGATCGGACCGGAGTATGATACAAGTCCGGAACTGAAGAAATTGGGATGGCTGATCGGCATGCACCATGCCCATATGATTCCCCGTGGCTTGCCGGGCGAAGGTAACATTCTTGTGTTCGACAACGGCGGCTGGGCCGGGTATGGTTTGCCCAACCCCATGGCGCCCAAGGGAGCAAAGAATGCGTGGCGCGATTATTCCCGCGTGCTGGAATTCGATCCGATCACATTGAAAATCGTTTGGCAGTATACTCCTGCGGAGGCCGGCCTCGTTCAGCCTGCCGATTCGCACCGTTTTTACAGTCCGTTCATCAGCGGGGCCCAGCGTTTGCCCAATGGCAATACGCTGATCACTGAAGGGTCGGGCGGACGATTGATTGAAGTCACTGCAAAACATGAGATCGTCTGGGAATACATCAGCCCATACTGGGGCAAGTATATGAAAATGAACATGGTATATCGGGCCTATCGTGTGCCGTACGACTGGGTTCCCCAGGCTCAGAAGCCGAAAGAAAATCCTGTCCAGAGGCTCGACGTCACGACCTTCCGTGTTCCCGGCGCTTCCCTGGAGCGAAAAAAAGAAGCTGCGGTTCCCGGTGTTATGGCTTATCAACCCTCGATGGCATTGTGTATTGCGGATGACAGCGAGGAAAGCAAGTAATCAAACGGAAAAAGAGATGAGTGGGGATATCCTCTGCTCATCTCTTTTCGCATAGTGGAGGCTTGTTGATTTCTGTTTGAAAATAGCTGAGATCAACCGCATTACAGTTTTTCGGAGAGTATAGGACCTTTGGTATATAAAAGGATACTATGAAACAAAAAAGTGCGTACTTGCCATAGTCGACCCGAATCGTTATTGTTATGGTATAGATGCAAGTGTATGGGAGGGTTCTGAATATGGCAAAGAATATACTCGTGTTAACAGGCAGCCCCAGAAAAGGAGGAAACACGGACAAGCTGGCGGATGCATTCATCGCTGGAGCCAGGCAGGCAGGACACGCAGTCACAAAGTTTACAACTGCAGACAAAAACATCCAGGGTTGTATCGACTGTCAGCAGTGTTTTCGCAAAGGAAGCGCATGTTCCATACCGGATGATTTTTCTCAACTGGCGCCGCTGATGGAACAGGCCGATATGGTTGTGTTTGCGACGCCTCTGTACTGGTTCACTTTTCCCATGCAATTGAAAGCGGCAATTGACAAGTGCTATTCATTCTTTGTCGGCAAAAGACCGCTGAAAGTGAAAGAATGTGCGCTTTTGGTTTGCGGTGGCGGGACGGATTTACAAACATATGAAGGTATTGTCAAATCCTATCAACTGATTGGCAAATTTCTGAACTGGAAAGATAGCGGTGTAATCATCGTGCCTGGGCTTCATGACAAAGATGAGATTCTGAAGACCGATGGACTTCAGCGGGCTGAAACACTGGGGAAAAGTATACTTTCCTGAATCCGTCGGTTTCCATGCCCCTCAGGAAGACCGCCAACTCCATGCTTTGTGGTGTTGGCGGTCTTCCTTGCTTTTATTATTGTGCTTCGGTCCAGCAAAGAGGCTTCTGACAGTAGGGCGGATTTAAAGGGATTTTCCTCCAAACCGCGAAGGATTTAGAGAGGAAAAGCCTTCTGTGTGAAGACAAACCGTAAATAGAGCTTCCCAGGCGTTGAAGCTTTCTTTTGGAGGTACGCAATGAATTCAAAAGGACTGCTGCCGATTCGCAATATCAGCACTGTGACCGTCTTATTCGGTATGGTGCTGCTTTGTTTTATCTGG
>CAZXCC010000069.1:0-12412 GCA_964638945.1 uncultured Veillonellaceae bacterium | reverse complement strand
CGCCTGAAAGCTCATGCCTGTGGACCAGTCCTAATTCAGCCACCCGCATCGGAAATTCGCGGTAGCTGTGATGGCGGGTCCTGTAAACGAGCATGCCGCCCGGACAGTTCATTGGTTTTACTGCATAGTCCGCTTCGTCGATCTTCGTGAAATACATGTTTTCTTTATAATGATCCCAGTGCCCTGATTTATGCCATAAGGCCTCATTTAAAATAATCGGGGTTTTAATTTCTTCATAGCCGAATTTTACATGCAGTTTGCGCCAGAAATTTTCCAGTTCATTTCGGATAACCATCCCTTTCGCATGGAAAAACGGAAATCCTGGACCCTCTTCCTGAATACTGAAAAGATCCAGCTCACGGCCAAGTTTGCGATGATCCCGCCGGGCAGCCTCTTCCAGCATCAGGAGATATGCATCCAGGTCCGCCTCTTTTTCAAAAGCCGTTCCATAAATTCGCTGCAGCATTTTATTCTTTTCATTCCCCCGCCAATAAGCACCTGCAAGACTTTGCAGCTTCAGAGCCTTGATCCGTCCAGTAGATGCCAGATGCGGTCCTGCACACAGATCGGTAAAATCCCCCTGCGAATACAGGGAAATCACAGCATCCTCCGGCAAATCACGGATCAGTTCCACTTTATATCGTTGCCCCTTTTCCTCGAAGAAACGGATAGCGGCTTCACGGCTCATTTCCTGACGTACGATGGGAATATCCTGTTTGACGATCTTTTGCATTTCCGCTTCGATCTTCGCCAAGTCTTCCGGCACAAAAGTATGTTCGGTATCGATATCATAATAAAATCCGTTGGCAATGGAGGGACCGATGCCAAATTGCACCTTGTCACCGAATAAATGCTGCACTGCCTGGGCCATGATATGAGACGCGCTGTGGCGAAGCGCGTCCAATCCTTCCGGAGTGTCCGAGCCGACAAACTCAACTGAAGAATCTTTTGTTAGAGTGCGTGCCAAATCTACGACTTTTCCATCCAATTTTGCTGCAAGAGCCTTTTTCGCCAGCGACCGGCTGATGGATTCAGCCAATGCAGCCAAAGTCGTCCCAACCGCCACCTCTTTTACTGAACCATCTTTTAAAGTTACCTTAATGTTTTCCATTTTCATACCCTCCCCATCATTGATAAATTGGAGAAATGTCCCAACTTATCCTTTGCAAAATAATAAACCCCCATCCACTAAAGGGACGAGAGTTTGCTCGCGGTTCCACCCAAATTGACGCCTATAGCGCCCGGCTTTACATCCTGTTAACGGAGGACTGCCGGCAAGACTTACTCGTTTTTCAGTCCTGCGGTTTGGAGGGGGTAACCGGTACCGTTCGCCTGAAGCGCTTTCAGCCTGGGCGCTTGCTCTCTGTATGCGTTGTCATGCACCGACATTGTCCTCCGCATTACCATTACCAATAATGCTGTGATATGAACTTAATTATAGAATCATATTCAGGCAATGTCAATTAGTGTCCCTGTTAACCCAGCATACCCTCCTGAGGCATCAATGTTGCAATAAGACCGGCCATGCTGGTCGGAATCACCGCAAGTGCCGCAGAAGAATAAGCATTGCCGTTTTCCATGTCCGATTGTTTCAGAAAACGTCCCTGACGGATTGCTGCTCTGGCCCGGCTTTCAATCTGCATTGCCGCAGCGGCCACTGCCAGATCCTGCCCGGAGGGATCAGGCGGAGCTAATGCTGCTCTTCTGACAATTTCCATATTGCCTATGGTTTCTTCCGGTGTTTTTCCTTCAGGTGCCTGAATTGGCACTTCGCCTCCGCTTACATACATACGGCCATCCGGCCCTTTTGAATAAATAAAACTGGCAACGCCCGCAAAAGCACCGCCAGCACTCATATGCGCCTGTTCATGCGCCCGAATGTTACTATCCGTTTGTTGAAGCCGTACGACTTCTCTCTGAATTCGCCATTCTTTTTGTGTCTTCTGTTTGCTCTCGGCCAGACTGACCTGTTTTTTCCCTGTATCTTCAGCCTGTGCAAGTGCTCCGTTTTGCGACAATGCTTTGCCTTCCGGAGAGATTTCTACAGAAAATGCCGGACCAACATCTAGCGTTGCATTATTTTCCGCGAAATCGCGTGATTGCTTGTCGGTAGAGGATACAGAGGAACTGTTTTGCGCACGTAAATCAACAGCGTTCCTTTCCCTGGTTACGCCATAAACCGCCTGATTTCCTTCCTTGGAACCCGCTGTTGCGGTAGTCGGGCGAAGCGCCGCTGTCATAATACTCAGCCCCTAGAAATAACTGGACAGATTTCCTCTACTTTAATTATACTTTCTTTGATTATTCTGTCAATTGTTTTCCCAGCACGGATATTGGTGTCGATTAAAATTTTTCAACCGAATAACTGCATCTGATCCGATTCCGGCAATCCGTTGAGACAGCCCTGTTGAAGAAGAAGGTCCACAATGCTCTTGGAAACGTGCCCACGAAGACGCAAGTCGTCCTGGGAAGAAAAATTCCTTTCCTTGCGTGCAGCTACAATACTTTCCGCCGCCGCCGCTCCCAGACCGGGTAATGCAACAAGTGGCGGCAACAGGGAGTTTCCCTTGACCAAGAATTCCGAAGCATCCGATTCGTAGATATCTATCGGCAAAAATGAATACCCGCGCAATACCATTTCCCTCGCTGTTTCCATCACCGCAAGCAGAGCTTTTTCTTTCGCGTTGGCCCCATTGCCTTTACTGTCGAGTTCAGCGATCACAACATTGAATCCCGCCTCCCCTTTCAGCGCAGCAGCAGGATCAAATTCGTCCGCCCTGATGGAAAAGTATGCCGCATAAAAGGCCAAGGGCCGATGCACCTTGAACCAGGCGATACGGAACGCCATCATGACATACGCAACCGCATGCGCCTTAGGAAACATATATTTTATTTTCTGGCAGGAGCCAATGAACCATTCCGGCACATTATTGTCCTGCATCGCCTTGACCTGGTTCGGTTTGACCCCTTTCCCCTTGCGGACGCTCTCCATAATATCGAATGCCATTTTGGGTTCAACACCTTTTTGCATCAGGGTCACCATGATGTCGTCACGTGCTGAGATGGCTTCCGAAAGAGTTGCCTGTTTGTCACGGATCAAATCCTGGGCATTGTTGACCCAAACATCGGTTCCATGCGAAAACCCGCTGATCCGGACCAATTCGCTGAAGCGCTTCGGACCGGTTTCCTCCAGCATTTGACGGACAAATCGCGTACCAAATTCGGGAATGCCCAGTGTTGCCACCGGACTTTTGAGTTGGGCAGGAGTCAGACCGAGTGCGTCAGTAGAAAAAAACAGGCTCATCGTTTGTGGATCATCAAATGGGATTTCTTTTGCATCGAGCCCTGTCAGTCGCTCCAGCATACGAATCACTGTCGGATCGTCATGTCCCAGGATATCAAGCTTTACAAGGCGGCTGCTAATGGAATGATAATCGAAATGCGTAGTGACGGTACCGGAAGAGCGGTCATCAGCCGGATACTGTATGGGTGTAAAATGATGCACATCCATATGCCTGGGCACAACCATGATACCTCCCGGATGTTGCCCCGTCGTTTTTTTCACACCGGCACAGCCACGTACAAGACGGTTGCAGTTTGCTTTTGTACCAGGCATACTGCGCTCATCAAGATAGTTTTTCACATAACCGAACGCCGTGCGTTCCGCGATTGTGCTTATGGTGCCCGCACGAAAAACATTGTCCCTGCCAAACAGTTCCTCTGTATATTTATGTGCTACAGCCTGATAGTCACCGGAAAAATTCAGATCAATATCCGGAACCTTATCCCCTTCAAATCCCATAAATACGGCAAAAGGTATATTATGTCCATCCTTTGCCATATTCTCCGAACATTTCGGGCAGGAACGATCCGGCAGATCGAAACCGCCTCCATATTGATCCTCGTCTGCGAACTTGCAATGCTTGCAGGCCGGACAACGCCAATGAGGCGGTAATGGGTTGACTTCCGTTATCCCTGTCATTGTGGCGACAAAAGAAGATCCTACAGAACCCCGGGACCCAACCAGGTACCCATCGTCAGTCGATTTTTTTACAAGTTTGTGTGCGATGAGATACAATACGCCAAATCCGTTATTAATGATGGAATTCAGTTCCAATTGAAGTCTTGCGTCTATCAGCTCAGGCAAAGTTTCGCCATACAGCTCTTTTGCTCTGGCATAAGACATGTTGCGGATATCATCGTCAGCGCCCGGGATATCCGGCGAGTACAACGCATCAGGAATCGGTTGCAAACGCTCGATACTGTCAGCAATTTGGCGCGGCACATTCACCACGACATCTTCAGCGGTTTCTTTGCCCAGATACGAAAATTCAGCAAGCATTTCTTCCGTATTGCGGAAATACAACGGAGCCTGTTGATCCGCGTCATCATATTTCTGACCGCTCATCAGGATACGGCGGTACACTTCATCTTCCGGCCTGAGGAAATGCACGTCACAGGTTGCTGCAACCGGTTTGCCAGTTAATCTGCCGATTTCGCAAATCTGTCGGTTATAATCCTGTAACGCTTCCAAATTGGCAGCTTCGCCTTTACGAATCAAAAACTGGTTGTTCGCACAGGGCTGAATTTCCAGATAGTCATAAAACGCCGCAATATTCTTCAATTCTTCCATGGAAGCGCCGTTAAGCATAGCACGGAACAATTCACCCGCCTCGCAGGCAGAACCAAGAACCAGGCCCTCACGCAGTTCCAGAATTGCGGAACGGGGAATGCGCGGAGTCCGGTGAAAATATTTGATATGCGAAAGGGAAACCAGGCGGTAAAGATTTCGCAGCCCTTGCGTGTTGCGGGCCAGAATAATGATATGATTGCTTTGGCTTATATCCTGGTCAAACAGATAGCCTTCCATGCCATAGATGACCTTGACTTTGCTTTTTTGCGCCAATTCCTGGGCGAGAGGGAATGCCTGGATCACTCCGTGATCTGTGATGGCAACAGCCGAATGTCCATACCGTTCAGCCGTACTGATCAGCGCCGCTATGGGAACAACCGAATCCATATTGCTCATTTGCGTGTGAGCGTGAAGTTCAACCCGCTTTTCCTGGCTATCATCCCGTATCTGCTCTATCGCCGTTTTCGTGATGTGATCGACCTGGACAACCAGTTCACCGCCATCATATTTATCAGGCATGGCGGTTCCCTTGACCCGGACCGCTACACCTTTTTTCAGCTGTTCCAGTTTATTGTTCGCATCAGCCGCGTTGTCACAGTATGCCTTGCAGGAGATAGCGCAGGTATTGTCTTCCACATCGAACATCAGCATGCAACGTCCGCTTTTTAATTCTTTTGTTTCACTCTTGCCGATCATCCCCTGAATAACAACACCCCGTTGTTCTTCCGTAATTGAACTGATGTCGACAGGTTTGCCTTTTATCTGCGTACCCAACAATACTTTTTCCCCAGCTTTTTCACCAGCAGTCCCGACTGAATTACAGGAGACAGAAACATCCTGAGGCAAGGACTGCAGTATGCAATCCAATTCTTCATAACAGGCTGCTTCCTCATCCACCATGACATTGAGCCGTACCGACAGTCCAAAACGCTGCACCAGCAGAGCCGGCAGCGAGGTTTCAACTCCTTCGCGCTGCATCAGGTCAAATCCGATGCTCCGTTCCAGAAGTATATCCAATACCCCGTCCGCATAATGCCAGTCTGCAGTCGTCAAAGCCCTGCGGGTCACGGGAGTAATGCCGGGAATATTCTGGATAATGGATTCCTTATATTTGACAAAGATTTGGGCAGCATCACAAAGCCGCTGCTGAATCCGCAAAGAATTCAAGCAGGTCGCATCACGCAGAAACTCTGTGATCTGCGCCAAATCCTCTTTCGACAATAACGCGGGAACAAATAGTTCAATATTGCACTGTCCTGTCCGAGGGTCTACCGTGATTCCCTCAATTCTGCTTTGTTTCAGGACAGTCTTGCTCTCCACAGACAAGCTCAACTGGCATGTCAATTTTTCCAGAATGGATTTATCATCCGGCGCAATACAATAGGTCAATGCAAAGACTCCTCAGATCCGCAGCGCAGGTGTGCGCAGTCGGCTCAAAGTCCGGCCAGCAAACCAGCTATGCTGCTTATATGTTCTCCCATGGGATAATAATTGGTTTCTTTTGTTTTTCGTACTTTAACCTCTACCTGATTCTCCTTCAGCGCTTTCGGCCCGATGGTGATACGCAGCGGAAACCCGATTAGGTCGGCATCCTTGAATTTGACTCCGGAGCGCTCATCACGATCATCCAGTACAACTTCCATTCCCGCGTCGGATAACTCGACGTACAGTTTCTCGCACAACGCCATCTGCGCTTCATCTTTTACATTGATTGGAACGATCACGATCTGATAGGGTGCAATTGCTGAAGGCCAGATAATCCCATCCGCATCATGATATTGTTCAATGGCTGCTGCCATCGTCCGGCTGACTCCGACTCCGTAGCAGCCCATCACCATAAGTTTTTCCTGCCCGTCTTCATCCAGATAGGTTGCGTCCAGTGATTTTGAATATTTTGTATGCAATTTAAATACCTGTCCCACTTCAATGCCGCGTGCTGTTTTCACGGGCGCTCCGCAGCGCGGACAGGGATCGGCCTCTTTAATCAGCCGGATGTCGGTAATAATATCCGCTTTAAAATCCCGCCTGGGGTTTACGTTGATGAGATGCTCGTCCGCTTTGTTTGCTCCGCAAACGGCGTTGATCAGGTTCATTACGCTTGCGTCGGCAACTATCTTTACATTGTTCAGGCCGACAGGGCCCAGATAGCCGGGTACGCTGTGAAAAGCGCTACGAATGTCATTTTCGGCGGCAATGTCCAGATGCAGCACATTCAGACAGTTGAGCAATTTAATCTCGTTCACTTCATGATCACCGCGGACCAGCGCCAGCACCGGTCCGTTCTCCGTCATATACGCCATCGCTTTGACAAGGCGTTCCGGCGGTAGTTTCAGGAAATCGCAAACCTCCTGAATCGTCCGCTGTCCTGGAGTGGAAACCGCTTTACAATCCGCAGCCTGCTCTTCCGTCGGCGATATCGGCAATAACTCCGCTTTCTCAACATTGGCAGCATAATCGCACTTTTCGCAGTACGCAATGGCTGCTTCGCCCGAATCGGCAATTACCATGAACTCATGGGTGCCGCTGCCTCCGATAGCTCCAGGATCTGCCTCCACAGGACGAAAAGTCAGACCGCATCGCGTAAAAATACGAGAGTAGGCATCATACATTTTTTTATAGCTTATATCCAGACCCGCTGTATCCCGATCGAAGGAGTACAAGTCTTTCATGATGAATTCTCGGCCCCGCATCAAACCAAAACGCGGCCTGATCTCATCACGGTATTTGTTCTGGATCTGGTAAACCAAAAGAGGCAATTGCCTGTATGAACGTACATCAGCCTTTACCAGCGTGGTCACCATTTCTTCATGCGTGGGCCCCAGGCAAAAATCACGCTGGTGTCTGTCTTTCAGACGGAACATCTCATCACCGTACACATCCCAGCGCCCAGTCTGCTGCCATATTTCAGCCGGTTGCACAATCGGCATGGCGATTTCCTGGCCCCCTTTGGCATCCATCTCTTCCCGCACAATCTGTTCGATTTTGCGTAAAGTCCTCCATGCCAAAGGCAAATAGGAATAAACTCCACCAGCCGCTTTACGGATCATACCGGCACGCAGCATCAGTTGATGGCTTACCACCTCAGCTTCAGCCGGCACTTCGCGCAATGTCGGCGCATATAAGTTTGACATTCTCACGTTCATACATCCTCCCTGTCAAGTCGATCCATTTCCATAAATAATGCTTCTGCCAAGCTTTCTTCCGGTACTTTTGCAACAATTACCCCTTTGCGGAACAAGATTCCTTCCCCTTTGCCTCCGGCAATTCCTACATCGGCTTCCCGCGCTTCACCAGGTCCATTTACAACGCAACCCATGACAGCGACTGTCATTGGTCGTGTCAAATGCGCCAGCTTTTCCTCCACTTTTGTAGCAAGCGCGATAAGATCGATATTGCATCGCCCACAGGTCGGGCAGGAAACCAGCGTAGGTCCGAAACGCCTCAGTCCCAATGCTTGCAGGATATCTCTGGCCACCCTGATTTCTTCGACCGGATCTGCCGTCAAGGAAACCCGGATCGTATCGCCAATTCCTTCCGCCAGCAACGTACCGATTCCGACGGATGATTTTATTATTCCGACTCTTGGCGTTCCAGCCTCTGTTACCCCCAAATGCAACGGATAGTCTACACGTTCAGACATCAGCCTGTACGATTGAATCGTCAGTGGAACATCATTGGCTTTGAGTGAAATCTTGATATCGTTAAAATCAAGCTGTTCCAGTATTGTCACATGCTGCATCGCACTTTCGACCAACGCTTCACTTGTCGCATGCCCGCCATGTCTGGCAAGTGTCGCGGCGTCCAGTGAACCGGCATTGACACCGATACGGATTGGAAGACTTTTGCTCCGGGCGGCCCGGACAACCGTCCTGACATGCTCCTGATCGGTGATGTTTCCAGGATTCAGGCGCAATGCGTCAATTCCTCTTTCTATCACAGCCAGTGCCAGGCGGTAGTCAAAGTGGATATCCGCCACAACCGGAATATTGACTTTGTTTTTTATTGCAGAAACCGCCTGGGCCGCTTCCATGTCCGGAATTGCAATACGTACGATCTCACAACCGGCAGCCTGCAGTTCACTGATCTGGTTCACGGTCGCAACCACATCCGCTGTTTTGGTTGTCGTCATCGATTGAACAGATACGGGACTGTTCCCGCCGACTGCCACGGAACCGACGTGCAGAATTCTTTTGTTATTTCTACCGGGAAATGCAGACATTTTACAAGCCCCCGTTATGAGTTCCTTTGCTGTCTGACCGACTAAAAGACATTTAGCCGGATCAGGTCTTTAAACGTTGCCAGCAGCATGAGCAGAAGAAGCAACGTCATACCCACCATCTGCGTGTATCTTATTTGGGTCGGATTCAACGGTTTGCGGCGAACGGCTTCTACCAGCAGAGTCACGATATGCCCGCCGTCAAGCACCGGAACTGGAAAAAGATTAATCAGACCCAGATTGATGCTGAGGAATGCTGCAAACTGCAACAGCGGCGTAAACCCAAGCTGCGCCATTTGACCGGCCATCTGCGCAACACCGATTGGACCGGCAATATCAGCTTCGGCCTGACCTGTGAACATCTGGCCCAAACCGACCAACATCCTGCCTGCAATCACATAAGTCTGCTTGACTGACAAACTCACGGCCTCAAAAAAGCCCGGATACTGTCGATCAATGACCGGTACGATCCCAATCACCGGTCTTCCCGATTTATTGTCCACTTCGGGAAACATTGTGACCTTTCGCGTTACGCCATCTTTTGTCTGCAGTTCCAACACCAGGGAATCTTTTGTCAGGCGGATCTTTTCCACCACTTGTCGCCAGGATTCTACCGCACTGCCATTCACACTGAGCACCTTGTCCCCTGGGTTCAAGCCGGACTGCATAGCCGGCTTGCCGGGAATCAGCGCACCAATCACGGGCTTATCCGATACGTTTTCAATTCCATTGGACAAGAAAATAACAGTAAATAAAATAACCGGCAGAATAAAATTCATGACTGATCCTGCTGCGATTACTACCGCTCTCGCCCATACAGGTTTACGGCAAAAAGAACGCTCATCCAGCTCTTCTTCCGGATCCATTCCGTCAATCTTGTTATATCCTCCAAGCGGAATGATACGTAAGGAATACTCCGTTTCGCCCCAGCGTTTCCAAAGAAGCTTGGGTCCGAAGCCAATCGCAAATTCACTTACGCGCATACCTGTCATTTTTGCCGTAATAAAGTGACCCAGTTCATGCACAAATACGAGTAACCCGAAGACAAAAATGGTCGCCACCAGAGTGGTGATCATTGCTTCACCGCCTTGTCAATATATTCTTTCGCTGCGCTGCGCGCCCATTGATCCGCCTCAACATAATCTTCCAGCTCCGGATGCGGTAACCCGGAATGTTTTTCCAGCACGCTTTCGACCGTATTGAACATATCGTCAAATCCAATATGACCGTCGATAAACGCCTGAACCCCCACTTCATTGGCAGCATTCATCACGCAGGGAAACGTGCTGCCGCGCCGGCCTGCTTCATAAGCCAGCGGCAAAGCCCGGAAAGTGTCCGTGTCCGGCGCTTCAAAGGAAAGGTTCAACATCCGGCTGAAATCCATACGGGAAAAAGCCGGTTCCATCCTTTTTCCATTTTGCAAAGCGTACTGTATCGGCAATCGCATATCCGGCAAACCAAGTTGCGCCTTAATCGACCCATCGACAAATTCGACCATGGAATGCACTATGCTCTGCGGATGAACCACAACATCAATTTTGTCATAATCAACGCCAAATAACCAGTGGGCCTCAATGACTTCAAGTCCCTTGTTCATTAACGTCGCCGAATCAATTGTAATTTTTTTTCCCATGGACCAGTTGGGATGCTTCAAGCATTCCTGCAAACTTACCTGTCGCAGTTCAGCGGCCTTTCGTCCGCGGAAGGGTCCGCCGGATGCAGTCAACAGCAATCTCCTGACACTTTCCGTACTTTCACCTGCCAGACACTGCGCGATTGCACTGTGTTCGCTGTCTACCGGGAGAACAGACACATCCAGTTTTTTTGCCAGTTCCATGACAAGAGCTCCCGCTGCAACAAGAGTTTCTTTGTTCGCGATCGCCAATGTCCGTCCCGCCCTGATACATGCCACTGAAGGCGCCAGTCCGGCAAATCCGACCAGCGCGTTGAGCACGGTATCCGTTCCAGGAAATGTTGCCGCTTCCACAAGAGCAGTTATCCCTGTTTGAAAAACCAGTCCTTCAGGCACACCCTCTGCAACAAAATTCCGTGCTGCCGCCTCATCAGTCAAAACTGCATACTCCGGCCGGAAAACCTCAATCTGCCTTCGCAGCAGCCTGTGATTGGCATGAGCGCTCAATACCCGAACTTTAAACAAATCCGGATTGGCAGCGATCACTTCAAGGGCTTGTGTTCCAATGGAACCGGTACTGCCAAGAATGGCTACATTTATCATTTCAAATCTCCTTCGTCATATTACCTGCCTGAAAGGAAAACCAGGAAATAATATGTTGCCGGAATCGAAAACAACAGACTGTCAACCCGGTCCAGCACGCCGCCATGACCGGGAAAAAACCGTCCGGAATCTTTCACTCCCATATGGCGCTTGATCGCTGATTCCACCAAATCACCGATTTGACAGGAAACACCAACCAAGCTCCCGCAAAAAATCCTGTCCAACAGGGGAATATCCATATAATACCCTACAGTCAGACTTGCTGCAATACAACCGAAAAAGCCGAATGCAGCTCCTTCTATACTTTTTGCCGGGCTGATCGGCGGACACAGTTTATGTCGTCCCCATCGGGTTCCGCCAAAGTACGCCGTAGTATCGCAGGCCCAGGTTCCCACCATTGCCATGGCAAAATATTTCATTCCAATCATGTCAGGGATCAGCCGCAGCATAATAAAATGAGCAAAAGGAACGCCAACATAGAAAATGCCAAGCAAATTATATGCAGCGTCCTGAATTGCAAAGTTATGATAATTCAAAACAGTCATGGACAAAATTACAGACATGGCAGAAAAAACAATCAAAGCCATGTTTTCCATACCGTGCAGCCACGATGAGAAAAGCATCGCCAGAACAAAAAAGCCGCCAGTAACCGGCGCCATGCGAATACTTTTGTTTCGTAACATCTGCATATATTCAAACCAGGCAGCCATCGCCAGAAAAATCATGGCAAGTGCAAAAACCGTAGATCCCTGCCAAAAAACATATATGGCAGCCGGTGTTGCCACAAGGGCTGTTATTATTCTTTTTCCAAGCATCATTCACTCTCTTTTCGTGGCAATAGACCGCCAAATCGCCGATCGCGCTTCTGGTACTCCAAAATGGCCTGCCGCAAATGTCGCGGAGTAAAATCCGGCCATAAAACGTCAATCACCCACAACTCGGCATAAGCCAACTGCCACAGAAGGAAATTGCTTATGCGCATGTCTCCGCCCGGCCTGATCAGAAGATCCGGGTCCGGTTGTCCCTTGGTAAACAGATATTGGGAAAACATTTCTTCATTGAGGGAATCCGGCGAAAAACACTCTTTTTGTACATCAAAGGCGATTTTTCGGACGGCCTCAACAATTTCTGCCCGGCCGCCATAATCTACGGCAAGGTTCAAGGTGATTCCTGTGTTGAATGCAGTTCTTTCTTCTGACTCTGCCATGCGTTTGCACAGCTCGGGGTTGAGACGTTCTCGGCTGCCAATAAAATGTAAGCGTACATTTTTATTTACCAGAGCTTCCACTTCTGTATCAATATAGCTGGAAAACAACTCCATCAAAAA
>CAZXCC010000068.1:0-12431 GCA_964638945.1 uncultured Veillonellaceae bacterium | reverse complement strand
CAGATTACTACTCCGGAAAAACTTCTGGCGCTTGCCAGACCCAATCATCCGCTTTTGCAGCGTCTTCTGCTTGAAGCTCCGGGAACCTATTACCATAGCGTTCTGGTAGGAAATCTTGCAGAGACGGCGGCGGACAAGGTTGGAGCTGATCCGATCATAGCGCGTGTTGGGGCATATTATCATGATATCGGGAAAATTCAACGCCCCTATTTCTTTATTGAAAATCAGGCAAATCTCGGAAATCCCCATGCGAAACTTGCCCCAAGTTTATCCACGATGATTGTGACCTCCCATATCCGGGATGGGCTGGATTTCTGCCGAGAATATAAGCTTCCGGAAGTTATTGCGGATATTGTGGGCCAGCATCACGGCACAACCTTGGTTTCATATTTTTACAAACAGGCAACAGAAAGCGAACACAGTGAGTGCATCATTGAAGAGGACTATCGCTATGAAGGGCCAAAACCCCAGACAAAAGAAGCGGCTCTCATCATGCTGGCCGATGGCTGTGAGGCGGCAGTACGCTCCATTTCCAAACCAAACATGAGCCGCATTGAAAATACTGTTCGCAGGGTGATTAATGAACGGCTGCGGGATGGGCAACTGAATGAATGCGATCTTACATTGAAAGATTTGAATATTATCGGAGATATTTTTATACGTGTACTTTGCAGTACCTGTCATTCACGCATTGAGTATCCTTCCGAAGCAATCAGGGAACTGGAAAGGAGAAAACCACGCAATGGAAATGGAAATAAGCAGTCAGCCGGAAAACCTGAAATTGCCGCAGAAAGCACTGGAGACATTGCGGAAAACGCTGAACGGTGCAGCGGAACTGCTGGGTCTTGAAAATGACGCAGAAGTCAGCGTTCTGTTGGTGGATGATGCGACAATAAGGGAATTGAACAGTGAATACCGGGGCAAGGATTATGCAACGGATGTGCTTTCCTTCCCATTGGAGGAGGAAACTTTGGAGGGGGAAGAGCCGATCGTCATCGGAGGACCTGCCGAACGGATGCTTGGTGATATTGTGATTTCTGTCGAAACTGCACAGAAGCAGGCAGCTGAATATGGTCATTCGGTAGAAAGGGAACTGGCTTTTCTCACAGTGCATGGATTATTGCATTTATTGGGGCATGACCATGAGCAGGGGGAAGAAGAGGAAAAAGTTATGCGTTCTGAAGAAAAGAGGATTCTGGAAACCCTGGGTATCGGGAGATGAACCGATGTGTGGAGTTTGACACTCTCAGGCAGGCGGCTGAGGAAGTGCGGAAAAATGCGTATGCACCTTACTCGGGTTTTGCGGTGGGTGCGGCAGTCGAGGGAGAAAGCGGCGCAATATATCGCGGGTGCAACGTGGAGAATGCATCCTTCGGTCTGACAATTTGTGCGGAACGAACAGCGATTGCACAGGCTGTGACTGCAGGGGAAAGCAAACTGCGCCGGTTGCTTGTAGTTGCTGACACGAAAAACCCGGTTGCGCCCTGTGGGGCATGCAGGCAAGTTATGCTTGAGTTCGGCGTGGAAGAAGTCATTCTGTGCAACATGTGCGGAGAAAGCCGAGTGTTTTTGATGAAAGAGTTATTGCCTCAGGCATTTGGACCGGAGAATTTGAAAGGGGCCGCTGGATCATGAATGATAACACCCCAAAATATAAATCAGGGTTTGTGGCAGTGATCGGCCGTCCGAATGTGGGGAAATCCACTTTGCTGAATCAGCTGGTTGGACAGAAAATCGCCATCGTATCTGATACGCCGCAGACAACACGGAATCGGATTCTAGGCATCTTGACATTGCCGGATGCTCAGATTCTGTTTCTTGATACGCCGGGAGTCCATAAACCGCAGCATAAGCTTGGCGAGTATATGATGAAAAGTGCGAAGGAAACTTTGCGAGAAGTGGACCTGATATTGTTCGTTTCTGACGTGACAGAATCGTTTGGCCCGGGGGAACGCTTTATCCTGGGTATGCTTGAAGAAGAAGAACGACCGGTAGTGCTTGTTTTGAACAAGGTGGACCTTCTTCCCAGGGAGAAACTGTTGCCGATTATTCAACAATACTCCCGCTTGCGTGACTTTGCGGCTGTCGTTCCGGTTTCTGCAGTTACCGGGGAAAATACGGATCGCTTATTGGAAGTGATCAAGGAAAACTTGGAAGAAGGTCCGCAATATTATCCGGAAGATGAAGTCACCGATCAGCCGGAACGTGTCGTAGCGGCAGAACTGATCCGGGAAAAGATTTTTCGCATGACGCGGGATGAGATTCCCCATTCAACGGCTGTAGAAGTGGAAGAAATGAAAACCCGTGATAATGGAGATGTTTTTTTGCGGGCTACAATTTATGTTGAAAGGGAGTCGCAAAAAGGGATCATCATCGGTGCAGGCGGTGCCATGCTAAAAGAAGTCGGACGGCAGGCCCGGCTGGAGATGGAAAATATATTCGGGTCCCGTTTCTTTGTTGATTTGTGGGTGAAGGTGAAAAAGGACTGGCGGAACAAAGATGGCAGTCTGAGCATGTTCGGCTATGATAACCGGCGTAGCCAGTAAAATTCAAAATAAGGCAGAGGGAGAGTTTAATGACTAAACTTTCAACGTATTTCCTGAATGGTGTAATCGTCCTGGTTCCCATTGGCATCACATTGTTTGTAGTGAACTATGTGTTTGGTTTTACCGAATGGATTGTTGGCCGGTTCTTGCCGAATGGGTTGCATTTTCCGGGAATGGCGCTGCTGGTGATGGTGGCGGGGATCATTCTTATCGGGAGGCTTTCTACGCACTGGTTTTTGCAGCGTCTTCTGGCATGGGGAGAAAAGTTGCTCAATCGCATCCCAGGGGTCAAATTCATCTATAACAGCGTGAAGCAGCTGTCTTCCGCCATGCTCGACTCCAAAAGCCTGCTGAAACAACCTGTTCTGGTCCCCTTTCCCCATCCGGGGGTGCGGGCGCTGGGATTTGTCACCTCTGACGTTGCAGACTCCATGGCGGAAAAACTACCAGGGGAGCATTTGTGCGTTTTTGTGCCCATGAGTTTGAATATGACGGCAGGATTCAATATTCTTGTGCCCAGGGAAGAGGTGGTGCTGCTTGACGTTACCAGTGAAAGCGCGCTACAGTATGTTTTGACGGCAGGCGCCATTATGCCGAAAAATGCTGCGGTATAAACTTGTTGTTCTGATAAATTGCCTGACAAGGCAAACAAAAGAGGAGGTGAGTGGCCATAGACGGTCCTGCGCATAGTATGGCGGCGATAATCGGCATTATTCTATTATTGGGCTTGAATGCATTTTTTGTTTTAGCGGAGTTTGCCCTGGTTCGGATCCGCAAGACCCGTTTGGAAGAATTGGCGCAACGTGGCGATGGCCGGGCAGCTCTTGCTCTGAAAATGGTTTCACGCATTGATTCCTATCTCAGCGCGGTACAGCTTGGTGTGACGTTAGCCTCTCTGGGACTTGGATGGATGGGTGAACCTGCTGTGTCTTCGTGGATTGAGCCGCTTGTTTTTCAATATTTTCCGGGTTCAAATTTCATTTTGCACACAGTGGCAATATTGCTAAGCTTTAGCATCGTGACTTTTGTTACGGTAGTATTGGGTGAACTTATCCCGAAAACGGTTGCGATTCAAAAAACGGAGACGGTCGTGCTTTTGTCGGTGTGGCCATTGTACATATTCCACAAAATTGGTTGGCCGATCATAATTCTCTTCGAGCGTTCTTCGAGAATCCTGCTCAATTTTTTTGGTATAGAGCCTGTGAAAGACATGGATATGGCGCATTCAGAAGAAGAATTACGGATGATTGTCAGCGCAAGTCGGCGTGGGGGCATCTTGGACCAGATGGAGAGCGAACTGATCGACAATGTGTTCGATTTTGCCGACCGGATGGCCAGGGAAGTCATGATTCCGCGCCGTGACATGATATGCCTTTTTATCGATGACCCGTACGAAGAAAACATGAAGAGGGTACGAGAGACTGCGCATACCCGTTATCCCTTGTGCCGTGAAGATAAGGACCATGTGCTGGGCATGGTGCATATACGAGACTTGATGAATTATTCGGAGGTTTGTGGTGACAAGCCGGATTTGTCTTCCGTTATGCGTGAAGTACTGATGGTGCCTGAGGGCATGTCGGTGGCGAAACTGTTGCAATTGATGCGGCACCGGCGCATCCACCTGGCTGTGGTTGTGGATGAATATGGTGGAACAGCCGGCTTGGTGGCTCTGGAAGATGTAATTGAAGAGATTGTCGGCAACATTCAGGATGAGCATGACCAGCCGGTTGAACCGGAGGTGCAGCGGATGAGCGATGGAGTCTATCAGTTTGACGGCGGCGTTTTGCTTGATGATGTGCTGAAGTTGTTGAACATTAAGCTTGATGAGCACGAAGAAGATACGGTGGGTGGATACATTTTCGGTTTTTTGGGAAGACAGCCCAATAAAGGGGATTGTATTGAAATCGGCGAATATCAGCTGAAAGTTTTAAAAACCGACGGATTCCGTGTCTTGCGCGTGCAGGCTTCTCCAGTGGTTCGCAAACCGGAAACAGATAGTGGGCGAAAAGTCGATGCAGAGGAATTTTTGCCGTGAATCAGCAACCATATGGTACCGAGGCATTCATATTATCCGTGCGGGATATGGGCGAAGCAGACCGTCTCGCTGTATTGTTTTCACGGGAATACGGAAAAATTTCCGCTGCGGCCTATGGTGCGAGGCGTACCCGCAGTCGGCTTTCTGGTACCGTCCAGAGTTTTGCGCTTGTGGATATATCATTATTGCCGGGGCGTTCCTTGGAATCTATCGGCCAGTGTGAAGTGAAACGCAGTTTCCGTGAACTTCGAGAAGATATGATTTTAATGACCTATGCCGCATTCCTGACCGAACTTGTCTCTGAGTTGTGGCCGGAACGTTCACCGGAACCTTCCGCTTTCGATGTGTTGCAAGGGGCACTTTCACTTCTGTCGGAAAGAAACCCCCGCCTGGTTTCGCTGGCTGGTGCTTGGCAGCTGCTGGCGCTCGCTGGTTTTCACCCCGAATATGAACGGTGTGTGAGTTGCGGACAAGTTCTTGCATTGCCTGCGTTTTTTGATGCCTGCGCAGGAGGTGGTGTATGTCCCGTTTGCGAACATGAAGGGATGCAGCCTCTGGATGACGCAGTGTGCGGGTTTGTGGAGCATCTGCTCAATGTAAACTGGCAGCATCCGCAGCATTTTAAAGTGACAGGCGCCTCATTGCTGCAGGCGGAGAAAATGTTGATTGAATTTATCGCGCATCGCATTGAACGTCCACTAAAATCTGTAAGGTTTATCCAGATGATGAAGGGGACCGAACGGTTGGAGGAAAAATAATGGCAGCCGCTTTGATGATTATTAACCTGGAAACCGGCATGCCCACAGTGGAACAGGCCGAGCGCCGTCTTATCGGCGAATTGGCCAGAGCCAGAGCGTCGGGAGCGAAGGCTGTGAAAATCATCCATGGATATGGATCAAGTGGAGTTGGCGGCAAGTTACGCGTCGGCGTTCGACAGTCGTTGGCAGGCAAGAAACGGCAGAGAGGCATTAAAGGATTTATTCCGGGCGAAGAATGGGACATTTTTCAAGAAGAATCCAGGAGATTTATCGAAGTTTGCCCGGAATTGTCGCGTGACCAGGACCTGGGCAGAGGAAACGCCGGAATCACTTTGGTATTGCTCTAGTCAATAAAAAACAACCATCGCAAAATTGCGATGGTTGTTTTTTATTAGACGATTTTCCAGCCTTCAATCGCCAGCCGCTGATACCAGAAAAAACTGGAGACCACTATGGAAAAAGGATTTGGAATCAACAGGTTTTTTGGGACGAACAAAATAACATCTTCATATTGCCATTGATGGTGCCTGTCGATTTCCAGGGAGCGAGGTTCGCCCAGTCGCACGGACGGGCCCAGATCAACCTTGCATCACCCGGCTCCAATGGCCCGGTTTGCTTCTATATGGGCAAAGCCGCCACGTTCGCGTATATATTTTATCGCTGCAGGAGCAATGGAAACGGAATCTTGCGTGTACAAATCTTCACCTCCTAAAGTAAAATGATTATCTGATAAAATTATAACTTAATAATTTGGAAAAATGAAGAGGGAGTGTCGTTCTACAAAAAACAATAATGATTTGTAATGTAAACAGTGTGCGCAAACTTGATTTTTTTGCTTGATTTCGATATGATAATGGAAGTCACGGTGATGAGGGAAAGAGTAACCTGGGTCGGCCAGCCCGATACAGCGAGCCGGAGATGGTGCAAGCCCGGCAAAAAAACCAGGTGAGAGGCATTCCTGAACCGCGGGAGGAAACGGACGGGAACGGACGGAGTAAAACCCGCCATAGAACCAAGGCGGACTCTTTCGAGTCAAGCAGGGTGGAACCGCGGGAGCTGGCATCCCGTCCCTGTAACGGTTGCGTTGCAGGGACGGGTATTTTTATTTCTATTTTGAAGGAGGAGAGAATCAGCATGACTTTTCAGGAAATAATTTTAACGCTTCAAAATTTCTGGTCCAGTCAAAATTGCTTAATTCAACAACCCTATGATGTGGAGAAAGGTGCAGGGACAATGAATCCTGCGACTTTTTTGCGGGCACTTGGACCAGAACCCTGGAATGTGGCGTATGTGGAACCGTCACGCCGGCCGAATGACGGGCGATATGGCGACAATCCCAACCGCCTGTTTCAGCATCATCAATATCAGGTCATCATGAAGCCATCCCCGCTCAATATACAGGAACTCTATCTGGAAAGCCTGGCCAGACTCGGTATCAAAGCAGCGGAACACGATATCCGGTTTGTCGAAGATAACTGGGAATCACCGACACTCGGAGCCTGGGGACTGGGGTGGGAAGTATGGCTGGACGGAATGGAAATCACCCAGTTCACTTATTTTCAACAAGTTGGCAGCATTGATGTCAAACCGGTTTCCGTGGAAATTACCTATGGGTTGGAGCGTCTGTCCATGTATATTCAGGGGAAGGAAAACGTCTTTGATGTCGAATGGGTTAATGGAATAACCTATGGCGATGTATTCCACCGCAACGAGGTGGAACAGTCGTTCTACAATTTTGAGATTGCCGATACGGAGATGCTGTTCAAACTGTTTGACATGTATGAAAAAGAGGCTGTGCGCGTGGTGGAACTCGGTTATGTGCTGCCGGCGTATGATTATGTTCTGAAGTGTTCCCATACCTTTAACTTGCTGAATTCTCGCGGCGCAATCAGTGTCAGCGAGAGAACCGCCTTTATCGGAAGAGTGCGCAATCTGGCAAGACTATGTGCGCAGGGTTATCTGGCGCAGCGCGAAACATTGGGATACCCGCTGCTGAAGGGGGCAAAATAAGATGGCAAAAGATTTGTTGTTTGAAATAGGCACTGAAGAAATTCCGGCGCGGTTTATGCCGGATGCCTTGTTCCGTTTGGCCGTACTGGCCGACAAAGCTCTGGCAGAGAAAAGAATTTCACACGGGACAGTCAGGACACTCGGTACTCCGCGCCGCATCGTGCTGCTGATCGATAGCGTGGCTGACACGCAAACCGATCAGACGGCCCGCAAAAAAGGGCCGTCAACCAAAATGGCTTTTGATGCGGATGGAAAACCTACCAAAGCAGTGGAAGGGTTTGCACGTGGCGCCGGCGCCAATGTGGCTGACCTGATTGTGGAAGATGGCTACGTTTATGCCGTATTGCATGAAAACGGACAAGCAGTTGCCGGGTTGTTGCCGGAACTGTTGCTCGGCTTGGTTGAAGCGCTGAATTTTCCCAAAAATATGCGATGGGGCGACCAGGATTTTAAGTTCGTGCGTCCGATCCATTGGCTTGTTGCTTTGCATGGATCGGAGATTCTACCTGTGACGGTTGCAGGCATCAAAGCCGGCAGGGTTTCGCGCGGCCATCGCGTACTGGGTTCTTCTGCGGTTGAAATTGCCACTCCTGCGGATTATCAGTCAAAGATGAAGGAAAACTATGTGATTGTTGATCAGGCGGAACGCCGTGACCTGATCAGGCAACAAGTCGAAAAATTGGCTCTGGAACAGGGCGGTACGGCAACTATCGACGACGAACTGCTCGAGGAAGTGTTGTATCTTGTGGAATATCCGACTGCACTGTGCGGACGGTTTGAGGAAAAATATCTCGACCTGCCGGCCGAGGCAATCATAACGCCGATGCGTGAACACCAGCGTTATTTCCCTGTTTTCAGCAAGGAAGGCAAGCTGCTGCCTGTGTTCATCACTGTGCGTAATGGCGGAGACGACTTCATTGACAATGTCCGGCATGGTAACGAACGGGTACTCAGGGCGCGTCTCGCGGATGCAAGGTTTTTTTATGACGAAGACCGCAAAGCGCCGCTTGGCGACCGGGTGGAAAAACTGAAAACGATCGTATTTCAGGAAGGTCTGGGGACCATGTACGATAAGGTCCAGCGCCTGAAAAAACTTTCCGTCATGATCGGGAAAGAGATGGGGCTGACCGGGGAGAAACTGGCGGAAGTGGAGCGTGCGGCCGAACTGGCGAAAGCGGATCTGGTCACAGGGATGGTTTGCGAATTCACTGAACTCCAGGGCGTCATGGGACGGGAATACGCAAAGTTGTCCGGCGAATCCGATGCGGTGGCTGAAGCGGTATTTGAGCACTATCTGCCTCGCTTTGCCGGAGATATATTGCCGCAGACCCCGGCTGGAAGAGCAGTAGCCATTGCCGACAAGATTGATAATATTGTCACCACTTTTAGCCGGGGAAAAATTCCTACAGGGTCTCAGGATCCTTATGCATTGCGCCGGCAGGCTTTGGGAACCGTCAATATCCAGATTGACGGAAAGCTCTCCCTGTCGACCGTTCATATCATTTTGGCTGCTTTGGATCTGGTAGGCATTACCGACGTGGAAAAACGCATCACCATCATAGCTGCGATGTATGACTTTTTCAAGCAACGCCTGAATGTGAAAAATGCTCTCGGTGATGCCGGTATCAGACACGATGTGGTGGATGCCGTGTTAAGCGCCGGCAACAATAATGTCTACCAAGTCTGGCTCCGCGCCAACGCCATTATGACGCCTGCAGGCATGGCTGCAACGGAGAAGGCTGTGGAAGCGTTCACCCGCGCCGCCAATCTGGCACAGAAAACGGAAAACGAGTTTTTGATGCCGGCGACGAATGTCGAAGATATCAGGCGATTCTGGCTCCGTGTCAAGGAGATGGCGGAAACACAAGGAATCAGCGCTGAAGAAGTAATGGTCAACTACATCACCGTTTCCCATCGGCAAGAGGAAGGGAAAATCGACACGTCGCTTTTTGAGGCTCCGGAGGAGGAAGCGCTCTTCGAGGCTTACCAAAGTGCGAGAACCCGCATCGAAGCTTTGACGAAGCTTATGGATTATGTCGGGGTTTTGGAAGTGGTGGCGGAAATTGCTGCGCCGATCGATGCATTCTTTACTTCAGTCATGGTCATGGTGGACAACGAAAAAGTTCGCAACAACCGGTTGGCGCTGTTGCGGGCCATCACAGGACTTACTACAGGCATCGTCAATCTGAGCAAGATTGTACCTGCTGCAAAGTAAAAAAACTTAGCAGCTTTGTATTAATAAAAATTGAACGGACCGGAAGTACCGGTTCGTTCAATTTTTTTTGTTTTCCTATATAAAAAAAGAGGAGAATATAAAATTATATAGTATATACTATATTGAGAAACTTGGTTATATATGATATGACAAATGGAAAATGTGAGGAGGCTGCAAGGTGACGAAAAAAGAGAGAGCGGAGCAGTGGGTATTGTGGTTTAATGCGATAGGCAAGGAAGATGTTGCAGTTGTCGGCGGAAAATCGGCATCACTGGGTGAAATGACTTCGCGGACAGGTGTGCCGGTTCCTTATGGTTTTGCAACTACAGCACACGCATATCGTGTGTTCCTTAAAGAAACCGGTCTTGACCGGGCGATTGCCGAAACCCTTAAAGGGTTGCATGACGTGGAGGACAGTCGGCAGTTGCGTGAAGTCAGCGCACAGGTCAGACAGTTGATTGTGGATGCAAAATTACCGGCAGCGTTCGATAAGTCAATTCGTGGTGCGTATATGGAACTCGCAGAGAAAATGAATGAAAAAGAACCTTTTGTTGCCGTACGTTCCAGCGCCACCGCCGAGGATCTGCCGGATGCCAGTTTTGCAGGGCAACAGGAAACCTACCTGAATGTGCGCGGCGCCGAAGAAGTAGTGGAACGGGTAAAAGAGTGCTTTGCGTCCATGTTCACTGACAGAGCGGTATATTATCGTACAAAAAAAGGTTTCAGCCATCTGGATGTCGCCCTGAGCGCAGTGGTGCAGATGATGGTGTTTGCAGAAGCTGCCGGGGTAATGTTTACGGTGGATGTCGTAAGCGGCGGCGATAAAAATATTCTAATTGAAGGGTCCTGGGGACTTGGGGAATATGTTGTACAGGGAACCGTAACTCCTGACCATTTCTGGGTGGCAAAAAAAGATTTGAAAATCGTCGAGCGGTCAATACACGACAAACCGATAAAATTGGTCCGGCGTCCCGGCGGTGGGGTAGTGCAGCAGAACACACCGGAAGAATTGCGGGAAAAGCCGGTCTTGTCCGATGAACAGATCCGTGATTTGGCGCGGTATGCACTCGATATTGAAAAACACTATGGAACATACATGGATATGGAATGGGCACTGGATGAACGAAATAAAAAAATTTGGATCGTTCAGGCCCGTCCGGAAACAGTCTGGTCACGTAAACAAAAACCGGTTCAAACAGAAAAAGCTGAAAAAGCAGGAAAGAAGGAGGCAGTGTCTGTGAAAAAAGAAGTGGAAGTCGCACATGCAGCACAACGCAATGTTCTTGTAAAGGGGTTGCCGGCAAGTCCGGGTCGGGTAAGCGGAATTGCACATGTAATCCTGTCTCCGAATCTGATTGACAACTTCAAGGACGGAGAAATACTTGTGACGGAAATGACTGCGCCTGATTGGGTGCCTGCCATGAAAAAAGCCAAAGCGATTGTGACGGATTCCGGCGGGATGACTTGCCATGCTTCCATCGTCAGCCGGGAACTGGGAATTCCTTGTGTGGTTGGAACGAAAAGTCGCGGGTCCTCTGCTACTATGACAATAAAAACAGGAATGGAAATTACCGTCGATGCAACAAATGGCATTATTTACGAAGGGGTCATTGACGATTTGATAACAGCACCCCGTCCGGCCGAAGCAGGACCCGGCTTTGCTGTGGAAACATTTCCGGTAACCGGTACCAAAATCTATATGAACCTGGGTGATCCGGACCTGGCCCAGCGGTATTCTCCCCTGCCGTCCGATGGAATTGGGCTGATGCGTGAAGAATTTATCTGGACAACGTTCATTCATGAACATCCAATGTATCTGATTGAAATCAACCAGTCTGACCGTGTGGTGAATGTGCTGGCGGAAGCATTCCGAAAAGTGGCGCAGGCGATGGCTCCGCGTCCGGTCACTCTTCGTTTCAGCGATTTTAAAAGCAGTGAATATCGGGATCTGAAGGGCGGAGAAAAATATGAACCGTCCGAGCCAAGCTCTTTGCTGGGCTGGCGGGGTGCTTCACGGTATTACGATCCAAAATATATTGATGCGTTCCGTCTGGAATTGCGTGCAGTGCGCAAGGTTCGTGAAGAATACGGGTTTAAAAATCTTCACGTGATGATTCCTTTCTGCCGTACTGTTGAGGAAGCCGGCAAGGTGACCGCTTTGATGGCGGAGGAAGGTTTGCGAAGAGGCCCGGATTTCAAGGTATGGTTGATGGCGGAAATTCCTTCCAATATTATCTTGGCGGACCAGTTCAACCGGTATGTGGATGGCTATTCCATCGGGTCCAATGACCTGACTATGCTGGTTTTGGGCTGTGACCGCGACAATGACAGCGTGGCCGGCATTTTTGATGAACGCAACCTGGCTGTAAAAAGGGCCATCAAACATCTGATTGATGTGGCGCATAGCGATGGAAAAACCGTATCCATCTGCGGTCAGGCTCCCAGTGTTTATCCGGATTTCACGGAATTTTTGGTGCGCAGCGGCATTGACTCCATTTCTGTGAATCCTGATGCAGTAAAATCAACCAAGCATTGGGTGGCACAAGTGGAACAAAGAATAATTTTGGAAAAGACAACAGGCAGGGGAGTTGCAGAAAACAGCGAATATACTTGGTAGGAATTTTCGCGGAGAGGAGTGGTTTCCATTCTACTGACGCCCAGGCAGGAAAAAATCATTGACATGGTCAAAGAAGGCGGCCCGATGACCGGCGAACACATAGCCGAACGCCTTGGGGTAAGTCGGGCTGCACTGCGACCTGACCTCGCTATTCTTATCATGTCGGGCGTACTTGACGCACGGCCAAAAGTCGGTTATTATTACACAGGCAAGGGCGCTTTCAGCATGTTGACGGAAGAGATTGCCCGCT
>CAZXCC010000067.1:0-12705 GCA_964638945.1 uncultured Veillonellaceae bacterium | reverse complement strand
CCAACGGCTCCTGAGGGAGGTAACCGATGGTGTAGCCGGGGGCGATAACGGTCTTGCCGTCAAAATTCTGATCTTCTCCGGCCAGTATTTTGAGGAGCGAACTTTTGCCGGACCCGTTCAGACCCAGGACACCGATTTTTGCTCCGTAAAAGTAAGAGAGCGAAATGTCCTTGAGGACTTCTTTCTGCCCGTGTTTTTTCGATACACGGATCATGGAATATATTATTTTGTCTATTTCCTGACTCATTTACTCACCTCTTAAAATTTTTCAGTTGGAATTTACAGCAATTCATTGATAATGCTATCAAATTTGCGCGCAAAAAGAAACATGGGGACAGGGATACTGTTTTGGTCATGGTGGGTCAGAGCCGTTCACTTCCAGCATCGGCACCATTACCAAGCAGCCCAAAACAAAAAACCGGCAGGCGCCTCATCGCCATACCGGCATCGATTTTTGGGTTACTAGAACAAGCCGCTCATTTTACAACCGGCGCTGATAGTATCATCATAGTACTACTGCTATCAAACCAAGCCTGTTGTCATGACAACAGGCTTGAGCAGATCCATTAAATTGTCGTACCTGGTCCTACGCAAAAACCGGTCATCCAATCATCGTAAGATCCATTACTCGAACTTAACGAACACTCCCAGGAAGTATGAGCAAAACCAATTAATATACAAAACCCACTCCTTGAACTTCCCCCCGCCACAGCCTGCATTTCCGTATCGCTCAATTCACAATTCATATTCATCTGCTGAATTTCTTTACCATAGGAGTTAAAATCATCCATAGTAAATGAATATCCCATCTCTTTTGCTATCGGCAGCACTTCTTCTTCAGTTATCAACTTCATTTTTTCTTTGTCCATTTGCTGACCTTGATACTTTTGTGACAGTTCCACAAACTTCTGTTTCAGCGCTTCATCTTGGGATACCGCTTCGTAGAATTTCTTCACATTTTCTGTCGACATGATTTCACTCCTTATTTTAGCTTGGGTAGGAGCAAACGTACCGGAATTATTTTATGCTATATTTCTATGAATTTCCATTTATTCCTTCACACCAAAAATTTCATTTTGACCCTCTTGCCCTAAACACAAAAAATCTATTACGGATAAAGCAGGAATTCAAATATTTGCTCAGGAAATTCAGGGTATTAGATTTATCCAACAGGAGACAGAAAAAATGGACACTATTAAAAAAATATTAGCTGCTTGTCCCTTTGATTACGAACTTATTAGTCATCCATATCCAATCAAAACAGTCGGTGACGGAATGAAGTATTTCAAAATTGAAGCGGGGCAAACCGCACCGACCTTGATTTTAAAAGTCGATGATATTTTCTATGCATTGATCTTCTCCGGCGCTCAACATCGCCTTGACTTTCCAGCCATTGCGTCTGTTCTGAAATGTAATAAGCTCACCTTGGCAAAGCCTGCAGAAGTGGAAAAAATCACCGGATTTACTATCGGCAGCGTCCCTATGATTGGACATTCTATACCATGCATTTTGGATAACAGGCTGTTAAATTATTCATTTGTTTTTGGTGGAACCGGCAATCCATTAGTCACGCTAAAAATATCGCCTCAGGCACTTTCTCAATTGAATAATGTCGTTGCCTATATCACTTCAGAATCCAGCTAATCAATTCGCTACCCCACTTGCCCAAAACGTCAAAAATTCAATCCATGCGAAAAGGATCACCAAACCGATCGCCAAAATCATCAAATTTCATCAACCAACGCAAAAAGCTTCCCACCACATATGGCTGAAAGCCCTGACTTTGATGAGCCTGGAAAGCCTGTATAGAACACTAACACTTGCAACAAATTTTCTATTCAAATTAATCCGCATGAGCTCCGGTCCGAAAAAAATCATATCGTCGCCTCGAATTTCATTCATTGCCGATAGTACTGAGAAATATCTAACGCAACCGTAGCGAACGAGGGGCTCATACTGCCGCGCAACCATCATTCAAAATCACCTGCGCACTGAGTGCGCATTTTTTATTTCCATCGTCAAAGGAATTATCTGGTTAGTCACGAAGATGATATGCTGTGATGTGAAATGCAGATACTGTTCTGTTGTTGTGTTTGCATGCAACTGTCGTTGGGATTCGCACTTCAGCTATTTGCCGAATATGAATATATAAATAATAGTTGAAGGCGCAACAGGCTTAGCCGTTCCCTATCCACCGCAAAACCGAGGTGATTCCGCAACCTTTAATCTCACATAAAGATGAGGGGAATGCATGACAATGCGACTTTTTGTTCCATTCATCATTGGCTGCGCGGTGGGAATAGCTCTTTACACCGCAAAAGGTTGGTGGGGATTCTTATTGCTCTTCCCTTGGATCGGTGGTTGTATTACGACCGGTCTGTTCATTGCATCGCGGCTGCCCCGAAACGAATGCGATCTAGGGCGACGAATCGCCATGTTGATGATTTCTCCAATGTTTTTGCTCTTCCTTGGTCTATATCAACGTGAGAATCTTCAATTGGAACAAACTGTCTTTTATCTTTCGGCAGGTATATTTAGCCGGGTTCTTGTTCATTACGCCGTAGCTAAAGTTTTTGGACCGCTTATTTGGGGAAGGGGCTTCTGTGGTTGGGCGTGCTGGACCGCAGCCATTCTTGAATGGCTGCCAATTCAAGAAAACAGACCCATTCCAAAACAATATACATTTTACCGGTGGTTTATTCTTATCCTTAGCCTTGTCGTTCCGCTTGCATTTATCGCAAGCGGCTATGATTATCACCAACAGCAAATCATGGAGCAATACGGAAAGCAAGACCAACTAATCTGGTTTCTTCTTGGCAATGGCATCTATTATGTTGCTGCTATCGTATTGGCGTTTCTCTTTCGCAAAAAAAGAGCCTTTTGTAAAATTGCTTGTCCGGTCTCGCTCATCATGAAACTACCTGCTCATTTTTCCCGAATACGGATTCGTCCCTCGGGAGTTCCTTGCATCGAATGCAAAAGTTGCAACCAACAATGTCCAATGGATGTGGATGTAATGAAATTTATCCGTAATAACAAGCCTGTCAATTCAACAGAATGTATCCTGTGCCGCGGTTGCAGGTATGCTTGCCCAGTCGGCGCCATTCAGTAAACTCCTCCCGCTATCCCTTTCTACCTTCTTGCCCCCAAACATCATCACTTCCCGATTGCGCATTTGCACCCGGTTGTAATACTGGATTGTGACAACAGATGCCGCTTCCCTAAATAACTAACCCCCTCCGGCAGTCATCGGAAGGGGTAAAAGTGATTCTTATGCCGGTCATAGTTGACATGCAGAAATTACAAACAGTTATTTCCGCTTATATTTTTTTCCGTCAGACCAACCCTGACCAATGACGTTCCCAGTACTGAAATACCTGTTGTCAAACATAGAAAAAAGGATTGGTTTAATCTTTTCTATGTCCGGCAGACCGTTCTCTAAGCAGTCTTTGTCGGCATAGGTTTCAATAATTTCGCCAATAAAAATGTCATCGACACCGCCAAGATTTAGGGTCTGTAATACTTTACATTCCATATTGATTGGACAGTCTTTTATCAAGGGCGCATGTTGCAATTGCCCGTAATACACATCAAACAATTCGCTCTTATCTGTTGTGTTTCCTGAATAGATTCCGGCATAATCAACTATTTCAAGCATAGCTTGCGTTGGAATATTTACGCTGAATGATTGATTTTTTACTATTCCCTTATTCGTGTAATGATTTCGCGCCGCTCCAAATGCAATCATACCCGGATTCATATTGACAATGCCGCAAAACGCAATCGTCATAAAGTTTGGTTTTCCATCCACTACTGCCCCTATGAGCACAACCGGATATGGGTATAGATAGGGTTTGTTTCCGATCTTAATTTTATTCATGATCCTCAACCCCTTTAATTGAAATAAAATGCTGCCCTTTGGTAAAACACGTTTAATCTATTTTAATTATTCGACAATGCTTATTGCAATCCTTTGTAGTTTCATAGTTAGCAACCCGCCCCATCTTCTTCAGGCACAAATTGCACAAAATGATCTAAATAAAATGACCACTTGATCACCAAAAAACCAAAATTTTACCCATCATATCAAAAGGCTTCCAGCCACGAATGGCTGGAAGCCCTTTGATATGATGCCTAGTTCTTCGTTATTAGGAGACACCCGTATCCATCACACTAACGAGTATACCCCATTATTATAATTTACTGTGTATGTTCCGCCATTATTGATTTGAACTGTATTGGCTATTCCAATCAAACCATATCCATTTTGAATATCCAGTGTTGCAGAGCCAATAGTAAAAATTAAATCATTGTTTTGTTTAGTAATGGATACATCTGAAGTGGTGAAACCTGAGCCCCATAACATAATCTTGTCATTGCTATAGCTGAAGTCTCCAATAGTATCTTGCCCATCGCTCGAACTGAACCAATATGTATCGGATCCACTTCCTCCATACAACAGGTCGTTACCACCGCTACCGCCCCAAATTTGGTCATTACCTGAACCACCAATAATGGTATCGTTGCCATCAGACCCACCTAATAATGCATTGCTTGTATCAACACACTCTAAATAATGGGTATCGCTACAACGATAGGCTTTAGCGTCCAAGCGTACTTCAATATCTTTCCCATTGTTCCAAGCAAACGCTTTAGTTGTTCCATTTTCACCATCAAATAAAAAACTTTGAACACGATTTGACGGGTCAGTACTATTCCAGTTACTAATTACTGCTTCATTGGTTTCTCCAGTTTTTCCCACCCATAAATCATTTCCATCTGAAGAAAAACCACCAGTATGTTGGTCAAATGAGATTCCGTAGCAATTTAAAACACTGCCTTTCCCTGTGGAAACAATATAGTCTATCCCATCATTATCAGACCAATAAAACATATTTGACCCACTATAATCAATTAAAACATCAGATGCACTTCCGCTTCCACCCCATAGCAGGTCTGAACCATCCATACCATATAAGGTGTTGCTTAAAGAGTTGCCTCTCAAAGTATCATCACCAATGCCAGCTTGTACATTATGAACGTTTGATAATCCTGTGTCATACAAATTTATTTCTTCGTTAAAATCAATATTGTATCCAATATCTGACAATACGGCATAATCAATAACGCTTGGATTACGCCTTGCAAAAGCGCCATTAGTTGATAATAACGGTGATTGTCCATCATACTTATAATTTTCACTGATATGACCAGTTAATCCTGTCACTGGCACACCGCCACCATTAATTTCAACAGTATGGCTACCATTAAATTTCAAATTTGAAATTACCTTTTTATATGCTTTTGAACCAGTGCCAATCCCTAAAATATGACCAATTTCATGAGTCATAGCAGCAATAAAATCAATATATTCAGTATTTCTATTCGGAATATCATTTGATGTTTCTGGCGTTGAATCAATAAACCATTTTGCGTTACTTCCATTTGAATATTGTGGATTTTTTGATACAACCAACGTGCCTACTCCCGGTTGAAAAGAACTTGATGTGTTATCCCGTCCATTAATAGAATAATCTGTATTGAATCCACCAGCCGCCATAGCATATTGGGTATACCAAGACGATGGAGTTAAATCAAATGCCCCAACAAAAATTACAATATCATCAACATTTGAAGATAAAGTAACATTATTATAGTTACCGGTATTTGGATTTAACACTTTCACTGTTGTACCAGCAGCAATATCAGGAAAGTCTTCGTTAATAACCTTTTCCCAAAGACTTGCTGCATATTCCAAACAAGCTTTTTTTTTGTTATCAAACCATCTACTGGTATCGTAGCGATAATCAAATTGAATGTGAAAACTTGAATGAGTTGTTTTGTGGACTAATAAGTCCTGTTGTTCGTCTGTGAGTGAAGTTGAATCTAAAGTTTTCATTCCATATGCTACCTTTCGTTTGTCGGCAAATTATCGCGTGATGATTTGCCGTCCCATAGAAATAAAAAACCGAAGACAATTGCTTCGGTTCATAACAAATGACATTACAGATAGTGCAACCTGGCTGTCATAGGTATGAACCGTTAGACCCCATGGATTAGGTTTCTCTTTGAAAACATTTTGTCCTGCTTGGAAATTTCCAATTTGAAAATACTATATGCATCTTACCCGCCCAATCTGCCCCAAATTTTCCACCATTCCTTTCTGCCCACCGGCACCCAAACTGTCACATGATCGCCAAAAAGATCACCAAATTTCAAAAATTCCTCCACACACAGCACGGCTTCCAACCACGAATGGCTGGAAGCCGTGCTGTTTTTTTGCTGATATTATAAGGTTTAATTGTTTTTCAGCCCTATACTATTATTCCAGTTCGACGGTGACCTGGACCGTAGCACCAATAGTTATTTTACCGGCAGCAATAGTGGGCGGACCCGAATCCACACCTGCTTTAGGAGCACGGAGTGCCATGACAGTCGGAATATAGGAAGTGCCTGATTCAATGACTTCTTTCACCGTTAAAATGCGTTTGCCCAAGGCAACGGCTATAACTTCAGCTTTCTGTAAAGCATCTTTAACGGCATCATTTAATGCTTCATTTTTCAGTCCTACTTCATTTGATTTTTCAAAGCGAATAGAGTCAATTTCATTGGCACCAACGTTGGTAAGTTCATTAACCAATATGCCAACTTTCTCAATCGTTGTGGTAATTTCTATAGTATTGATCACTTTATAGCCTGTTAGTTTTGGCAACTGATTGTTTTCATAGCTATATACCGGATCAATTCGATATGCTTCTGTTTTAATACGCCAATCTGCAATTTCCCGTTCCTTCAGTTTGGAAAATACTTGATTTGAAAATTGAGTGTTCGCATTCTTAGCCTGTTCAAGACTTGCATTGATAGTATTAATGGAAAGTCTGATTTTAGCGATATCAGGAGTAATTTCTTTTTGACTGTTTCCAGTAACCCGGACCGAAGTGTTATGGGAAACCTCACTGGCGAAGACTGAAGCGGTCATCAACAAACAAATTGTTAACAAGAAAAATATTTTTTTGCCCATTATGTATCCCTCCGAAAATTATTGGACTGCAAATCAATTAAACGTTATCTATTTGAAAAAGTAACGGCGCATTCATTATTATTTATAAGCTCGTTATAAATCCCCAACCCTCAACCGCTCACTTGCACCAAACGTCATCACTCCAACTTGCGCTTTTGCACCCGGTTGTGGCATTGGGCTAGAACAATATTCTGGTTCTCACAGCAAATGACAATTCCGGGAGCACCCGGTGCTGCTTAATATCGAGTCTGACGCTGGACAACCATCCTCAGTCACATGAAAATATCAGTCAAAACAAAAACACTCCCCGAACAAATACTCCGAGGAGTGTGTATTTGAATATCTTTAAGTCATTGGCACTATTTTTTTCGCGTCCAGATGCCCACAGCCACTACTGAGTCTTTGTCGCCTACATGCCGGTAAATGCTGGTAACCTTGTCTTTGTTAACAATGGTTGCATCAATAAAACCATCTTGGTCAACGAAATAGACGGTTTTGTTGTCCCAACCAATCACTGCCGCCATATTCTCGGTAGCATTCTTCGACGTGAAGGTGGCATATAAGACTCTTCCTTCTTGCTTAGTTACAACCAGTTCGGCGGTCAAGGAATTGATTCCTTCACGATAGTGCGACCAATTTCCAGCCTCGCCCCCCTTGCTTAAATAAGCACCTTGAGACTGTACTGTCCACGTTCCAACAAGATTAGGAATTTCAGATTCAGCAAAACAAACTCCTGTGCCAAGTAAAAATACCAAAAAAAGAAGACCAATAATCTTTTTCATAGCCAAATTCCTCCTGCATTTTACAATTTCCACAATAAGCCTTTCAACAGTTATGCGTAAAATCCTGCTCCTTTGCCCCTCTTGCCCCAACCGCCCCCTCCGCACCAAGTCATTTTTTCCAACACATCTCGCTTGATCACCATTTTGATCACCAAATTGGTCCTTCAACCTCCGCCCAACGCAAAAGGCTCCTCGGACGAAAATCCGAAGAGCTTTGATTTAATAACTGGCGGGAGCGTGTAGGAATCGAACCCACCAAGGACTGCATAACAGCCCCACAGACGGCTTCGAAGTGCAAGATCCACATTTTTACAATTTGAACCCATATGCCCCAATTGCCTGTAATTGTTGAATCCTTTATTTGAATGAATTAATGGATTTTATACCAGAAAGTATTATTTTAGGTGATGGCGATCACCAAAAGATCACCACAGAAATCATTACGACATACACATTCTACTGATAATATTTTTCGTCAGCAAAAGAGTTATACAAAACTTTCTGTGCTACCTCTATATTTAGAGTTCAAACTGTTTCGCCATTTTTTCTGCCACTTGCTAACGCATGAGCTGCAACTTTAGCTGTTAGCTGTTTGTAATCTCGATTCCAGCGATTAACGCCAATATAATCAAAAACCACTGCCCCTGTATGCTTGCAGAATCGTTCCATCTGTTCCAAACATGGCAACAAACCATTCCCAGTACCGCCAGCAGAAGCAATGAGCAGCATTTGTTTATTGCGCAATGTTTCGTTCCCGTTGAACTCACATCTGCGAAGTCTATCGATGAAGCTCTTCAAAGCTTCTGATGTTTCCCACCAATATACGGGGGTTGCGAGAATGATAGCCTCGCTGGATTGCACACGGGCTTTAATTTCATCAAATCCATCATCTTTCCCATATATACAGTAATTTTCTTCCCTGCACGGACCCCAACCATCGCCACATACTTGGCACCGTATTAGTTTATAATCACATAGCCTTATTTCATCTACGTCCGCGCCAGCATCAATGGCTCCAAGTATTGCTGCATCAATTACCGACTGACATAACCCCTCTTTTTTGGGATTACCTGATAAAATACAAATCTTCAAAGCTTAATACCTTCCTTTCTGATCAATTGTCCTGAATTCATAGTGATTGGTGAAGTATGTACAACGCCAGTGCACACTGCCTTTGACACGATACGTACAAAATTTATATCCTCTCCTACATCTCTTTCGCTTTCTCCGTCACCACATTGCCAGTATTCAATGTGCCCTTCGGCTCTATCAGCATTAAATGCACTTCATCAGCCGCCACAGGCAAATGGTCCACGCTCTTAGGAATTACAATCAAATCGCCTTCATCAAGTACCACATCTTTGTCCCTGAATTTGATAATAAGCTGCCCTTTAATAACCATAAATAGCTCATCTTCATTGTCGTTATGATGCCAATCAAATTCACCCTTGAGCTTTGCCATAAGTCTTAACAATATGGATGTCGTTGTCAGTAAGATTTAGCTGATCAATATTATTGAATCCTTCTTTGCCAGGAACAATATCGCCTTCACTATGCTATATGCAAATGATGGGTAATCCTTTCTGGCGGAATAAATCAATAGCCAGATTAATACACTCCACCGCTTTTAGTGATAAGCGAATTTTTTCGTCATTAGCAAAAGCATAATGCTTCTGCATATCAATGACTAACAACACTGCCCTCACTTGCAAACACCTCCATCAATGCTGTGCTTTACACAGTTCTACTGATCCATAAAGTAGGCTAGCCTTTGCTTCATCAATGCAATCAACGTTCACTTCAATAATGCGCCTATTGGCGGTTTTGTCTTCCGGCACAGATAAATTTCTTCTGTTGAATTTTTTCATCCAGATATGCCCGATGGGAAATCAGAAACTTATGCATGATCATTTTCGCAGGGACGGAACCTTTGGAAACCGTGTCAAGCAAAGTTTTGCGCTCGTCAGGTGACCGGCGGACACGATGCTTGTTTATCGGCATTGGGGCTGACTGCAGCCCGTCATAAATAACGCAACAATAATTAGAACAAACAACGAAACCAAAGAACATAAATGGTTGAAGGTCTTTTTTATTTTCACGACCTAAGATGTTCATTGCCTTATTAAGGCATAAATAAAAGAATCTGATATTATCCCATTTTTGTATATGCTATTTCGCAACTTACCCTCCGATTGGAAGCCCGCCTTCTCAAGCACTCTAATCGACCCTGCATTATAGGAAAATATTTCCGCAAAAATCCTGACCACATCATAGGATTGAAAGACTTCCTGGCTCATTCGCTTTACAGCTTCTGTCATAATTCCTTTGCCCCAGAATTCTTCACCCAGCCAATACCCTATCTCGCAACATTTGCAGTGCACATCATCTTTGATAAAACACCCTATAACTCCGGCCGCTTCTTGATTTACAACAATGGCTCGAATGTATTGATTCTTTTCTTCGTTGTTCTTAGTCTCATTTATAAAGCTTCTGGCATCCTCAACCGTATATGGATGCGGAAATATATTACGCAAGTTATTCGCTATATTATTGTTATTGGCATATTTTGCTATGCTTATCGCATCAGAACATTGCAGTTCTCTTAATTCAAAATCCATGCATTCGCCCTTTGCTTCTTTCGAAAAATTTATGAAAGCATTTTATCATATCTGCGGTATCCGCCTCTACAATAGTCCTTCGCAATCGATCACCAAACCGATCACCAAATTGGTCCCTCAAACCCCACCCAACACAAAATGCTCCTCGGGCGAAAAGCCGAAGAGCCTTGATTTTACTATGGCTTTATTTCATCAATTATTGATTTTTTTCGCAATCGTGACGAATTCACTTAATCATAGGTGACACTTATGCCGTGCCTGTCACGGCTGTTGATAGAGAAATAGCAGACTCATTTGAGAAGATTTGGGGTGGGGCATAATTCGTCACGGTTACGAATGGATTTTGAGAGTGCGCAGTTTTCTCAATTGTTTTCCTTGATGATATTTATTTATGTCTTTCCAACATTTTTGATTCGTTTCACCAGCATCACTTCATTGCCTTTACGATTGTATATCACTTTATCCATCCAGGAAACCATAATCAAAATGCCGCGTCCACCCTCTGCGAAAAGAATTTCTTCAAAGGCACTCTCCTGTTCAGCATTGCTATATTTCTCCACCCGTGCATTCCCATCGAAGCCAGCTCCGCCATCTTTAACTCGAATGACAACTGTGTTGCCGAAATAACTGAATTTCACCTGTACGTCCATCGATGCCCTCGATGCGTTGTTCAGCGCTTCCCCAATCGCAATATCGAGCTTTCCGGCATCTTCTCCGGCAACGTAACGCAACAAATCCCGAACTCGGGATCGTACCCGGTTATATTCTCCGGGGCGATAAAAATCGAATCGTATTGGGAATGATGGATTCCCGCCGATTTGAATACAAATCGCGCTGCAATCGTCCTTCCGATCTTCTTTCTCAGTTAGTTCTCGCAACATTTCAACGGTTCGGTCAAACTCACCAACGGGAACATCAGGTTCCAATTCCACTTGTTCGAAAATTCCATCGCTCATGAAATAGAACGCATCGCCTTCCCGAATCGGAACTGACCACTCCGTGTATTCTGGTGATGCTGAAATTCCGATTAATGAACCGGCTCTTTTAACAACAATGGGTAATTCTGAAGAGTGTGTTAAAAAGCCATATACTCCTGCAGTGACAAAATTCAATGTCTGTCGTTTGAAATCAAATTCAAAACAGATCGCTGCTGCAAAAGTATCGTCCGTGAAATATTTCATCACTCTTTGATTAATCCAATGCAACTTTGCAGGCAAATTCATCTGAGACTGCAATACATCTCGAAAATATGTGCTGACTGCAATGCCCTGCAAGGAACTGGTTACGCCATGCCCGGAAATATCAAGGACAAACCCTGAAAAACGCTTATATTCGCGATTCCAACTATAGTCAAAGAAATCTCCGCTAACCAGACGATACGGTTTATAAATTGTTTTCACCCTTACAAGGGTATCAACAAAATCTCCCGGCACCAAACTTTTCTGAACATTTGCTGCAAGAAAAACATCTTTGCTTAACAATGCCTGGAGTTTTCTTTCGCTGGATATATCATGATCAACTATCATAAATGTTTGCTTTCCAGAATATTCGATAACAGTGCCTGCTCGTTCCATCTCAATAATGACGCCGTCTTTGCGTTTGAGCTTGATCAATTGATGAGACAATCGCCCTTCCTGAAGGAGATGGCCATATCTTTCATCAACTTGTTCCCGCGTGTCATCGACAATATCATAAGCAGATAGTGCTTGGGCTTCCTGTTCGGAATATCCCAATAAATCTCTCCATCGTTGGTTAACTTCCAATAATCTCTTGCTCTGAATATCAATAATCGCTATGGCATCCGATGACTGTTGTAATGCGGAACTGTACTTCATTTCACTTTCTCTCAGTTCAGCTTCCGATTGTTTCAATAGGTTTAATTGAGCAGTGATCTTTTGATTTGCAGCTTGTAACTCTAACGTTCTTACAGCGACACGCCTTTCCAATTCTTCATTCATCTCAGCCAACTGCTTGTTCAATTGTTCTTGTTCTCGGTTCATTGAGCGAAGTTCCTCATTCATAGAAGAAATATGTTCAAGGTTCGCTTGTTCTCGCTTGAGACCTCTGTGTATTCCTTCTCCCATGGCGGAAATCAGCATACCATTGAAAAAAAATACCGCAATCAACATTAACGTGCTATTGCTTAAACCAAAAATCATAGGACCTGATAGTTCAGTCCAAAATAACGCTAAAAAAGATGACATGATTGTTGCAAGCACACCACTTTTAAAACCACCAAAAAGAGCCGCCACCACTACTGCAGGATAAAAAGTTAAATATGCTG
>CAZXCC010000066.1:0-12714 GCA_964638945.1 uncultured Veillonellaceae bacterium | reverse complement strand
CGATGGACGGAGCGATGAGCGGCCACATGATGTCCTTCATGGCTCTGAGCCAGCTGGCGCCCGAATTCAGCGCCGCTTCTTCCAAGGATGAATGGACCTGGCTGAGAGAAGCGGAAATCGTACGCACTGACATCGTCAGATACTTGACCACATAACCGATCACGAGCAGGGTCATGGTGTTGTACAGGTTCAGGCCGAACGCGCCGGAAAAAGTGATGATCAACGCCAGCGCGATGACCACACCGGGTGTAGCGCCGCCCAGGGTAGCCAGGGCATCCGGGATGCCTTTCCCTTTTGCGGTTGTCTTAACAAGCAGATAAGCGATGAACAGACCGACTACGGTCGCCAGGGTTGCCGCAGCAATGGCCAGAACGAAGCTGTTCCAGAGAGGTTCCGTATATTGCTGGTTGTTCAGGGCAGCCGTCCACGTGGACAGGGTCAGGTTATCCCAGGTTATCGGACGGGACATGGATTTAATCAGGGAGGTAACCAGAATGGACCCTACCGGCAAAAATACCGAGATGGCTCCGTAACCAAGGACAAGAGAAAATGCGGGCCATTTCCAACGACCCAGCTCGACCAGATTGGGCCTGGTACTTTTGCCGCCGATGGTGACATATTGCTTTTTTCCCAGGCTGAACATCGACAGGTACAAAAGACCGTTGGCGACGAGCATCAGTGACACGGCCAGAGCCGTCGCTTCCTGAATGCCTTTGGTGTCGCCCATATAAATATAGGTAACGATCCGGGTGGTCAGAACCTCAATATTGGCCGGCATACCGATAATGGACGGTGTGCCGAAAGCCGACGCGACACCGATGAACACCAGGACTCCGCCGGCAAGAATGCTCGGATACATCAAGGGAATCGTCACGTTCCAAAGCGTCCGGAGCGGCGAAGCGCCGGAAACCCGCGATGCTTCCTCCAGCGTCGGGTCCATTTTTTCCATGGCCCGTGAAATTGTGATGAAAGCGAACGGAGCATAAAAAAGAGTCAGACACCAGACCATGCCGGACATCGAATAGATGTTGAACGGCGCCGCAGTCAGTTTCAGACTCTCCATCAGGAATGTATTCACATAACCCACCCGTGGATTCAGAAGCTGAATCCAGGCGATAGCGCCCACATAGGGGGGAATCATGTATGTTGCCACAAATAAAGTGCGGAAGAAATTCTTTCCCGGCAGGTCCGTCCGCCCGACGATCCAGGCGAGGGGAAAGGAAATCAGCACGGCGAGAACGGTTGAGTAAATCGACACCTGCATGGTGTTGCTCAGCGCATTCCAGTTCACGACATTACTGTAAACAGTCAGATAGTGCTTGACATTAATCGTCTCGTTAATAATCAGGCTTTTATAGACCAAATATACCATTGGCAAAACGACGAACAGCACAAGAAAAGTTACTGCCGAAGTAATTACAAGCCATTTGGTATCCCACTGGGGAAGCCATTTTCTGTCCACAATTAACCCCCATTATATGGAAGCGGGGAGAAGATCCCCGCCTCCAGCAAGATCCATCGAAAACTCCGTTATTTCTTTTCCAGCACTCTGGACCGGAATTCTTCCTTGAATTTTTCGTTATCCTTGGCCAATTGTTCCCAGTTGATTTTCAGCGCATTCGGCATCAGTGTCTTCAGTGCAGGGGCTCCTTTGGGTGAGGCAACATCGTCGCGCACGGAATGCATCCAGCCTTTGACGACCATTTCCTGGCCTTCCTTGGACAGCCACCAATCGGTCAGGGCTTTCGCCGCTTCCGGATTCTGAGCGCTTGAGAAGATTGCGATCGGGCTCGGGTTGATCGCTGCACCGTCGGACGGATAGGCTACCTTGACCGGTTCACCCTTGTCAGCCATCTTCAGGATGTTCTCTTCCAAAATGATCACCACGTCGTACTCGCCCTGCACCAGTTTGTTCTGCAGCGCGGTATTGCCGGCCTCGACCTTGATACCGTTCGCTTTCAGCTTGTCAAAGTATTCCCAGCCATACTTCTGCTGCAGTGCTCCCACGCCGACATACGCGGTGCCGGAAAGCAGCGGATTGGCCATGGCAATCCTGTTCTTCCATTTCGGATCAGTCAGTTCCATCCAGGTTTTCGGTGCTTCTTCCGGTTTTACCTTTTTGGTGTTGTACGCCATCACGATGGCGTTGATGCGGACACCGGTCCAGTATCCTTCCGTATCCTTGTTACCGGTAATATCCTTGCGCATCGGGGAATCGTATTTCATCAGCAGGCCTTTATCCTTCAGCGTCAGATAGTACGCAGGATCGGCAACCAACAGCACGTCGGCCTGCACTTTTTTCGCTTCGATTTCGCCGGCCAGCTTTGCCATGACCTGTTCAGAACCGGCCTGGAACCAGCTTACCTTCAAATCCGGGAACTTCTTGGCAATCGCAGGTTTTACCAGCTCGACAATATCCGGGTAAATCGACGTGTAGATCATCAGATTGCCGGAAGGTCCCTTCGCCTTCTGTTCCGCCTTTGGCGCCTCGGCAGGCTTTTTGTCGCCTCCTCCGCAGCCGGCCGCCATCGCAGCGATAGCAAACATGACGAGAACTACGAGAACCATTGCCTTTTTCATTCAACTACCCCCATCCTTTTTTATTTGTACACTTATATTATGCGGCGCAAAAAACACGGCCGCAGAAAAAACCTGAAGATTAGTCTACGATGACGTCGACAACCCCTTCGATCCCCTTGATGCCTTCCACGATTTCCGGCAGGATGCGACGATCCGTAAGATCGATGACTACGGAAATATGAAGCTGATTTTTCCCTGCGTCATCAATTTTGATATCAAGAATCGAAACGTTTTTTGTTCCCAGATAAGAGCCGATGCGGCCAATTTGCCCCGGTTTGTCGATGGATTTTACCCCCATCGAAACCTGTGAGGGGCCGCATCCGTAGAGGCGCTCAAATCTTGGCAGATAGGTCAGCGCCAGCACCGAAAGCGCAGTCGTGGCAACTGCACCGACATAATATCCCGCACCGACAGCGAGTCCGACACCCGCAACAACCCAAAGGCTGGCCGCCGTCGTCAGTCCTTTGATGGTCAGGCCTTCCTTCATGATCGTCCCGGCACCGAGAAAGCCGATGCCGCTGACAACTTGCGCGGCCAGCCGGGCCGGATCTGCGTTGGTCAATCCCTGAACCCCGATATAGAGCTTGTATGACAAAATCATGACCAGACAAGAGCCCAGACATACCAGGATATGCGTCCGCAATCCGGCGGATTTGTGGCGCTGCTGCCTTTCCAGACCGATCACACCGCCCAGAAAAGCTGCAACAACAAGGCGCATGACTTCAATTAATTGTTCAATGAATTGTTCCATCAAGTCGCATGCCCCCTAACCGGCCAGAACGGTTCCGCTTTGTTCAGACCTGTTTCTTGTTGTCAGGAAACCGATATCCCGTCACTGCATAATACACATATTCGGCAATGTTGCCGGAACGGTCCGCCACTCTTTCAATGTAACGGACAGCGGTGTGAAAATCCATCGCCAGTTCGTTCGTATATTGTTTTACCGTCGCCATCGCGATGATGTTGCGAAAAAGGTCCTTGTTCAGTCGGTTAACCAATGCATCCCGTTTGGGCACGGCCAATGCAAGCTCTGAATCGTTCGATTCATAGCATTGCAGGGCTTCAGTCAGCATGCTGGCCGCTTCCCTGGCCATGACATCAATCGACGGTTTCATCGATTCAATCGGAGACATGTCTTCCTGCGAAAATTTCTTCTGCACCATCTTTGCGATATTGTTGGAATAATCGGCTATCCGCTCGATTTCCGCAGCAATCTTGATCGTGGAGACAAGAAAACGCAAATCGCCGGCCATCGGCTGTTGCTTGGCGATGCTGACAACACAGCGGTCATCAATCTGGCGATAGATAACATCGACTTCTTTTTCCAATCCGCGGGCTTTCGCAGCAACCTCCACGTTGTTTTCCAAAAGAGCCTGCGCCGCCAGTTTCACCGATTCCGCAGCCTTATATCCCATGTCCAGCGTCAATTGCTTGATTCCGGACAGTTCTTCCGAGTAAATTTTCCGTTCCATTGCCAACACTCCTTTTTATACCGTACCTTGCATCAATAGAAACACAAAAGCCCGGATGGACGGCATTAAACCGCCAACATGCCGGGAGTTTCTCTCAAATCTCTTTCCCCCAATGCCGGGAATATGTTGCATATCTAAATATTAGAATTATTATAACTTGTATTGACCACAGCGTCAATTACGCCATTTTCGATTGACGATGCCTTATTCCGAGGGTATACTATACCTGTGTTAAAGGTATAATTTATTTTGAAATCATATAGCATTTGCAGGAAATAGAGACGCAGAGAAATTTCCGGAATGTTTGCGTCATATTACGCAAATATTCCGGTTTTTTGCCGCTTTCGAGGGAAAAATCAAGGAGGTTGAATCATGTCGAAAAAATGCCGAAAGTACTCCAGCCTGGTTGTCCTTTTCATTTTTATTGCAGCCCTTGCTCTTGCCGGATGCGGCAGTTCTGCGTCCAAGCCGGACGCCAAGCCGGAAGGCAAGCCCCTGAAACTTACATTATACTGCGGCCTGATGGAAGACCATATGGTCAAAGCCATCCAGGAGTTCCAGAAAGATACCGGAATCAAGGTGGATGCCGTACGCATGAGCTCCGGAGAGGTTCTCGGCCGGATCAAGGCGGAAAAGAACAATCCCAAGGCCAGCGTATGGTGGGGAGGCCCGGCTGATGCTTTCATCGCAGGCAAACAAGATGGTTTGTTTGAAAAATATGTGTCACCGAACGCAGCCAAAATTCCGGCCAAGTTCAAAGACGCGGATGGGTATTGGACCGGCATCTACGTCGGCTACCTCGGTTTTTCCTCCAACGCGAAGCTGCTGAAGGAAAAAGGCATCCCGGTGCCCCAGACCTGGCAGGATTTGCTCCGCCCGGAACTCAAGGGCCAGGTGTCGATGGCGAATCCCGGAGCTTCCGGCACGGCCTACACGATGCTGGCAACCATCGTCCAGCTCATGGGTGAGGAAAAAGGCCTGGAATATATGAAGAAGCTGAACGGACAGATCAAAGTGTACCAAAAGACCGGCACGGCGCCTGCCCGCATGGCAGGGCAGGGCGAAGTGACCGTGGGGCTGACGTTCCTGCATGACGCCATCAAATATCAGGAGGAAGGTATGAAAGACCTCGTGCTTTCCGCTCCTTCCGAAGGCACCGGCTATGAGATCGGCGCCGTCGCAATCATCAAAGGTGGCCCGGATCAGGAAGCCGCAAAAAAATGGGTCGACTGGGCTCTTTCCAAAAAAGGACAGGAATTCGGCCAGGCTGTCGGTTCCTATCAGTTCCTGACCAACCCGGACGCCAATCCGCCCAAGCAGGCGGAACCCATCAAAAATACCAAACTGATCGACTACAACCTCGAATGGGCCGGTAAAAACCGCAGCGCCCTCGTGGAAAAATGGAACAACGCGATTAAATAGAGGTTGATTGTGAACACATTCCAACGCAAACTGGATGAACTGCGCATGATAACGCGTGATCCCATGCTCGCCGCCACGATTCTTCTCGTGGCGGCTTCTCTGGTTCTATTTATTCTCTGGCCGCTGTACGAAGTCTTGTGGGAAGGGTTCGCCACCGATGAGGGGACTTTCACCCTCAAACACTATCTTGCTTCCCTCAGCAAGGCCGAAAACCTCCGCACACTTGCCAACACCATCTGGCTCGGCATTTTTGTCAGTGCGGGCTCCACGTTGGTTGGCTTTTTGTTCGCCTATGCGGATGCTTTTCTAAAAATCCGTTTTAAAAGTGTTTTCAATACACTTGCCATTCTGCCGATCATCTCACCCCCGTTCGCCTTGTCGATGTCTTTCATTATGCTTTTCGGGCAACAGGGGTTTGTGACCCGTACCCTCCTTGGACTGAAGGAAACCAACGTCTATGGGTTTGAAGGCCTGGCAACGGTACAGATACTGACATTTTTCCCTGTCGCCTATCTGGTGCTGGCGGGCCTGCTTCGGCAAATCGATCCTTCCTATGAAGAAGCCGCCCGCAACATGGGAGCTTCCCGCGGTTATATATTCCGGACCATCGTGCTGCCGTTGGTGCGTCCCGGTATTGCCAACGCATTTTTGCTTGTTTTCATCCAGAGCGTGGCCGACTTCGGCAATGCGATGGTGATCGGCGGCAACTATACCACGTTGGCGGCCCAGATCTATATGCAGGCCATGGGCAACTATGATATGAAGGGCGGCACAGCTCTCGCCACAGTATTGCTCACCGTTTCCGTGCTGATGTTTGTTGCCCAAAAATACTGGGTCGGCGATAAATCCTATGTAACGGTTACAGGCAAGCCCTCAAGGGAAAGGGAACTGAACGCAGATCCGTTGCCGTTATTCTTCGTCGGGGTTCCCTGCCTGCTGATCAGTCTGTTCATCCTGATCCTATACGCACTGATTCCTTACGGGTCGCTGGTCAACCTCTGGGGCATCGATTATACGCCGACCTTCAAACATTACCAATACGTCATCGACCTGGGCCTGAAACCAGTTCTGGACACGACATGGCTGGCCCTGCTCTCCATGCCCGTTACCGGCGTCCTCGGCATGATCATAGCCTTCCTCATCGTTCGCAAAAAATTCTTGGGACGCGGCCTCATCGAGTTTTCGTCTCTTCTCTCCATGGCCATTCCCGGAACCGTTATCGGCGTTGGCTATGTGCTTGCCTACAACAAGGAACCTCTGATCCTCACGGGTACTGCAACGATTATCGTTCTTTCGTTTGTTTTCCGCAGCATGCCTGTCGGCATTCGCGCAGGCATCGCTTCCCTGCAGCAGGTCGACCCTGCCATCGAAGAAGCGGCGCAGGATTTAGGCGCCAGTTCGTTTAAAGTCTTCACCTCCGTCACGATTCCCCTGATCAAGTCTGCCTTTTTCAGCGGCCTAGTCTACAGTTTCGTCCGCAGCATGACTGCGGTCAGCGCTGTTATCTTTCTGGTATCCGCAAGCTACAGCCTGTTGACGGTTTCCATCATGTCGCAGGTTGACGCCGGCAAACTCGGTGTAGCCGCCGCATATTCAACGGTTCTCATCATTATCGTGCTCGTGGTCACAGGCATTCTCAAGCTGCTGCTCAACCGGATGGGCGTCAACATCTCGGACGTTCAGGGTTGATATAAGGAGGCAATCGGTTTGTCAGTATCCAAAAGTGTCAGTGTAAAAAACCTGGTGAAAATATTCGACAGTTCCGGCGGCAAAAAAGTCACCGCCGTCGACAATGTGACCCTCACCATCGAACCGGGGGAGTTCGTCACACTGCTCGGACCCTCCGGTTGTGGCAAAACAACGATTCTGCGCATGGTGGCCGGTTTTGAGACCCCTTCCGGTGGCGATGTCCTGATTGGAGACGAGAGAGTCAATACACTCACGCCGGACCGTCGGGATACCGCCATGGTGTTTCAGAGTTACGCTCTTTTTCCGCATCTTAACGTCTTCGAAAACATTGCGTATGGTCTGAAAATCAAAAAAATGAAAACTGAGGATATCCGGACAAAAGTGAAGGAAATCCTGGGACTGGTCGGCCTGTCCGAGCTGGAAGGCCGTTCGCCGAACCAGCTGTCCGGCGGCCAGCAGCAGCGTGTCGCCCTTGCACGCGCACTCGTCATGGAACCCTCCGTTCTCCTTTTTGACGAACCGCTGTCCAACCTCGATGCGAAACTCCGCATCCACATGCGGCGGGAAATCCGTAAAATTCAGCGCCAGTTCGGCATCACAAGCATCTACGTCACGCATGACCAGGCTGAAGCCATGAGCATGTCGGACCGGATCATTGTCATGAATAGGGGAGTCGTTGAACAAATCGGCACGCCGAAAGAAGTATACGCCACGCCGGCCAGCCAGTTCGTCGCCGATTTCATCGGAACCGCAAATATCGTCCCTGCCTCGGTGGAAACTCTGAAAAATGATGTGGCCGAAATCACTGCACTCGGAACCACATTTCAGGTCAAAACGACGTTGTCCCTGATCCCCGGGGATTCTGTGAAATTGATCGTGCGGCCGGAGGCAATGAAGTTATCCCGTCAATCGGGAATACCGGCGAAAATCACGTCTTCCGTTTTCATGGGTTCCTATCAGGATTATCTCATCGACTCACACGGACAAACCCTGCTGCTTGTCGATCAGGACCCCGCAAATCATGAAACTTTCGACTCCGGAGAGCAGGTTTTTCTTGCCATTGCCCCGAATAGCCTTCATATAGTGAAATAATCGCCTTCAACTGAATAAGTCGCAAATCATGCATCGCTGGGACAGAGAATATAGAGAAATTCCGGGGTGTCTTTATGGCGTATGCTGTATGGACATTCCGGTTTTTTCTATGGTTTTGACCGGCGCAGCTCATACTTTATCCGAAAACGAAGGAGGATCTGACCATGAAACGTTGCTTTTCCCTGTGCCTCATCGTCTCTCTTATCCTCGCCATGGCGCTGTCTGCGGGTTGCGGCAGCGAGCCGAAAAAAACGGCCGAAGCGCCCAAACCTGCCGGACCTACTGGTAAAATCATTATTTATACCTCGATGTTTCCCGATATTATCGAAGCAGTGAAACCCGAACTGAAAAAAGCGTTCCCCAACCTGGACGTGCAGTGGTTCCAGGCCGGTTCCGAACAGGTCATGACAAAACTGGCCGGTGAAATCGAAGCAAAGAAAATCCAGGCCGACGTGCTGATGGTCTCCGACCCCGGATATTACATCACCCTGAAGGAAAAAAACCTTCTATTAAAATTTGATGCCCCGAACCGAAAATTTGTCGGCGAAAAATATAAAGACAGCGAAGGCTATTGGACCGCAGTCCGGCTCAGCTACATGCTGATGGCTTATAACACGGCCAAAGTCAAGCCGGAAGAAGCACCCAAAACATTCAAGGATTTGACGGACCCGAAATGGAAGGACAAACTGGCGATGGCCAATCCGCTTCTCTCGGGGTCCATACTGACAGTCACGGCCGATTTGTCGCAACGATACGGCTGGGATTACTTCAAGGCCCTGAAGGCGAACGGACTCAAAATTGAAGGCGGCAATACCGCCGTACAGAACAAGCTCGTCACCGGCGAATATTTTGTCGGTATCATCGGCGAAGAAAACATCCTGAAAGTGGCTTCCAAAGGTGAACCCTTAAAAGTCGTTTACGCTACAGACGGCGCCGTGATACTGCCCAGTCCGATCGCGATCTTCAACAGCACGCAGAATCCGGAAGCCGCCAAGGCTGTGACCGACTGGTGGCTGTCCAAGGAAGGCCAGCAAGCCATCGTGAGCAAAGGCTGGATGCACTCCGTGCGCGATGATGTTCCTCCGCCGCAGGGCGCCCCTGACAAGTCCGTCATCACCAAGAACTCACCCATGCTTGACTGGGCGAAGTTCGCCAAAGAAGCCGAAACCGTAAAAGAAACGTTCCGCAAAACGGTAATGGAAAAATAGGGAGGATTGAATCATGAGAAAAAACAAATGGTTGTCACTGCTTATGGCATTGTCCCTGGCGGCCCTGCTGACTGCCGGCTGCGGCGGCGGCGAAAAAAAGCCCGCCGAAAAGGCAGCGGAACCAGCAAAAAATGAAACCATCAACGTCTACACCATCTGGCCGGAAAAATATTCTTCCGCCGTATTTGCGGCATTTACGAAAGAAACAGGCATTAAAGTCAATTTCCTGCGTTTCTCTTCCGGAGAAGCCCTTGCCCGCATCGTAGCCGAAAAGGGGAACCCGCAGGTTGACGTGTTGTTCGGCGGTCCTGCGGACACTTTTGCCGCAGGCGTGGAAAAAGACGTTTTTGAACCGTACGCTCCCAAAAACGCCGACAAGATTCCGGCGAAATTTAAGGATCCAAAAAATTACTGGGTAGGTGTGGCTGTCGATCCGATCTGCTTCATGTTCAACAACAAATTTCTCAAGGAAAAGAACATTCCGGTTCCCACTTCCTGGGACGAGTTGTTGAATCCGGCTTTCAAAAGCGGTCTGCAAATGGCTGATGCCCGCACTTCCGGCACAGCGATCTCCCGCATCTTGAGCCTGACCTATGTGCTGGGCGAAGATAAGGCATACGACTACCAAAAGAAACTTCACCAAAACGTCCAGATGTACACCAAGAGCGGCGGCGGCGGCGTTCTGCCGATTGCAAACGGCCAGGCTGTCGGCGGCATCTTCTTCCTGGTCGACGCTTTGGAAACCAAGTCTCAGGGCTATGATGTTGTCGTCAGTTATCCGAAGGAAGGCGTAGCGTACGCCGTGGAAGCCATGGCGATGATCAAGGGCGCCAAACAGCCTGCGCTCGCGAAGAAATTCCTGGATTGGGCCTCGACTGCGGACATGCAGAAACTATATGAATCCAGCAAAATATTCTTTATCCCCACCAATCCGGATGTAAAAGTCAGTGACCCTGCGCTTGACGTATCCAAAGTCAAATTTGTCGAAGTGGATATCCTGAAAGCCGGCAAAGACCGGCAGCATCTGGTCGACCGCTGGATCAACGAAGTAATCAAATGAGACGCGATCCTGCCCTCATCACAGCCATCACAACTTTATGGCTTTCACTCGCCGTATTCGTTCTCTATCCATTTGTCCGTCTTCTGCATGTGACATTTTTCTCCGACGGCTATTTCAGCTTGGCCAGCCTGAGCCGCATCTTCACGAACTGGTACGACAGGTCGGCCGTGTTCAATAGTCTCTTTCTGGCGCTGGCAGTATCCCTGGCCGGGGTACTGCTGGGCTTTCTTTTCGCTTTTGCAGTGACAAGGATGAGTCTGCCGAAGCCAGTGAAATGGTTCCTCAGTGCGATACCGGTATTGCCGCTCATTTCACCGCCTTTTACCAGCAGCATCGCAATCACCCTGGCGCTCGGCCCCAACGGCATGCTCTTCCGCTGGCTGGGACTGCCCCAGTTTAACATCTACGGATTCTGGGGCACTTGGCTGTCAGAAACCCTGACAGTCTTTCCGGTCGCATTTCTCACCCTATCGGCTGTGCTGGCAGCGATAGACCCCAATCTGGAAGACGCCTCCCTGAGTCTTGGAAAATCGCGTCTTGGCACGTTTTTTTCCGTGACGCTTCCTTTGACGACTCCCGGGCTGGCCAACGCCTTTCTGCTTCTTTTCGCCAGTTCCCTCGCCGATTTCGCCACGCCGCTCGTGCTGGCAGGTCACTCTTTTCCGGTACTTCCCACCCAAGCCTACCTTCAGATCACAGGCATGCACGATCTGCGGAGCGGAGCCTCCCTTTCGTTCGTTCTGCTCATTCCGGCGCTGATCGTCTACTTTTTGCAGCGCTACTGGATTGGAGCGAAAAGCTATGTCACGGTGACAGGCAAGGCCGGTCCCCGCAGCGGCATCCGGAGTATCGGCACCGGTCCGGAATCATTGATTCTTGCAGTGTGTACCCTGGTATCCGTTTTCATCCTTTTCCTGTATGCAATCATCTTCCTCGGTTCGTTGGTAAAAGTCTGGGGTGTCAATAACAATCTTACCCTGGATCACTATAACTATGTGTTTACACGGGGCATGAAGGCGATCGAGGACACCTTCCTCATCGCGTGCACCGCTACACCACTTGGCGCCATTCTCGGCACTGCGTTCGGGTATCTGACGTCCCGCATGAAGTTTCCCGGTTCCCGCTTCATGGAGTTCACTTCGATGCTGAACTACGCCTTACCGGGAACTGTCGTCGGCATTTCCTATGTTGTCGCCTTTAACACCGGACCGATCGTTCTTACAGGCACCATGTCCATCATTGTAGCGGCGTATGTTTTCCGTTACGATGCGACAGGAATCCGTTCCACCGTTGCTTCCTTGCAGCAGATCGACCCTTCGCTGGAAGAAGCATCCCTGTCATTGGGCGAATCAGCTTTCGGCACTTTCCGCAAGGTCACGCTGCCGCTGATTATCCCGGCGGTGACAGCCGGCATGAAGTTTCTCTTCATCCGGGCGATGACAGCCATCAGCGCGACGATCTTTCTTGTCTCCGTGCATTGGTCGCTCTTAACCACACGCATTCTGGAGTGCATGACGGAAATGCAGTTTGCCCAGGCATCGGCGTTTTCCGTTATCCTGATTCTGGTTGTCTTTGCTGCAAGCGGCTGCATAACACTCGCTTTCCGATTCGCCTATCCGCGTTATTCCCGCTAAGGAGGCCTTTTGATGGCAGTAAATATTTCCCTCGAACACCTGACAAAAACTTTTGTCAAGGACAGCAGTGAATTCCGTGCGGTGGACGATGTCCACCTCACCATCAACCAGGGTGAACTTGTCACGTTTCTCGGTCCCTCCGGGTGCGGCAAAACCACGACTTTGCGGATGATCGCAGGGTTTGAAACGCCTTCGTCCGGCCGCATCCTTTTTGACGGACGGGATGTGACGGACATACAGGTGAATAAGCGCGATATCGGTTTTGTTTTTCAAAACTACGCTTTATTTCCCCATATGACGATTTTTGACAACGTCGCCTATGGTCTGCGGGCCCGCAAACAATCCGGCGAAGGGTTGCAGAACAAAGTACGGGAAAGTCTGGAACTGGTCGGATTGCCCAAAGTGGAGGGCCGCTATCCGAATCAGCTTTCCGGCGGCGAACAGCAACGCGTGGCTCTGGCCCGGGTGTTGGCGCTGGAACCGCAGGTTCTGCTCATGGATGAACCGCTTTCGAATCTGGACGCAAAATTGCGCATCCACATGCGGACGGAAATCCG
>CAZXCC010000065.1:0-12715 GCA_964638945.1 uncultured Veillonellaceae bacterium | reverse complement strand
TTATTCTTCTGATCCTCCGCCTGCTTTGCGCAAACGTATGTTGCGATATCGGCTCATGCCGGTTCCGGCCGGAATCAGTTTGCCTATGATGACATTCTCCTTCAGTCCGAGCAGCGGGTCTATTTTTCCCTTGATCGCCGCATCCGTCAGAACTCTTGTCGTTTCCTGGAAAGACGCAGCGGACAGGAACGAGTCGGTCGCCAGGGATGCTTTTGTAATACCCAGAAGAATCGGTCTTGCAACCGCAGGTTCGCCGCCCTGCTCCATGGCTTTCAGGTTTTCCGCCTCAAACGAATTGATATCCGTATATTCGCCAGGAAGGAAATCTGTGTCGCCCGGTTCTTCCACCTTTACTTTGTGAAGCATCTGGCGCACCATGACTTCAATATGTTTGTCGTTAATTTCAACGCCCTGTTCCTTGTACACTTTTTGCACTTCGCTCACGATGTAACGGTGCGTATCGCGCAAACCGCGTATCCGCAGTATATCATGCGGGTTAAGCGGCCCATCCGTCAGACGGTCGCCCGGTTCGACCAGCTGCCCTTCCCTCACCAGCATCCTGGATCCGTAAAGGATGGGATAAATCCGTTCTTCCCCGGAAGAGGAAGTAATGATCGCTCTGCGTGCGCCTTTTGTTTCCCGCAGTTCCACGCGGCCGTCGATCTCTGTCAGAACCGCCGGATGTTTTGGTTTTCGCGCCTCAAACAGCTCTTCGACACGGGGCAGACCGGATGTGATGTCGCCGCCTGAAGACTGTCCGCCGGTTGAAGCAACACCGCCGGTATGGAAGGTACGCATCGTCAGCTGGGTGCCCGGTTCCCCGATCGACTGTGCGGCAATAATCCCGACTGCTTCGCCCACATCCACGATTCTGCCTGTCGCCAGGTTTCTTGCATAGCATTTGACGCATACGCCATGGCGCGCCTTGCAGGTAAGTACGGAACGAATCAGGACTTTGGCACGGACTGCAGCAACTTTGTCCACTATATCTTCACTGATTTCATCATTGACCCGTACGATAATCTCACCGTTCTGCGGATCAACGATATCTTCCGCAGCAATCCGTCCGACGATCCGGTCCCGCATCGCCTCGATTACGTTGCTGCACAAATTGACTACACCAGCGTTGCCGCGCATATTCCAGAGTGTTGAAATATGCTTTTTCGAACTTTCATCCAACAATTCACCGGCGCGCAGAACCTGGCACCCCTTGTCATCCAGCACCAGTTCGGCTGATTTGCGGCCTACCAGATCGAGATTCAAAACCTTTACTTCATCCAGGGCGCCGACCAAAGCCTGCACCACTTCTGCCGTAATTGTTTCTCCTGCTGCTACAAGCACCTGACGGGTCTTGGGGTGCTGAATCTGTTCGGCGGCAATCTGGTGAATCGCGCGGTTACGCTGATCCGAAGTCTTTAAAGATACTACTTTCACCAGAGGTTCTTTGATCGCTTCTTCGACAATCGCTTCGATATCGATGCCCTTGACATTGTTTTTGCGAATATTGATTTCGCCAGGCAGATCGGCATCAAGCAAAGCATCAACATCCGCTTCGGAAATTTGCGTACCGGCAGGCAGCACGCATTCGCCCGCGACATCAACCACTGCTTCTTCCAGCTTGCGGTTCAGCATTTCCCGCATCATAAGATCGCGGATGTTCATGCGCAACTGTTCCTTGGATAATACCAGCGCGACTGCTTCGGAACCGTTATCGCCAGCCAGCATGATTTCGGGAATCTGTTCATCCTGTAGGACTGCAAAGTTTGCTTCATCGAGGACAGTTCCTGCCGTCAAAACAATTTCGCCTGTTTTGATGCTGACCGCATCCTCAATGATTTTTTTGCCGAACAAACTGGGTTTGGACGACAGAAGAGCCGCATCATGCGTTAACCGCATTTTTTCCATTTCGCGCGAAATATTGAATTTCAGAACGTCACAATCATTTTCCCGGACAATCAAGTCTTGTGCGACATCAACCAGGCGGCGGGTCAGATAGCCTGAGTCCGCTGTACGCAAGGCCGTGTCGGCAAGTCCTTTACGAGCTCCGTGAGTGGAGATGAAGTATTCGAGAACGGTAAGTCCCTCACGGAAATTCGCTTTAATCGGCAGGTCAATGATGCGGCCCGATGGGTCGGACATGAGTCCGCGCATACCAGCCAGCTGACGGATCTGTTGCACGTTGCCGCGGGCGCCGGAAGTTGCCATCATATAAACCGGATTCAACCGGTCCAACGAACGCATCAGTGAATCCGTAACGTCATCCGTGGCTTTTTTCCAGAGTTCGACAACCTTCAGGTACCGTTCATCCGCTGTCAACAGGCCGTTTCTGTAATGGCCGTTGATTTTTTCAACCTGTGAATCCGTTGTAGTGATAATGACCTGTTTCTCTTTGGGGATTTTAATATCAGAAACGGCAATCGTTATGCCTGCACGCGTTGCGTAAGTAAATCCGAGCTTTTTGATGTTGTCGAGCATCGCAGCGGTTTTCGCATTGCCGAAGCGGCGATAACATTCCGCCACCAGTTTGCCGAGTTCTTTTTTATCCATGAGTTTGCCGAGTTCTTTGCCGTCCTTGCTGTATTGCTGCAACTCTTCGGGCAAAGCTTCGTTAAAGACATACCTGCCCAGTGTCGTTGTAACCAACCCGCGTCCCGGTATGCGCACGCGAATTTTTTCCTGAAGCGAAAGGGCTGCAAAATGGTAAGCCTGCAACGCTTCGTCCCCATTGGAAAAAGCGCGTGGCGGCTGACCTGCATTTTTGCGGTTTTCGCTTTCTTCGGTTTCTCGTTCAATGGTCAGATAATACGATCCCAGAACCATATCCTGTGTAGGAGAAGCTACAGGGCGTCCATCTTTCGTCGACAGGATATTGTGCGCGCTCAGCATCAAAATCCGGGCCTCTGCCTGTGCCTCTGCCGACAATGGAACGTGAACCGCCATCTGGTCGCCGTCAAAGTCCGCATTGTACGCTGTGCAGACAAGCGGATGGATCTTGATGGCACGGCCTTCCGACAACACTGGTTCAAATGCCTGAATGCCCAGCCGGTGAAGGGTGGGAGCCCTGTTCAGCAGCACCGGGTGTTCACGGATTACTTCTTCCAATACGTCCCATACTTCCGGACGCATGCGTTCCACCATACGTTTGGCGCTTTTGATGTTGTGGGCATGACCCGCGTTGACAAGCTTTTTCATCACAAAAGGCTTGAAAAGTTCCAACGCCATTTCTTTCGGCAAACCACACTGGTGCAGCTTCAGTTCCGGGCCGACAACAATAACGGAACGACCGGAATAATCGACACGCTTACCGAGCAAGTTTTGACGGAAGCGGCCCTGCTTGCCTTTCAGCATGTCGCTAAGCGACTTCAGCGGGCGATTGCCGGGTCCCGTTACCGGACGACCCCGCCTGCCGTTGTCAATCAGCGCATCCACCGCTTCTTGCAGCATACGCTTTTCATTGCGGACAATAATATCAGGAGCTTTTAGTTCCAGGAGCCTTTTCAGGCGGTTATTGCGGTTGATGACGCGGCGGTAGAGATCGTTCAGGTCCGATGTTGCAAACCTGCCGCCATCGAGCTGAACCATCGGACGAAGTTCCGGAGGAATGACCGGTACGACATCCATAATCATCCATTTTGGATGATTGCCGGATTTACGGAACGCCTCAACGACTTCGAGTCGGCGGATTGCCCTGATACGCCGCTGTCCGCTGACTTCCTTCAGTTCCTGGCGCAATTCTTTGGACATTTTGTCCAAATCCAGCTCTTCAAGCAATGTTTTAATTGCTTCAGCGCCCATTCCGACATCGAAATGGGAACCATATTTATCATAATATTCACGATAATCTTTTTCCGAAAGAAGTTGGCGCCGCATTAGCGGAGTATCTTTCGGGTCAAGCACGATATAGGATGCGAAGTACAGCACTTTTTCCAGGGACCGGGGTGAGATATCGAGGATCAAACCCATGCGGCTGGGGATTCCCTTGAAATACCAGATGTGCGAAACCGGAGCAGCCAATTCAATATGGCCCATGCGGTCCCGGCGCACTTTTGACTTTGTAACCTCAACGCCGCAACGGTCGCAAACTACGCCCTTGTGCCGAATCCGTTTGTATTTGCCGCAATGGCATTCCCAGTCGCGAGTCGGCCCAAAGATTTTTTCGCAGAACAATCCGTCCCGTTCCGGTTTCAGTGTACGGTAGTTTATCGTTTCCGGCTTTTTGACTTCGCCGTGAGACCAGCTCACAATCTGTTCGGGAGAGGCCAAGCCAATCCGCATTGAATCGAAATTATTCACATCTTGCAAGATTTTATCGCTCCCCTCTTAGCTACTCCAGAGTGTCGTCGTCCATACCCGGGTCGTCAAGGTCCAGCTCGTCGGCTTCTTCCAGCAGAGCCCTGGCGTTGGGTTTCTTCTCTTTCGTCTTGCTTTTTTTGACGCTCTTGCGCGCCCGTGATTCGATCTCGTCATCGACTTTCACTTGTGGCGATATTTCAATTTCCGACATGCCGATCAACGGCTCCTCATCCACCATATCACCGTCTTCAAGGAAATCAGCCACTGAATCAACTTCTGTTCCATCAGCCTTTTCCACAAAACGTGATGGTTTGCGCTCACGCGGTACCGGTTGGTAGCGTGATTCGCCGATTGGCAGGTCAAGTTCCTTGGCAGTTTCATGCACATCATCATCGGAGTCACGAATCAGAATTTTTTCTCCGTCTTCCGACCGGACTTCGACGTCAAGGCCGATACTTTGCAGTTCTTTCATCAGAACCTTGAAGGATTCTGGAATTCCCGGCTCGGGGATGTTTTCGCCTTTCACGATGGCTTCATAGGTTTTGACACGACCGACAATATCGTCCGATTTCACTGTCAGCAATTCTTGCAGCGTATAGGCTGCACCGTACGCTTCCAGCGCCCAGACTTCCATTTCACCGAATCGCTGCCCGCCGAACTGGGCTTTACCGCCGAGAGGCTGTTGGGTAACGAGTGAGTACGGTCCCGTAGAGCGGGCATGGATTTTATCATCGACCAAGTGAGCCAGTTTCAGCATATACACATATCCGACAGTCACCGGATTATCGAATTCGCGGCCGGTACGTCCGTCATACAGCTTGGTCTTTCCGTCTTCAGGCAGTTGCGCCAGTTTCAGCGTATTGATGACGTCCTCTTCTGTAGCGCCGTCAAAAACCGGAGTTGCAATATGTATGCCGCAATCGCCGTAGGCATTCGGCCAGATATGGGATGCGCCTTCCAGTTCTCTTTTTTCTTCGATCACGTCAGGTTTGGGCAATCCCCAGCGATTTGTATCGTAGCCTGAAACCGCAAGACGCTCCGTAACATTCGGATCCTTTTGCGCAATTTGCAGACCAAGAGCCGACACCGCCCAGCCAAGATGGGTTTCCAAAACCTGACCGATGTTCATTCGGGAAGGAACGCCCAAAGGATTCAGCACGATTTGTACAGGCGTGCCATCAGGCAAAAACGGCATATCCTCTTCCGGCATGATTCTGGACACGACACCTTTGTTACCATGGCGTCCCGCCATTTTGTCCCCTTCGGATATTTTGCGTTTCTGGGCAATATATACCCGAACCAGTTGATTTACGCCAGGCATCAGTTCATCGCCGTTTTCCCTTGTAAACACCTTGATGTCGACAACTTTGCCGGATTCTCCATGCGGCACCCTGAGAGAAGTGTCGCGAACTTCCCGCGCCTTTTCACCGAAAATTGCGCGCAACAAACGTTCTTCAGCCGTAAGTTCCGTCTCACCTTTCGGTGTGACCTTACCGACCAGAATATCTCCGGGGCGAACTTCCGCACCTACGCGGATAATTCCACACTCATCCAGATCACCCAGGGCTTCTTCCGCCACGTTGGGAATATCGCGGGTGATTTCTTCCGGACCAAGTTTTGTGTCACGGGAATCACATTCATATTCTTCAATATGAATCGATGTAAAAACATCTTCCTTCACGACTTTTTCGCTGAGCAGAATGGCGTCTTCGTAGTTATAGCCTTCCCATGGCATAAATGCTACAAGAACATTTCGCCCCAATGCAAGCTCGCCACGTTCCGTCGAGGGACCGTCAGCCAAAACCTGGCCTTTCTCGACAATTTCACCTTTATGAACCAAAGGTCTCTGATTTATGCAGGTTCCCTGGTTGGAACGCAAATACTTCAATAACTTGTATTTATCCAGCGCGCCGGCTTTGGCGCCTTCAGGACGAACCCAGATTTCGGTTGCGGTGGCTCTTTCGACTACCCCGGCATTTTTAGCCAGGACAACGACGCCGGAATCTCTCGCAGCCTTGTATTCCATTCCGGTTCCTACCAATGGAGCCTGCGGCCTGAGCAGCGGAACCGCCTGCCGTTGCATGTTGGCTCCCATCAGGGCTCGGTTCGCATCATCGTTTTCCAGGAAGGGAATCATCGCGGTCGCAATGGAAACAACCTGTTTCGGGGATACATCCATATAATCGACTTCTGCGGCAGGAACTTCCTTGATATCGTGACGATAGCGCACCGTAACCATATCTTCTTTGAACCAGCCGTTTTTATCCAGCTTTTCATTGGCCTGTGCGATGACGAATTCGTCTTCTTCATCCGCCGTCAAATAGTGCACATCTTCCGTTACGCGCAGCTTTTTCTTGTCCACTTTGCGGTACGGAGTCTCGATAAAGCCGAACTGGTTTACACGGGCAAACGTAGACAAGGAGCCAATCAGGCCGATGTTGGGACCTTCAGGGGTTTCAATCGGGCACATGCGGCCATAGTGCGAATGGTGAACGTCACGCACTTCAAAACCGGCTCTTTCGCGGCTCAGACCACCAGGTCCCAAAGCACTGAGACGTCTCTTGTGGGTCAGCTCAGCCAACGGGTTGGTCTGATCCATAAACTGCGACAGCTGGCTCGAACCGAAAAATTCCTTGATCGCCGCAACAACCGGTCGAATGTTGATCAGTGCCTGCGGTGTGATCACATCCACGTCCTGAATCGTCATGCGTTCACGCACGACTCTTTCCATACGCGCCAGTCCAATACGGAACTGATTCTGAAGCAACTCCCCTACCGAGCGCAAACGACGGTTCCCCAGATGGTCAATATCGTCCCGGTTGCCGAATCCTTCGGCAAGCGTCAGAAGATAATTGATGGATGCGATAATATCGGCTTTGCCGATGGTACGTTTCGTATAGTCAGGTACTTTTTGCTGATTCTCATCCACACGCATAGGCGGAGTCGGCGTACACAGCATTTTTACAGGTGGTTGATCCTCGTGAAGACGCACATAGACTTCAATCAGATTGTCACCGACATTTTCCGCACTGAAAACGCCGCTTTTATCAATCTTCGCCAGAATTTCTTCATCTATTTTTACGAAATTTCCATTTTCATCGCGGCTTGCAACAATGATTTCCCCAGTGCTGCGGTCTACAATGTTTTGATCCAGGAAAACCCCTTGCAGGCGACGTCGCCAGCCAATTTTTTTCGTCAGTTTGTACCGGCCGACGGTGGCAAGATCATACCGTTTGGGATCAAAAAACAACGATTCGATCAGCTGCACCGCATTTTCAATCGTAGCCGGTTCACCGGGCCGTAGTCTTTTATAAATTTCCAGCATGGCCGTATCGCGGTCGGTAGAATCATCCTTGCCAGTTTCCAACGTTGCACGGATACGCGGATTGTTGTCAAACAGGGCCAAAATGGCATCATTCGACTCCCAGCCCAGCGCACGGATCAAAACGGTGACAGGCAGCTTGCGCGTTCTGTCAACCCGAACCGACACCACATCGTTCGAATCGGTTTCCAATTCGAGCCATGCACCACGGTTCGGTATGATAGTGGCAAAAAACAGTTCCTTACCATTCGTGTCCATAACCATATTGTAATAAACACCGGGTGACCGGACCAATTGGCTGACGATAACACGTTCCGCTCCGTTGATTATGAAAGTGCCGTTGTCCGTCATCAATGGGAAATCGCCCATAAATACCGGCTGAACTTTAATTTCGCCGGTTTCTCGGTTCTGCAGGTGCACGGTGACATTGAGAGGAGCCGCATATGTCACGTCACGCTCTTTGCATTCTTCCACATCGTATTTGGAGACACCGAGCTTGAAATCAACAAAGGACAAAACCAAATTGCCGGTAAAATCCTGTACCGGTGAAATATCCCGAAATATTTCGGCCAGACCTACTTGGAGAAACCACTGGTACGATTTTTTCTGGATCTCGATTAAATTCGGCATATCCAGAACTTCGTCGATTTTGGCATAACTGTAGCGTGTTCGTTTACCTACCTCAACGGGATTGAACATTCAGACCCCCACCTCCACTGTTGAAACAGAATCCTGTTGTAAAGCAAAAACAAGCAAGGCTCTCCAGTTTAAGGAAGACCTTGCTTTTTGCATACGTAAAGTGTTTTCATCCCCTCATAAAGACATTGCTGCATTATAGGATGATATCACATAGCTGTCAATTTGTCAACACGAAGAGGTTATACTAAACAGGTGGACGTCGGAACGTCCACCTGTACATAGTACTTACTTCACTTCGACAGTAGCGCCGGCTTCAACCAATTTAGCCTTGACAGCTTCGGCATCCGCTTTCGAGATTTTTTCTTTCACGGGTTTGGGAGCGCCGTCAACCAGGTCTTTGGCTTCTTTGAGGCCAAGGCTGGTCAATTCGCGGACCACTTTGATAACGTTGATTTTGGCAGCGCCAGCGCTGGTCAGAATAACGTCAAATTCGGTTTGCTCTTCAGCAGCGGCCGGAGCAGCGGCAGCAGCAGGGGCAGCAGCCATAGCCATCGGAGCGGCAGCGGATACACCAAATTTTTCTTCCAGGGCTTTTACCAGTTCGGACAGTTCCAATACTGTCATTTTTTCAATAGCTTCCAGGATTTGCTCCTTGTTCATCTTTCATTCCTCCAAAATTATAATTTTGTATTCAGAAGTTGCAATTTATGCGGATTCTTTTTGTTGGCGTACTGCATCCAGGGCATAAACCAGATTGCGGATATTTCCCTGGAGAACATTGACCAGACCTGTGAGCGGAGACTGCATGCTGCCGAGCAAGCGAGCAATGAGCACTTCTTTCGGCGGCAAGCTGGCCAAAGCTTTCACTTCATCAGCATTGATTACCTTCCCCTCGACCAGACCACCCTTGATTTCCAGGATTTTGTTGTCTTTTGAAAAATCGGAAATCAACTTCGCGGGCGCTACAGGATCGGTTGCGGAAGACACCATCGCCAAAGGACCTTTGAGAAATGTGTCCAGACCGTCAATACCGGCTTCTTTGGCAGCGATACTGGCCATGTTGTTTTTGATGACCGTGTAATGCACTCCAGCTTCGCGAACTTTGCGGCGAAGTTTTGTATCCTGCGCCACTTTGATCCCACGGTAATCAACGAACACTACACCTTTCGCATTTACCATATCAGCTTTGAATGCAGCGATCATAGCCACTTTTTCCGGACGGATTACCATATATAGTCCACCTCCTTCCAAGCATTTGTCAGTAAAGTATAAACGGCCTCACAGCGCCAAGCACCGGAGGCCGCTCATGTCGTATGGCATGAACTTCATTTCTCCGGCCTCGGCGGGCGCATCCGCATGGATGCTTATACCATAAAGGTACCTGCTGTCTACAGCCCTTATATGAGATTCCATTCGCCAGGAGTCTATGCTTATCCCTCTTTGCGGGCAGTTGCACGCAACGGGTTCACAGGCACTCCGGGACTCATGGTCGAACTCAGGCTTATGCTCCGCATATATTGCCCTTTTGCAACTGCCGGTTTCGCTTTGATCAAGGTTTCAATCAAAGTATAAAAGTTTTGCAAAAGTTTTTCCGGTTCAAAGGAGATCCGTCCGAGCGGCGCATGGATGTTACCGGCCTTGTCGGTACGGTACTCAATCTTACAGGCTTTGATTTCATTGAGAGCTCTTGTAAGATCCATGGTCACAGTACCAACCTTGGGGTTCGGCATCAAACCCTTGGGTCCGAGGATTTTACCGAGGCGTCCGACAGTCCCCATCATATCCGGGGTAGCCACCGCAACGTCAAAATCCGTCCAACCGCCCTGGATTTTTTCTACCATGTCTTCGGCGCCAACGAAATCCGCTCCGGCAACTTCCGCTTCCTTCGCTTTTTCGCCTTTGGCAAAGACCAGCACCCGCTTTGTTTTCCCAGTTCCATGCGGCAGAACAACCGCGCCACGAACCTGTTGGTCCGCGTGCTTGGGATCAACACCCAATTTGACGGCTACTTCCAAAGTAGCATCAAATTTGGACGCAGGCATCTGTTTGATGAGCGCAATCGCCTCATCCGGATCATACATTTTGTCGGCCTCGATCAACTTAGCCGATTCTTGATATTTTTTGCCGTGTTTAGGCATTGATTTTTTCCTCCTGACCTTGTGGTTTTAACGGGAAACCCTCCCACTATGAAGCCATGGTTAGTCGACGATGTCGATCCCCATGCTGCGCGCAGTCCCTTCGACCATACGCATAGCCGCTTCCACACTGGCGGCATTCAAATCCTGCATTTTGGATTCAGCAATCTCACGAACCTTGCTGCGGGAAACCTTTGCAACTTTCTTTTTGTTCGGTTCGCCGGAAGCTGTTTCGATACCGGCAGCTTTCTTCAGCAGAATGGCTGCAGGTGGGGTCTTTGTGATAAATGTGAAAGATCGGTCTTCAAAAACAGTAATTTCAACAGGAATAATCAAACCAACCTGTTTCGCAGTTCTTTCATTGAAATCTTTCACGAATGCCATGATATTGACGCCAGCCTGTCCCAGAGCCGGGCCAACCGGGGGTGCCGGTGTAGCCTTTCCTGCAGGAACCTGCAATTTAACAACTTTTACTATTTTTCTTGCCATGTGCTCACACCTCCTTACGTGCAAAATGTGGTCTTGCGGGCTGTTAGCCCTCCCACCGACTCCTTTCCAGAGGAGTCTCAGCAGTCTCTATAATTTCTCCACTTGGGAAAAATCCAGTTCAACCGGGGTCTCGCGTCCAAACATATTAACCAGGGCCCGAATCTTGCCTCGATCCATATATACATCGGTAACCGTCGCCGTCCAGTTTTCGAAAGCACCTGCGACGATTCGAATGACTTCCTGCGGCTTCACATCGATTTTTTGCCGAGGCTCTTCCATACCCATAGCACGTAAAATCGGCTTCAGCTCCAGAGAACTGAGTGGAATCGCCTTGCTGCCGGAACCGACAAAACCCGTCACACCCGGTGTATTGCGAACGACATACCAGGTACGGTCATTGACAATCATTTCGACCAAAACATAGCCTGGGAAAATCTTCTTTTTGGTTACTTTCCTCTTGCCATCCTTGATCTCCACTTCGTCTTCCATGGGAACAAGAACCTGAAAAATCTCGGTCTGCATGCCCATAGACTGAATCTTGCGCTCAAGATTCGCTTTTACTTTATTCTCATATCCTGAATACGTATGTATGACATACCACTGACGTTCTTCTTCCATCAAATGCCTCTCTATTTAGCGATAAGCGCTTTGAGGATTTGGGCAAAGAAATTGTCGATAATCCAAATCATCGTCGCAGCGAAAAAAACCGACACCAACACCACTATCGTATTAGCCGTCAGTTCCTTTTTGCTAGGCCATGTTACTTTTTTAAGCTCAGACTTTACTTCGCGCAAAAACTTTGTCAGCTTTGTCAGCCGGCCCCGTCCCTGCAACGCAACTTCCTGAACCGCCATATTGTCACATCCTATTCAATTGCTACCAGCACCGGCAAACGTTGAAAAATTGGCAGGGGCGGCAGGACTTGAACCCGCAACCAACGGTTTTGGAGACCGCTACTCTACCAGTTGAGCTACACCCCTGTGTGTTTCTGAAACGTCGGGCCACTTGGCAACCTTTTATTTGGTTTCCTTGTGTGCCGTATGCTTTTTGCAGAACTTGCAGTATTTGTTAAACTCCAAGCGATCCGGATCATTCTTTTTGTTTTTGTTTGTTTGATAATTACGCTGCTTGCACTCAGTACAAGCCAACGTTACTGCATTACGCATGCTGCACACCTCTTCTGTCCGATATTATATAACAAGTTCAAAATGCCGCTTTTACAATCTATCACAATTGCCAAGCCATGTCAATATCATTCTCTGGGAAAAGTTAAGCGGAGGCTGGACTGGGTCCAACCCGCCGCTTACAAATCAACCTTTCCGGTATTACTCGTTGATGGCGGTAACGACTCCGGATCCGACCGTACGGCCGCCTTCCCGGATCGCAAAGCGCAGCTGCACTTCAATCGCTATCGGGGTGATCAGCTCAATATCCATCCGGACATTGTCGCCAGGCATTACCATTTCCATTCCCTCCGGCAGGTTTGCCACGCCGGTCACGTCTGTCGTGCGGAAATAGAACTGAGGACGGTATCCATTGAAGAACGGAGTGTGACGTCCGCCTTCTTCTTTTGTCAGTACATACACTTCACTCTTGAATTTCGTATGCGGTTTGATCGAGCCCGGTTTCGCAAGAACCTGTCCGCGCTCCACATCTTTACGCTCAATACCACGCAGCAGTGCGCCAATGTTGTCACCGGCCATCGCCTGGTCAAGCAGCTTCCGGAACATTTCCACGCCCGTTACTACTGTCGAACGGGGTTTGTCCGCCATACCCACGATCTCCACCGTGTCGCCCACTTTGACGACGCCGCGCTCTACGCGCCCCGTCGCTACCG
>CAZXCC010000064.1:0-13270 GCA_964638945.1 uncultured Veillonellaceae bacterium | reverse complement strand
CACTCTTCCCACCACGGAGCCGGGAGGTGATGCTGCATGGAAGTACCATGCCGACGACATCTATCGAATCGGTGGACGCGTTTCGGATAAAAATTTGGCGGACGTGCTTGCGAGCGAGGCGGCATCTGCTTATGACTACCTGGACAAGCTGGGGGTTCCTTTTGTCAAGAAAGATGGGCATGCGGATCAGTTTGTCACAGATGGTTCCGAATATGCCCGCGCTTGTTACACAGGTCCGCGGACGGCCGTTCATATTGAAAACGCTCTGGCAAAACAATTTAAGGACCTGAACATCAATGTGCTGGAATATACGATGGTAATACGGCTTATATATGATGGAGAGCATCTGATTGGTGCTGTGGCGTCGGACACAAGAGAAAAGGATGCGGAAAAAGCACTGTTTGTGATCCGTACTTCAGCAGTGGTCCTGGCTACAGGCGGCGGTGGAATGATGTATGCGCACAACGTTTTCCCCGGCGGCATGACAGGGGATGGGTTTTCCATGGCATATGAGGCCGGTGCCGAGCTTGTCAATATGGAATTTATCCAAATCGGCATAGCCTCGACAAAAACAAAATTCAACTGCTCAGGCAGCATGATGCGCGCACTTCCTCGCCTGGTCAATTCTGAAGGGGAAGAGTTTTTGTCAAAGTATTTTCCAGCCGGCACATCCGCTGCCGAGATTGCCAACACGGTGTTCAAAAAAGGGGCGAGCTGGCCGGTTTCCTATGAACATAAGACGCATATCATCGATATCGCCCTTTATAAAGAATGGCGTTCAGGCCGCAAGACGTATCTGGATTTTGGTCGAAATCCAGAAGGATTTCGCTTTGATTCCCTGACGGAAGAGAATCAGAAGCGCTATCGCAGGGAAATGACAAGCGATGTGGGTGAGAAGGCGAGAAATTCTTCCCCGCTGGAGCGACTGAGGGAAATCAATCTTCCTTCGATTGAATGGTTTGCCGAGCATGGCATTGATCTGGAAAAAGGAGAACTGATAGAAGTCGCCGCTTGTGCCCAGCATTTTCAGGGCGGCATCAAGATTGACGCACATGCGCGCACTACGGCGCCTTATGTATGGGCGGCCGGAGAAACCGCCGGAGGCCAGCATGGAGCCAACCGTCCCGGTGGGAATGCTCTTCTGGACTGTCAGGTGTTCGGGCGAATTGCCGGTGAACAGGCTGCGGCCGCATTAAAATCAAAAACCGATGTTGTTGTGAATGAAGCACTTCTGACCGCAGCAGTGCAGGAAATACTCGCAAGACTGCGTGAGTCGGCAAACAAGCCTCAGTCACCGGTTGATTTCCGGCGCGAATTACAAGCTGTGACAGAAGCCGGCGCTGGAGTTGTCCGTACAGAATCGGGTCTTGCAGAGGGATTAGCCAAACTGGAACAGATGAAAAATGCCGGTTTTTCCATGGGTGAAAAAGGGCCGTCCTATTTCTTCGAAAACTGCAGCATGCTGCTGGCGGCAGAAGCTGTATTCAGAGCAGCTATGGAAAGGGATGAGAGTCGGGGACCTCATCTGCGGTTCGCAGATTATGAGGACAATGTTCCGATTGGACGGAAAGACGAAGTCTGGGAAAAATATATCGTTGTCCGCAAGTCAAAAGAAGGAATGAAACTTGATGTCCGCAAGCCACAGGGGAACTAACGGGAACGCTGAATAAAGAGGAGGCGAAAGCCTTCTCTTTTTGCTGGTGGGAAAAAGGAATTTTATCGCATTTGCTGAATCTATATAGGGATTAGTATGGGTATTTGAATCGGGAGAAGTGTCTGCGCATGAGTTCTTTTGTTCCGGGGTGGCTGCAGAAGCAGTCAATCAATTTATGTATGGCTGCAAACTTGAGGGAAATCGGGGAACACAAGGGGCGTTCTGAATTAAACTGCGTGCAATCCCTGACAATTGTGGATGCGTTGCGAAACATGACGGCGGAACATTCAGCGGCGGCGGCGGCCCGCCTGGAGGGAATAGAAAATCCCGTTGAACAGGCAAACTATGGCAAGCTTCTATTGGAAGTGCAGGGGAAATATGCACGGTTTCCTGTTCGGGCTACAACAATCCTTGCCATGCATGCGGGGTTGTTTCAAGGTACGGGAGTTCCTGCGGGTCAATGTCGCAATGGTGAAAGTCTCATGGCTGTCGAGAGCCTGTGCGAAAATTACTGCAGGCAGGAGGGCTTGATGGATCCGGTATTGCTTACCGGTGCGTTCGTGTTCGATTTCTATTCTCTGCAGCCGTTTGCACAAGGCAATGAACGCACTGCGCAGCTGCTTGCGTCATGGTTGCTGCAAAAGCAGGATTACTGTGTGAGCCGTTTCGTTAGCCTAGAGAGGATCATGGAAGAAACAAAAACGGAATATGCAGAGGCCCTGAATGACTCGTCTGTGGGCTGGCATGCGTCACGCCACGACATGGGTCCATGGTGGTCCTATTGGCTGGGAATTCTGGTGAAGGCCTACCGGACTTTTACCGCAAGAACGCTTGTTTTGGCGAAAAGACGTGGGGTCAAGACCGATTTGATACTGAATGCGATGAAAGCCATGCCGGACGGATTTACGCTTCGTCAGATCCAGCAACAGCTTCCCGGTTGCGGCATCGAACTTATCCGCAAAATATGCAAGGCGGAAAAAGCGGCAGGGCGAATCCGGTGTATGGGTCGTGGGCCGAACACATTATGGCGGGTAAAGCGAAAACACGAAACAGCGGCAAAATCAGAACCGGAAGAAAAATACTAAAAAAACACTATTTGTGAAATTTCATGATATAATATATAGTCAATCAAAGGATTACAACATAAAAGGAGATAGATAAAAATTATGAAAGAAAAGGAACAAGGTTTTTTTGGCAGTATAGCTTTAAGCCGTAAGGTAATGGCTGCGCTTGAAGCCATGGGATTTGAAGAGCCGTCCCCGATTCAGGAAAAAACGATTCCCGTGATTATGGAAGGAAACGATGTTATCGGGCAGGCTCAGACCGGGACAGGAAAAACGGCGGCTTTTGGGATTCCCATCACGGAAAAAGTGACAGACACCCGGCATGTACAGGCGTTGATCATGACACCGACGCGTGAACTTGCGTTACAGGTATCTGAGGAAATCGCCAAAATCGGTCAGTATAAAAGAGTAAAAACTCTGCCGGTATACGGCGGACAGTCCATTGACAGGCAGATACGGGCATTGCAATTTGGTGTGCAGGTTGTCATCGGTACGCCGGGGCGTTTGCTGGATCATATCCGCCGCCGCACAATCAAACTTGATATGGTGAAAATGCTGATTCTGGATGAAGCGGATGAAATGCTTGACATGGGCTTCATCGACGATATCGAGACCATTCTGGAAAATATTCCGCGCGAAGGACGCCAGACTCTGTTGTTTTCTGCCACCATGCCGAATCAGATACGCTCTTTGGCTGACCGGTACATGAACAAACCTGTTTTCGTGACGGTAAGCAAAGAACAGCTGACAGTACCGCAAATCGATCAATTCTATTATGAAACACGCGAAAAACTGGATGGACTGTGCCGGATTCTTGATCATGGCGATATGGAGAGGACGATTATATTCTGCCGAACCAAAAAAGGCGCCGATGAACTGACGGCTTCGCTGGTTGCCCGCGGTTACATGGCGGAAGCGTTGCACGGGGACTTAAGCCAGGTTCAGCGTGACCGGGTCATGAAAAAATTCCGTGATGGAAAACTGGAAATTCTCGTTGCAACGGATGTGGCGGCGCGCGGTCTTGATATAGACAATGTGTCGCATGTTGTCAACTATGATATTCCCCAGGACCCTGAATCGTATGTGCACCGCATCGGCCGGACCGGACGCGCAGGGCGCAAGGGGACGGCAATCACTTTTATCCATCCGAGGGAATTCCGCCAATTGAAGCAGGTGGAACGGGAAATCAGGCAGAGAATTATACGGGGACAGCTGCCTTCAGCGGCGGATGTGCTCGAACGACAGCGCGAAGTCATCAAACGGCGGGTTCTCAAAACACTGGAACAGGATGCGTTTGCGGACTATCATACCATCGTCGCCGATCTGTCTGTAGATTATGATCCGCTGGACATTGCGGCTGCGGCGCTGAAACTCTTTCAGGAAGGATACAAGGAAGAGTCCGCAACGGAGTCGGAGTCGATGGCGAACACCGGTGCGGAAGCAGGAATGGTCAGGTTATTTGTCAATGTGGGACGGGACAATAACATCAAGCCGGAGGACATCGTCCGGACATTTGCCAGTGAGGCGGATATTACGGGAAGTTCAATCGGGTTGATCAAAATTTACAGCAACTTCACTTTTGTGGAAGTTCCGGAAAATATGGCTGAACGTGTGATTTCAGCAATGCATGGCAATCGGCTCAAAGGAATAAAAATCAATGTGGAATTGGCAAAAGCCCGGTAAGGTATCCAAGAATAAGCAAAAAAACAACAGGGGCGCGGGATCGATTTTCCTTGCGCTCCTGCTCATTATCGCCGCTATTGCTGGTATATTCGTATTTTTCAGTCAGCCTGAACAGGGAAAACCTTCGGTTCCGAAGGTTGCGGTAATTGACGGCAACGCAGACTTCAATCCGCGAAGTGATGCTTTGCATGCCATTGTTGACAAGACGTTGTCCGGACAAAACCTGGTTGTGTCGGATGTGCAGCGTGAGGCTAGGCAAGTGGCGAGACAAAAGAATGACGGGAAAATTTCCTGGAATGTCCGAAACGTTCTTATTGAAAATCATGGCGGAAAAACGGCGGAAAACTTGAAGAAGACTTTGGAAGCAGCTTTGAAACAAGCGGGTGGCGTTGTTCTTGCAGTGGAACCTGACCGTCATCATGGTTTTTCCGTTACCCGCATCGATGTGGGGTTTGAAGACCAACTCGGCGGCGGGCCGCTGACAATCATAAGCGACAGGTTGTATGTGGCGGATTCTGTGAAAAAAACGGAAGCTGTTACCAGACAGAAAACCAGTACCGAACATAAGGGTGAAATTGCCCTGATTATCGATGATTTTGGATACCGCCAGGATATGATCGCTGAATTTGCTGCTTTAAGGCGACCCTTTACCTTTGCAGTGATTCCCTTTAAAGCATATAGTAAAGAGGCTGCCGCCAAGGGGCTGGCCAGCGGTCACCAGGTCATCCTCCATTTGCCCATGGAGCCTTTTTCCGGCGCAGATCCGGCAGAAATACCAAATACGGTCCATTTGGGCATGAATGCGTCACAAATCCGTGACCTGATTGATAAAGCGGCAGCCAGTATGCCCGGATTGATAGGTGTAAACAACCATCAGGGCTCGCGTGCCACGGCTGACCGGCGGGTCATGGAAACAGTCATGCGGGTATTGCGCGACAAAAATCTGTTTTTCGTTGACAGTCGTACCAGTGGTCAGTCGGTTGCTGCAGAGGTTGCAAGACGCGAAAAAGTGAAAACAACAGAGAATGATCTGTTTCTTGATGGTATGGCCGAAGAATCCTATATTAAGAAACAATTGCGGACTGCCGGCGACATGGCTTTGCGGATGGGAAGCATTACCGTCATAGGGCATGCCAGGCCCACCACCGCTGCAGCATTGCGCGAGATGATGCCTGAACTGGAGGCAAAGGGAATCCGGTTCGTGTTTGTATCTCAGCTGGTCAGGTAAAACGGTTTCGCAGAAATAGTTTGTTGCCGGAAGAATTTTCATGCAAGGTATGGTGAACAGAGTGGAACTTTTTTCCCAGTTTCAACTTGTTGTCGGTATATTCACCACCGGCATTGCAGTGGCGCTGGTTGCCTATCGCTGGCCAGCCGTCTCCAACTGGTTTTCGCATGGCCTGTCGTTTGCAGGCTGCATTCTGATTGCCAATCTGGCTTTGAATGTCCTTGCGCAAGGAAAACCGGAGTATTATACAGTCGGCTATTGGCTGCAGACAAGTCTGATGATGTTTCGCATCGATGCACTCGCGGCCTTTTTTCTGTTGCTTCTTGGTGGAGTCGGAGCTGCCGTATCGTTATATGCAATCGGCTATACTTCGGGGCATTCCCGTCATGGATACGCATTGTTGCCTGCGTTGTTCAATTTTTTTATTCTGTCCATGTTTTTGGTTCTGACAGCCAGTCATGTCGGTATCTTTTTGATAGCATGGGAAATTATGACACTCGTGTCTTTGCTGCTGATTTTATTTGAACATGAGAATCCGGACAATGTCCGGGCAGGTTTTGTCTATGTGCTGATGACTCACATCGGAACCGCTTTTGTTATCGCCGCTTTTTTTATTCTCGCTTCAGCCGCAAACAGCCTGAGTTTTAAACTTTTAGACGGGTCGGCATTGCCGGAGGCAACCCGGACCATTGTTTTTCTTTTTGCACTGATCGGTTTTGGCACAAAAGCGGGAATCATTCCTTTACATGTATGGCTGCCCAAAGCGCATCCGGCAGCACCGAGCCACGTATCCGCCATGTTGTCCGGTGTGATGCTGAAAACGGCAATATACGGAATGTGCCGTTTTTATCTTGAATTTCTTGGTACCGGACCGCTTTGGTGGGGCGTGCTTGTTATGGGGTGCGGAGTGCTGTCGGCATTGCTGGGAGTTCTGTATGCATTTATGGAAAATGACATAAAGCGTTTGTTGGCATATTCCAGCCTAGAGAACATGGGCGTCATCCTTTTGGGGCTGGGAGCCGGCATGGTTTATATGGCAAAGGGCCATGCGTTGTTGGCCGGACTGGCCTGGGTTGCTGCACTATACCATGTTTTTAATCATGCAATATTCAAGTCCTTGTTGTTTATGGGTGCCGGCGTAGTCGTAAAAGCAACGGGAACCCGGGACATGGAGTCCCTGGGCGGTTTGATCCACACAATGCCTTATACCGCTTTGTTTTTTTTGGCGGGATCTGCAGCGATATCTGCATTGCCTCCGTTTAATGGATTCACAAGCGAATGGCTTACCCTGCAGTCCCTGTTCTTTTTGCCTGAAGCATTGCCAGGCGTGGCCGGAAAAATTTGCGGCGGCCTGCTATTTGTTGCGCTTGGCATGACCGCCTCTTTGGTGGCAGGATGTTTTGTCAAAGCATTCGGCATAATTTTTCTTGCGCGTCCACGCAGCAAAAAAGCGGAAAAAGTTCGTGAAGCTGGATTTCTGTCGTTGGCGCCGATGGCTGTGCTGGCCGCTACCTGCCTGGGGATCGGAGTCTGGCCGGAATTTTTGCTTCGGATTATCAGTCAGGCTCTGCGGCCGTTTGCAGGAATCAATACAGACGGAATGTTCCGGCAAGAGTGGGGCGGTGTGGTGTTCCGGGCAGATCCGGCATTCGGTATTTTATCTGTTTCCACAGTGATGATTCTGACAGCAGTCGGAGTTTTTGCCGCTGCGGCTCTGTTTTTTCTCAGAGGCAGGCCCAAACTCGATGTTCAGGGGATCTGGGCGTGCGGCATCGTACCCAACGCGAGAAACCAGTATAGTTCCATGGGCTTTTCCAAGCCGGTCCGATGGGCATTTCGTTTTGTGCTGCGCTCACAGCGCGAACGCGTGGTGGAAGAAAACGACAACCTATACTCAGGGCGAAAGCTTGCATATCATCAGACGATTCACTACGTCTTCGATGAAGTATTGTACCATCCCATTCAAAGATGGATCCTCCGTGAAGCAAAATATATCAAACGTCTGCAGGCAGGCAGTGTACAGCTTTATGTTGGGTATGTGCTCATCGTAACTGTAGTGGTGCTTATCTGGAGCAGCAGAGGGTGAGGTGACAATTATGCCGTCGTGGGAGAGTATGTTACAGGCAGTAGCCATAATTGCCCTGGCTCCCCTGATCCAGGGTTTCATTCAATGGTGCAAGGCCCGCCTGCAAAGCAGGAGGGGTCCGGCTCCCCTGCAACCCTATCGGAATATTTTTAAACTCTTGGCCAAAGATATGGTAATTGCTCAGACATCATCCTGGCTGACAACCGCTACTCCGTTCATCTGTTTTGGAGCTGCTTTTGCCGTTGCCGGAATCATCCCTGTGAGCAACGGAGCTTCTGCCGGAATGGCCGATCTGTTTCTGGTTGTCTATTTATATGGGGCCAGCCGTTTCTTCATGGCATTGGCAGGACTGGATTCGGGAAATTCTTTTGCAGGAATGGGCAGTTCACGGGAGATTTATCTTGCTGTATTGGTCGAACCGGCATTTTTGCTGGCTATTGTTGCTGCAGCAGGCAACGCCGGTGCAACGGAACTGGGCGCCATGGCACGGGAAGCAACACGTCATCCTTTTACGCTGCCCTATGTTTTAGCGGCCCTGGCTTTTTTCTTCGTGGTTGTCGCCGAGAGCGGACGCATCCCTGTCGACAACCCCGATACGCATCTGGAACTGACGATGTTTCATGAAGCTCTTCTGCTGGAATACTCGGGAAGGCATCTGGCCTTGCTGCATTGGGCGGCTTTTATCAGACAGATGGCAATCATCCTGTTGTTTGTGGAATTATTTGTTCCATGGAGTTGGATGGACCTGATTCCTTCAACTTTTTTCTGGCTTATGCTAAAAATGACTGTTGTAAGTATATTGCTGGCATTGGTGGAAACCAGCACAGCAAAAATGCGCCTGTTCAAGTTGCCCAACTTTTTAGCCGCATCGGGTTTGCTATCACTGCTGGCTCTGGTGGCCCGCTGACTGAGGGGATATTTCAATGAATCTGCTGACGGTATTATTATTGTTTACTGCCTTTGTGCTGACAAGGGTATCCAACCTCCGGCTGGCTGTCAAGCTTTTGCTTGTTCAGTCGGTTGCCGTTGCTGCTGCATGTTTGTGGAGCGGTATTGAATCAGAAGCAACCCATACCTATGTTGCGGCTTTCCTGACTGTCATCATAAAAGCAGGCATAATGCCCTATGCTTTATTGCGTATTGTTAAGCGTTTGCGGGACGAAAGGGAAAACCATCCCATTCTTTCCCCCAACATGACTTCATTGGCTGCCGCACTGGTGTTGGCAGTCACATATGGCCTGATGGAACAGGCTTTGCCCGGAGTGAGCCGGGATATATTGTCCGGTGCACTGGCGCTCTTTTTAATCGGCCTATTGATGATGATTACAAGACGTCAGGCAATTCTGCAGATCATAGGGTTGATCATGATGGAAAACGGGCTCTATCTTCTCGGGTTGTCGATGACAAAAGGGTTGCCGTTGATCATCGAAATGGGGGTCTTTTTTGATGTGTTGGTGGCGGTTATTGTACTGGTGATTTTGACATGGAGATTAAAATTGTCATTCTCGACTACAGACACAACTGTACTTCGAAAGCTAAAAGGATGAAACTATGTTGGAATTATTGATTTATGCACTCGCGATTCCTATTATTACTGGGTTGGTGTCATTCTGTATCCGCCAGACAAATGTTGTATCCTGGATGAATCTTGTCGGTTCAGCCTCCACTGCCGGCATTCTGTTCGAGTTGGTCAGACGGATAGGAATCAATGGCGCATTCAGGCAGGGGATTTTTCTTGTTGACGAGCTTAGCGCCATTTTTGTCATTATTGTTGGGACGCTGACATTGACGGCCGCTTTGTTTTCTTTCTTCTATATGAAACAGGAATTGCATATGGGTCATATTTCCGAAAAAATGATTACCCGTTACTACTTTTTACTGCAGTTTTTTATTGTAACCATGATTTTTACTCTTGTGGTGGAGAATCTCGGCCTGTTGTGGGTTGCCGTCGAAGCAACCACTTTGATTTCTGCACTATTGGTGGCCTATTATTCAAACCGTTCTTCCATTGAAGCAGCCTGGAAGTATGTAATGGTCTGCAGTGTCGGGATTGCGATGGCATTGCTTGGCACCATGTTGATTTATTATGCGCAGGTTCAGGCGGGGGCAACAGATGTGCAGCCGCTGAGCTGGATCGAATTGCGCGGAGACGGTACACGCTTTGATCCAGGCCTGGTACGTCTGGCAGTTGTTTTTATTATTATCGGATATGGCACCAAAGCCGGACTTGCTCCGATGCATACCTGGCTGCCTGATGCGCACAGCCAGGCGCCTACGCCGGTCAGCGGGCTTTTGTCCGGTGCATTGTTGAGTTGTGCGATGTATGCGATTGCCCGAAATTTGGCTATAATCAATTTATTACCGGAAACGGGCAACTTTGCAGGGAATTTGCTGACAGGTTTCGGTTTATTTTCCATCGCCGTGGCGGTGCCATTTTTGCTGTTGCAGCACGATATAAAAAGACTATTGGCCTATTCCAGCGTTGAAAATATGGGCATCGTAGCTCTGGGGATCGGTGCCGGCACTCCGTTGGGGCTGTATGGCGCCTTGTTGCATCTTATCAATCATGCCATCGGCAAATCAGGTTTATTTTATCTTTCCGGCATCTTGATTCAGCAATACCACAGCAAGCAAATCCTGCGTATTCACGGCATCATCAACACTTCGCCGGTTCTGGGCGGGCTTTTTATTGCTCTGATTATGGCGGTATCCGGGATGCCTCCTTTTGGAATATTTCTGAGTAAATTTGTTGTGATTAAAGCGATGTTCACCAATGGATCGATTTTGACCGGAAGCGCTGCATTGATTTTGCTTGCCGGTGTTTTTGCCGGCCTGGTGTACTATCTCTTTAAAATGGTTTTTGGTGCAGTACCGACAGGGATGGAAAAGAAGAATACCCAGTGGGGCATCGTTCTGGCTGTAATCGTATCCATGCTGCTGCTGACGGTGACTGGCCTGCAGGTGCCTGCATGGTTGGACAGGTTGCTTCGCAGCGCCTCTGAAATAGTCATGGGAGGAAACCGTTGATGATAAAGCTGAAGGAAGTGCCTGTTTCGGGACTCCGGGCGGCTGCCAATGCCCTTTCAAAGGGAGGTCGCCTTCCGCTCCTGGCGATGTTTGCCAATGATGAACGGGAAATCAATGGAAATTATTGCATTTATGTGCTGTTTAGCGGAAATGCGCCTGGCGATTTTTCTTTGATCAAGGGCTGGATTGCGGAAGGGATGCCTCTGGAGTTCCCTTCTCTGACTCCGGTGCTACCTGCCGCCTCCTGGTACGAGCGGGAAATTCATGATCTTTTCGGCTTGACTCCGGTTGGTCATCCAGACCTGCGTCCCTTGGTTTTACATGAAAATTGGCCAAAGGACAGTTTTCCGCTGCGTAAGGATTTTGATGGAATTCAACAGAAACAAGAATTGCTAAAACCATCCATGCACCCCCGAGTGCACGGCGAAGGAATTTTTGAAGTTCCGGTTGGTCCGATTCATGCCGGAATCATCGAACCAGGACACTTTCGTTTCAGCCAGGCCGGTGAAAATGTGATTCATCTGGACCCGAAATTGTTTTTTACCCACAGAGGAATTGAGAAATCTTTGGAAGGCTTGTCCCTGTCGGAGGCAATATTCCGGGTTGAACGTACCTGCGGTGCTTGTAGCGTCTCCCATGCGCTCTCATATTCGCAGGCGGTGGAGGCGCTTACGAAATCAGCTATTCCGATTCGTGCATCCTATGTCAGAATGATAATTGCCGAGTTGGAGCGCTTGTACAATCACATTGGGGATGTCGGCAACATGTGCGCCGGTGTCGGATTTGCATTCGGCGCAAATCATGGTGCGAGGCAAAAGGAAACCTTGCTTCGGTTAAATGAAGAATTGGCAGGCAATCGATTTTTGCGGGGCATGATCGTTCCGGGCGGTATTGCCTGGGATATAACCGGTGATTTGGTCCGGCAATTGTCGAGTGTCATCAATTCCATTGAAAGAGATTTCAATGAACTGGTAGAAATAATCAAAGAAAATGCTGGCGTGCATGATCGATTTCGCAGTACAGGCATTCTGCCGCGACAGGCTGCAGCTGATCTTGCCGTAGTCGGACCTGCCGCGCGCGCGTCGAGTATCGATGCAGATCTGCGCAGGGATCATCCTTATGCGGCTTATGACCGTGTCCAGTTTGAAATACCGGTGCGAACCCACGGTGATGTCGAGGATCGTTTCCTGCTCAGGGTATCGGAAGCTCGTGAGGCCATGAGTATCATCAAGCAATCGGTTTCTGCGCTTGCTGAGTATAAGGGGTCAATCAGGGAGGAACTGAATGCAGCGACGCCATGGGCAACAGGACTGGGCTGGAGTGAGTCGGCGCGCGGTTCGAATTTCCATTGGATTATGATGGATGCAAACCTGAAGATTTATCGCTATTATATTCGCTCGGCATCTTATCCCAACTGGCCTGCTCTTGCCGTGGCTGTGCCAGGAAATATCATACCGGATTTTCCTTTGATCAATAAGAGTTTTGAGTTGTGTTACGCTTGTCTGGACCGTTAGGGGGAAAAGAAAATGTTGCGTTTGCTGCGTAAAATCATGCAAACAGGCACAGTGACAGAAGATTATTTCATGTCGAGCGTACCTGCCCGCTTTCGCGGACAGCTCGAAGTGAAGGACCAGCGATGTTGCAGGGCTTGCATGAAGTGTGTGGAAGCTTGCCCGACTCACGCGATAAAAATGAGCAAGAATACATTGTGTATCGATCATGACGCTTGCATCTTCTGTGGTCATTGTGTTGACTTGTGTAAAAATAGTGGATTGAGGCATACACTGAACTTCGAGTGTTCCCATTTAGCTTCCCAACTGACCGAGGGAGCAGGAGAGATTTTAAAAGACCGGATACGTTCCGTTATGGGCCGTTCGCTGGCAATTCGCCATGTTGACGCAGGTTCGTGCAACGCCTGTGATTTTGAGATGAGTGCCATGCTGAATCCGGTATATGATATTCAACAATACGGGATTGACTTTGTAGCTTCACCCAGGCATGCAGATTTGTTGATGGTTACCGGAGTTGTGACCCGAAATCTCAAAGTTGCTTTGGAAACAACATTCAATGCAACTCCCACGCCACGCTTGGTCATGGCTGTGGGCGCCTGTGCATGTTCAGGCAAAGTTTTTGGCGATACCTATGCACAGGAAGGGTCCGTCGATAAATTTATTCCGGTGGACGTTTATGTTCCCGGATGTCCTCCCCGACCGCAGGCTCTTATCTATGGATTGTTGCTGGCGCTGGACAGACTGTAACATTGTGGATGGAGGGTGAATATGGATATTTCAGCAGTTGGCCGGTCACAGACGACGCAAGTGAAACCGAAAAAGGATATACTGGGTGTCATGGTGGCGCAAAAATCGCTGGAAGCCGCCATGCAAAACCAGTCCAAAGACAGGGTGAATGCATCCAAAGAGTTTGCTCATCCTTATTTGGGCCATAATGTGGATATTTACGTATAATCCTTGCAATTATTTCGCACGATAAAATACGGGCCTGTCAAACGGATTACTCCGGTTGACAGG
>CAZXCC010000063.1:0-13290 GCA_964638945.1 uncultured Veillonellaceae bacterium | reverse complement strand
TCGGAGTTAGCCGGGTGCCGATTCGCGAGGCGCTGCGCACGCTGAACGCCATGGGCATCACGCAAACCAGGCAAGGGGAAGGATCCTATGTATCCGAACCGACACCAGGGATGTTTATGAATTCGTTACTCCCTCTTTTGATATTAAATCGCCGAAGCATGATGGATATTCTGGAGTATCGCAGAATTGTGGAGCCTGAAAATGCAGTATTGGCAGCTCGCAATGCCCAGCCGGAAGATATTGAACACATGGAGAGGACACTTACGGTAATGGAAAGAATTGGCCAACCAGCGCTGGAATTCTCTATTGCCGACATGGAATTTCATCTGGATATAGCACGCGCTACACAAAACTCTCTGCTTTTCAATATGGCCAATGTTATCCGGGATATTCTGGTGAGCTACTACCGCAAAATTAATCAGATTATGGGTGTGGAACGGGCAGTGAAGTATCATCGTCTTATTTTTGAGGCGATTCGCAATCATGATGAAGAGCAGGCCCGTCGTTGGATGCAGGAACATGTCAGGACAACCATTGACGATATATCAATCAAATATGCCGATGATACGGAATCGGCGGAAGAAGGAGCGGAAGAAAGATGATGAAAGCAGTAGTTAAGTACGATAACGTGGACGGAGCCACGGAAGTGCGGGAAGTACCCGTACCGGCAATCGGTCCGGACGATGTACTTGTGAAGGTCGGTTATATCGGAATCTGCGGCAGCGACCCCCACATGCACCACAACAAAGTGTCGTACAAGGTCAATGTACCTTTGATTCTTGGGCACGAATTCTCCGGGACCATCGAAAAAGTAGGCGCCAATGTCAAGGGCTGGAATATCGGCGACCGTGTCACTTCAGAGACTCATGCGGACTACTGTGGCAAATGCGTCATGTGTCGGACAAATAATTATCATGTTTGCCGCGAACGCAAAGGATATGGATTTCAAATCGATGGCGCTTTTGCAAAATATGTGAAAGTTCCAAGCCGCATCCTGCATAAACTGCCGGATAATGTGAGCCTCAAGGAAGCGGCTCTGAGCGAACCGCTTTGCGTGGCATACAGCTCCCTTGTAAAGCATGCGGACATCAAGCCGGGCGATCTGGTTGTCGTCATCGGACCGGGACCAATCGGCCTTTTATGCGTAAAAATGGCATCGATTCTCGGGGCCTCGGACATCGTAGTGGTAGGGACCGACGGAGATGACGGACGTATGGAGCTGGCGAAAAAATGGGGTGCAACCCGTACCATCAATAGCTCGAAAGAAGATCCTGTGCCTGTGATCATGGGCATGCGCGACGGTTATGGCGCAGACTTGGTGGTGGATGCAGCAGGTTTTTCTCCGACACTCAAACTTTCTCTTGATGTCGTCCGCCCCTGCGGGCAGATCAATAAAATCGGCTGGGGTCCGGGACCTGTCGGATTCTCGCTGGATCAACTCATTTCCAAGGCGGTGGCACTACAGGGAACGTTCAGCCACAATTGGGACGTGTGGGAAAAGTGCCTGATCTTGATGAGTGAAAAAACAGTAGATCTGAATGAAATCATCACGCATGAACTGACTCTGGATCAGTGGCACAAAGGGTTTGAGCTGATGGAATCCAAAGAAGGGCTGAAAATTGTCCTGACTCCGATTGATTGATTCTTTTTTATCATAAATCGTAGAGAGACTGGAAACAAAAAGGAGGAGAGTATATGGTAGCGGCAGAAGTCGTCCGTACCATTGAAGACAAGGCGCTGCAGATGCGGGAACACATTGTCAATGACCTGATTGGCGCAGGAAAAGTGGGGCATCTTGGCGGGTCCTGTTCTTCGGCTGAAATTGTTGCAGCACTTTATTTTCATAAAATGAAACATGACCCGAAAAATCCGAAGGCTGCAGACAGGGACCGTTTCCTGCTGAGCAAGGGGCATGCCGCGCTGGGACAATATGCGGCACTTGCATTGGCTGGGTATTTTCCGCTGGAAGAACTCAAAAAGGTGAAATCACTTGGAGCCATGCTGCAAGGACATCCGGATATGACGAAAACACCTGGTATTGAAGCGAATACAGGTTCTCTCGGACAGGGACTTTCGATCGCCAACGGGATTGCGCTGGGATTGCGGCTGGATGGCAGCAAAAACCGTGTATATGTGATAGTGGGTGACGGTGAGCAGGCTGAAGGACAAATCTGGGAAGCGGCAATGGCTGCCGCAAACTTCAAGATCGACAATATCACCGCAATTGTTGATTGTAACCGACTCCAGGCAACCGGGGCAATCAAGGACAGGTTCGATCTCGATCCGCTTGCGCCAAAATGGGAGGCATTCGGCTGGAATGTGATCGAAGTGGACGGACATGATGTAGCGGCGATTTTATCAGCCTTTGATGAAGCAGAAGCGACGAAGGGAAAACCAACGGTGATTCTGGCGCAGACAGTCAAAGGCAAATGCATATCGTTTGCAGAGAACAATCCGGCATTCCACAATGGGATGCTTACCGCGGAACAGTGCAAAATTGCGCAGTGCGATTTGGACAACATCCGCAAAGGGAGGGAATAACGATGGCGACAACAAGCTTGCGTACTGCCTACGGCGAAGAACTTGTCGAATTGGGAAAAGCGGATAACAGAATTGTTGCGCTGGAAGCGGATCTCGGCAAGTCGACGATGTCCTGCCTGTTTCAGGCTGCCTATCCGGAACGTTACTTCGAAATGAGCATCGCCGAGGCGAATATGGCATCGACGGCGGCAGGACTCGCGCTGACAGGCAAGATTCCTTTCATCAATTCTTTTGCGGTTTTTTCCACCGGGCGCTGCTATGACCAATTGCGCCAGACAATCGGCATCGCAGGCCTGGACGTGAAGATTTGCGGTTCCAGCGCAGGACTGTCGGACTATGGCGACGGCTCCACCCACCAATCCATTGAAGACATGTCGATGATGCGCGGCATACCGGGCATGACAGTCCTGGTGCCTGCCGATGCAGTCGAAACACGCAAGATGGTCAGGGCGATGGTGAAAAATCCCGGTCCGATGTATATCCGGATCAACCGGAATGATTTGCCTGTTGTGACACCGGAAGAGGGTGAGTATCAAATCGGCAAACTGGTTACTGTTCGCGACGGAGCTGAGGTTGTTGTTTTTGCCAACGGCGTGATGGTCTCCAAGTCGCTTGCCGCGGCGGAAGAGCTGGCAAAATCCGGTGTATCGGTGAAAGTGGTCAATGTAAGCACGATTAAACCGTTGGACCGCCAGGGCGTGATCGATGCTGTAAAAGGCGCCAAAGCGGTGGTGACAGCGGAAGAACACAGCGTGATTGGCGGCCTGGGTAGCGCCATTGCAGAGGCATTGCGCCTGGAAACCGGCATTCCGCTTGATTTCGTCGGCATTGAAGACAAATATGGCACATCGGCGCTGAACTATGACGAATTGCTTGAGCATTACGGTTTGACGGTTGATGCGATTGTGTCTCGGGTAAATGAATTATTAAAATGAGAAAATGAGATAATAGCAGGATTTGAAACGGTTTTCAAAGAAGATAGATACAGTTCCACAATGCCAGGTGGAATTTGCGCCGGGCATTCGGGCATAGAAACAATAAAGAGGGGGAAAAAGTAAAGTGAAAAAGGGTATCAAATGGTTATGCGTGCTTGTAGTTCTTGTTTTCGCAGCGTCCTTGATGGCCGGTTGCGGCGGAGACAAACCCAAGGCTGCGGCTCCTGCCGCGGAACAAAAAGCGGAAAAAAAGGTAATCAGGGTTTCGATCGGTCTGAATGATGCCAGCCCGGAATACAAGGGCCTGGAAAAGTTTAAAGAGATTGTTGCGAAAGAATCCAAGGGACGTATCGAGATCCAGATTTTCCCCAGCGCCCAGCTCGGCGACGATATTAAGACGATGACCGCTCTGCGCGCCGGTACCTTGGAAATGTCGGGCCCGTCGAGTTCACCGCTTGCTACCATTAACAAAAAGTGGATGGTTTTTGACCTTCCTTTCCTGTTCCCCAATGAGCAGGTTGTGGATAAGGTTCTTGACGGTCCATTCGGCCAAAAAATGCTCGACTCACTTCAAGCGAACGGTCTTGTGGGTATTTGCTACATGGAAAATGGCTATCGCCAGCTGACAAACAGCAAACGCGAAGTGAAGACTCCCGATGACATCAAGGGACTGAAGATCAGAACGATGGAAAACCCAGTTCACTTAGCTGCATGGAGAACGCTTGGCGCCAACCCGACTCCGATGCCGTTCAGCGAAGTTTTCAATGCCATGCAGCAGAAGACCATCGACGGACAGGAAAATCCGAATACCACCAACTTCCTGCAGAAGTTCCAGGAAGTGCAGAAGTATACCACTTTGAGCAAACATGTCTATACGCCTTTCGTCATCATGTACAGCAAAAAAATGTGGGATGCCCTGCCGAAGGAAGACCAGGCGATCATCCTGAAATCAGGCAAAGAAGCCAGTGTCTGGCAACGCGAATACAATCGCAAAGTTGACGCCGAGGCCGTCCAGGGGCTGGAAAAAGCCGGCATGATAGTAACCCGTCTGACCCCGGAACAACAGAAAGCTTTCATGAACGCGACCAAAGACATAGCTGGAAAATTTGAAAATGACATCGGGAAAGACACTATCGCCGATGTCAACGCGGAAATCGCCAAGTATTCCAAATAGGATCCAACGTATGGAAGGGACTGCTGAAAATTTCAAGAAAAGCGTTGCTTTCAGCAGTCCCTCTTTTCTTGGCTTCAACGGCAATTATTTTTTTGAATTAATGAAAGCGGGAATTGATTTTTCCCCGAAAGGAAGCCTTAATATGGGCAGCTTGAGCAAACAGGTAAACCGCCTGCTCCACGCGGTGATAGGCGTCTGCCTGATGTGTATGTCCACGTTTGTGTTCGCCAACGTCATCCTGCGCTACTTTTTCAACGAAGGCCTGACCTGGGCCGAGGAGGCCTCGCGGTATCTTTTCATCTGGCTGATTTTTATGGGAGCGATTGTCGCATATCAGGACAACGTTCACCTGGGTGTCGATACCCTCGTGCAAAAACTGTCGGCCAAAGGCAAGCGCATTCTGTTCATAATCAACAACATCGTCCTGGTGATCACCATGGGTCTTTGCCTTGACGGCACATGGAAAATCACCATGCTTACCAGCGACCAAGTGTCTTCTTCGATGCAGATCCCGATGTCCTGGGTATACATATCGGGCTTCCTCTGCTGCGGTGCGATGGTGATTATTTCGCTGAACAACCTGTACCGCTTGATCACCAATAAGATCGACGAGACGGAGTTGGTCATGTCGGCCGATACCGAGGACAAAGGCTTCATTGACAAGGCGATCGGCGGAGAGGAAGGAGCGAAAAAATCATGACAATGACGATGATTGTTTTCTTAGGCTCTCTGCTGATTGCCATGGCTATGGGCATTCCCATCGCACATTCGCTGATCATCAGCGGCGTATGCCTGCTGGTTCAAATGAATATGTTCGATACACAGATCCTGGCCACAACCTTGGTTGATGGCGCAGACAACTTCCCGCTGATGGCGATTGCCTTCTTTATCCTGGCCGGCGAACTGATGAACGCCGGCGGCGTTTCCAAGAGAATCATCGCCTTTGCCATGGCGCTGGTGGGCCATGTTCGCGGCGGACTTGGCTATGTGGCGATTCTTGCCAGCCTGATCTTTGCCGGGCTATCCGGTTCGGCCGTGGCCGATACGGCGGCTCTCAGCGCTATCTTGATTCCGATCATGGTGGATGCCGGGTATGACCGGGCCATGTCGGCGTCCTTGATTGCCGCTGCCGCCATCATCCCCCCGATCATGCCGCTGAGCGTGCCGATGATCATTTTTGGCGTTACTGGCAACGTATCGATTCCCAAGCTGTTCATGTCCGGCGTTTTTCCGGGCCTGTTGCTTTGTCTCTTCCTGGCGCTTACCTGGACCTGGCTGGCTCGCAAGATGCATTTCAAGACTCAGCCGCGCCAGCCGTTTTCGGCTGTTCTCAAAGCGGCCCGTGACGCAATCTGGGCATTCATCCTGCCGGGCATCATTATTGTCGGCCTGCGGGGCGGCGTCTTCACGCCGACCGAGGCGGCTTCGATCGCGGTTTTCTATGCCCTGTTTATTGGCCTCTTTGTGTACAGGGAATTGAAGCTGGCCAGAATCGGTGAAGTCCTGGTCGCTGCAGCCAAGACGACCAGCGTGGTCATGTTCTTGTGTGCGGCGGCGATGATTACATCCTGGCTGATCGCCGTAGCCAATATTCCGGCCGCGATAGCTTCGATGCTGGAACCGTTGATGGGGAACAAGATCATGATGATGTTTGCCATCAATATCATAGTGCTGCTTGTCGGCACAGCGATGGACGCTACACCTACCATTCTGATCCTGACTCCGGTACTGATGCCGATTGTGGACAAATGCGGGATCGATCCCTTCTACTTCGGCTTTATGTTTGTATTCAACAATATGATCGGGGTTCTGACGCCACCGGTCGGCACGGTGCTGAACGTTGCGGCGGGTGTCGGCAATGTGTCGATGAACGATATCATCAAGCATGTTATGCCGTACATGTGGATTGAAATTGTGCTGTTGCTGCTGTTGACGTTCTTCCCGGATCTGGTGCTGGTGCCGATGAGTTATCTCATTCCCAAATAATAATCGGACCTCATAATGAACAGGGCCTCCCGGTGACGGGAGGCCCTGTTTTTTAAGAATGGTTACGGAAGATCGAAAATTTTGCCCGGATTGAGAATGTAATTCGGATCCATGGCCTGCTTGATGGAACGCATCACCGCCAACTCGACCGGATGTGTGTATTTTTCCATCAGTGCTTTCTTTTTGTAGCCGATGCCGTGCTCGCCGGAGAGTTTGCCGCCGATGGAATAGACGTAATCGAAGATGTCGCCTTGGATGGTTAAAAGTTTGTCTGGCCACTCCGCCTCGGAGTTGGCGGCTTTCAGAATCATCAGGTGGATGTTGCCGTCTCCGGCGTGGGCCACCGTGCGGGACGCAGCATTGTGCCGCTGGCAGATGCGGTTCATCTCATCCAGGGTTTCCGAGAGTTTGTCTACCGGTACTACGATGTCTTCGCTGCTGTAGACCATGTCCTCGTGCCGCACTGCTTCGGCGATGGCCTTGCGCACTTTCCAGATCTTCTCCGAATCAGGAACCAGCAGGGCGGTAGCGCCTTTTTCCATGCAGAGTTCATCCAGCTGGACCGCCACGTCGTCCAGGTTGTCCTGTGAGGCGCCGTCGACCTGGATGATCAGGTAGTTCCCGTTTTCACCGTGCGGCAGTTTTTCGGAGAAGAATTTCTCCACACTCCTGACGGCGGCGTTTTCCATGAACTCCAGGCAGGTCGCCTTGATGCCGGCACTGGCGATGTGGCTGGCCATGGCGATAGCCAGTTCCGGCGTGGGGAATATCGCCAGAAAATCCATCACATGCTTGGGGAGTGGCGTCAGTTTCAGCGTGATGGTCGTGACGATGCCCAGGGTTCCTTCCGAACCGATGATCAGTTGTTCCAGGCAATAGCCGGTGCTGTTTTTCTTGAGTCGGCCGCCGAACGTGGCCACTTCACCGGTAGGGGTTACGACTTCGATCGCATAGACCTGGTTGCGGGTTACACCGTGTTTGATGGCCTTGTTGCCTCCTGCATTCGTGGACACATTGCCGCCGATGGCGCAGCTGTCACTGCTGCAGGGGTCGCCGGCATAGAACATTCCGGCCTTGGCAGCTTGCTTTTGCACTTCCTCGGTTCGGACACCCGCCTCGACGACCATGTATAGGCTGGCGGTGTTGATCTCCAAAATTCGGTTCATCTTTTCCAGGGAAATCACGATTCCGCCATAGATGGGAACTGCGCCGCAGGCAAGGCCGGTGCCTCCGCCGCGGGGTACAACCGGAATCAGTTCTGCATTCGCCAGTTTGACGATGGCGGCGACTTGCTGGGTCGATTCCGGGAAAGTAACAACTTCGGGATATTTTTGATAATGCGGGTCGGCCACTTCGTCATGGCTGTAAGGATAGAGCTTGTCGGGATCGGTGGCAACATTTTTCGGACCGAGGACCGCCTGCAGTTTTGCGATGACCGCAGGTGTTACGGGATTATACTGTTTCATGATATGCACTTCCTTTTTTATACACGGGTGAACTGTTATGGCTGTCTGCCTTTATTTAAGAATGGCTCCGGAAATCACCATGCGCTGTACTTGGTTGGTGCCTTCGTAGATCTGGGTGATCTTGGCGTCCCGCATGAAGCGTTCCACCGGATATTCGCGGCTGTAGCCGTAGCCGCCGAAAATCTGGACCGCATCGGTGGTGACGGACATGGCGATATCGGACGCATACATTTTTGCCATGGCGGCTTCCTTGGAGTAGGGTAGATCGTGCTGCTTGTTGTAGGCGGCCCGGTATGTGAGCAGTCTGGCCGACTCCACCTTGGTAGCCATGTCCGCAAGCATGAAGGCGACTGCCTGGTTGGCAGCAATCGGTTTGCCGAACTGGACACGTTCCTTGGAATATTTGATGGCTTGTTCCAACGCAGCCTGCGCCAAAGCGACCGCCTGGGTGGCGATGCCGATGCGGCCGCCGTCGAGCGTAGTCATGGCGATCTTGAATCCTTCGCCTTCTTTGCCGAGCAGGTCTTCCTTGGGTATTTTCACATCCTGGAAGATGAGCTCCATGGTCTGGGAGGAGCGGATCCCGAGTTTGTGCTCTTTTTTGCCGAAACTGAAGCCGGGGGTGCCCTTTTCCAGGATGAATGCGCTGATTCCCTTGACGCCCTTGCTCTTGTCAGTCATGGCGAACACAACATAGGTTTCGGCTTCGCCGCCATTGGTGATGAAGATCTTGCTGCCGTTCAGGAGATAGTGGTCGCCCTTGTCGACTGCGACAGTCTGCTGGGAGGCGGCGTCTGTGCCGGCACCGGGTTCGGTGAGGGCGAAAGCGCCCACTTTGGTTCCGGTTGCCAGTGGCTTCAGATATTTGTTTTTTTGTGCTTCCGTGCCATAGGCGAAAATCGGCCAGGCGCAGAGAGACACGGTGGCCATGTAGGCGACGCCGATTCCTGAGTCTGCCCGACAGATTTCCTCAGCCGCCAGGACATAACTCAAGTAGTCGCCGTCGGCGCCACCGTACTGTTCAGGAAAGCAGATCCCGTTCAGTCCGAGTTCGCCGATGGCATCCAGCAATGCCCGGTCCGTTCTTTCTTCTTCATCTCTGGCGGCAGCGCCGGGTGCAACGTCCTTCTCCGCGAACTCGCGGACCATTTTTTGCATCATTTTTTGGTCTTCGTTCAGCTCAAATATCACGGTCAAGCACTCCTTTGTTTTTTTTGTATTTTCACTGCAAATCCGGTTTCCTGTCATTGTTGGGTCTTGATTAGCTCGATTCCCCGGTTGAATGCCCGGGTGTCGTCGTTCTGGAACTTTTCGTCCACGAGAGAAAGCAGTTTCGCCAGCACCCGATCGCCGGGCAAAAGGTCCGAGATTGCGGTGAAGGCTCCCAGCATGATGACATTGGTCAGAAGGACATTGCCCAGGTCCTTAGCGGCCTGCGTGGCGTTCAGGAAATAGCCGCGCAACCCTTTGTCCTCGATGGCGGTGATCATTTGCTCGGTGGAAGGGTACTCGTCGACCTTGATGTTGGACAGGATGGTGGGAACCGGGGCAGTGTTGATGATATACTGCCCCTGCTTGTTCAACAGCCCGATATACCGCATCGCCTCCAGCGGCTCGAAGCCCAGCAGGACATCTGCCTGGCCGGCCGGTACCAGGGGCGAGAAAATCTCGCCGTCAGACAGACGGACATGGGAGAGGACGGAGCCGCCGCGCTGGGCAGCACCCTTGGTTTCCGTGTTGACGACGTTGTAGCCGGCATCCATGGCGCATTTGGCGATGATCTGCGAGGCAAGGATGTTTCCCTGGCCTCCGACACCGGCGATGACTAAATCAAATTTCATTGTATGGCCCCCCTCTTGCAAACGATTCGACATACGCCGCAGCCGTTGCAGCTACTGAGTTCAATCTCCGCCTTATCGCCTGTCAGCCGGATGGCCGGGCAGCCGAAGGTCCTGACACAGATGCCGCAGCCGTTGCAGACGGAAGTGTCTACGCTGACAACCTGGGGTGTGAAGGAAAGCTTGCCGTCGCGGCTGAATTTCAGGTAGCACAGCGCTTCGGCCACGACCACTTTCACGCCCGGTTCCGTTGTGGCTTGTTCAATGATCAGCTTCGTTTCCTCGACGTTGTATGGATTGCAGCGGAATACTTTGGCGCCCATGGCTGCCGCCACGGTTCCCGGGTCGATCGGTTCGCCGGGCTGGGACAGGTTGCCGCAGCTGCCGGGATGAGGCTGAAAACCGGTCATGGCCGTAGTCGAATTGTAGGCCACCACCACGGTGATGTCGCTTCGATTGTAAATCGCGTTGGCAAGGCCGGTCAGGCCGTTGTGGAAGAAGGTCGAGTCGCCTATAAGCGCGTATACCGGTTTGTCAAAGCCGGCTTTTTTGATGCCGTGAGCCATGGGGATGGACGAGCCCATGCAATAGATCGTCGCCTGCAAGTTCATCGGTTCGAAGGTGCCGGCATCATGACAGCCGATGTCACCTGTGACCAGGCCGCCGTTTTTCCGCACCACATCCTTCATGGCGATAAGCAGGCCGCGGTGGCTGCAACCGGCGCATTGGGTGCGGGTACGAGCCGGCACGTACTGATTCTGTCCCGGCGCCGGATAAGGCTGCCCGGCAATTGCGGCCTCTACGGCTGTCAGCGCCACGTTGGTCGACAACTCACCTTCTTTGGGTAGGTACCCGCTGCGGCCAAGGATTTCCAGGCTGAGCCCGTGCTCGAAGCAGAGATTTTTAATCAGGGTTTCTACCACAGGCTCGACTTCTTCAAACACCACGATTTTTTTCAACCCTTTGGCGAAGGCGAGCACTTTCTGTTCGGGCAACGGCAAGGTGGAGAGCTTAAGGATGGGCAGTTTGGTGCCGAAAATCTGCTCGGCCTCTTTCAGGAAGGCGTACCCGATGCCGCAGCCGACGAAGCCGACTTCGCCGTCGGCAGGTTCCGCCCAGTTGTAAGGCGATGCTTCCATCAGAGCCTTGAGTTCGCTCTGCTTGGCATTCAGCCAGCGATGTCGCATCTTGGGCCGGAGCTCGCCTCCGGACTCTTTTTCCACCACGGCAGACATCACGAATCGCTTTCGGTCGATGACAAACTCCGGTTTCCGGTCACAGGAGGGAATTTCGCCAAACCGGACCAAACTGCCGGCGTGATTGATCCGCATAACTGGACGTAAAGCAAAAACCAGTTCGGTTTTTTCTGAAAGTGAAAAAGCCGTTTTCGTCATATCATATGCTTCCTGTACACTGGATGGATCAAAAATCGGCAAATGGGCATACGTGTGGATCAGTATACGGGTGTCTTCTTCACATTGGGAGGACAATCCGCCGGGATCGTCGGCCGAAATAAGCACAAGGCCGGCCCTGATGCCGGTGAAATTCACATGCATCAAAAAATCGGCCGCGGCATTCGTGCCATTGTGCTTCATGACGGCCAGCGCGCGTTGGTTTGTCAGAGACGCGGCTGTCGCCACCTCGAAGGCGTGTTTTTCGTTTGTTGACCATTCTGCGTAAATTTCCGGATAGGAATGGCAATGATCCACGATTTCGGTTGCCGGCGTCCCGGGATAACCGGCTACCACGCGGACGCATGATTCCGCTGCGGCGCGGGCAATGGCTTCGTTTCCAAGCATAAACTGTTTTTGCATCCTGTTTCCTCCTTCGTATTTTTCCAAAGCAAGTTGAACTTCGAAATTATTTTGTTCTCATATACAAACAGTGTTCATATATAAGAACAAAATAAAAATAACGCTAACAGACTCTGCCAAGGCGCAACGAAACATGATGGGCAGCTTCGCGAACTTTTGCAATCACTTCTGGGAGAAAGTCCTCACTCACCCTGATTGCAGGCATGGTGACGCTCAAGGCTGCGATTGTCTTGTGAGATTTATCAAGAATCGGTGCAGCAACACATATTCCGCCGGGTATAATTTCCTGATTGTCTATGGCAAAGCCTTTTTGGGCAACGTCTTCTATTTCTGCCAGCAGCCGTTCATAGGATTGAATGGTATTGGGTGTAAATTGTTCAAGTTTCACTTCTTGAAATCGCAGACAGACTTCTTCGGGTTCTAATGCGGCAAGCAGTACTTTTCCTATCGCGGTTGCGTGCGCGGGTATTCTATGTCCGATTGTGGTTATGGCGCTGCAGTCTTTGATTCCCTGACACTTGGCAATGTATACGACATGCCGTCCATCCAGAGTACCTGCATGGGTAGTATCCCCCAACTCTTCGCTGAGTTTTTGCGCACCTGTCCATATTTCCCTGGAAATATTGGTGTTGTTGATGCAAATCGCTCCCAGTTGGATTAGAGCCAAGCCGGGAAAATAAGTTCGGGAATCGGAATCATATTGAAGATATTCCTTGTTAATCAATTCCTGCAATAAATAGGATAGAGAACTTTTCGGGATGCCTGTATTTTCTTGGATGGAAGAAAAGGTTGGGGGTTTGGGGCTTTTTTTGATTACATATTCGATAATATCAACCGTTCTGGCTGCAGATTTCACAAGATTTGGTTGTTGGTTTATCACAGCATGCCTCCCGAAGAATTGATGTCCAGCTTTTTGTTCATATTTAAGAACCGAGTTCATAATTATGAACGTCTAAATATACTTCGACATCCCTTCAAAAAAACCTTTCACAAAAATTCTAATCTATAAATAGTATTTCGAAAAAATTTTAGGGTGCCAGCGTCGCAGCCATGTCCAGGAGTTCCTGGCGAGTTTTGCGGCCTTCCAGGGTTACCTCCTGACCGGAGATGATGACTGTGACTCTATTGATTGCATCTTGTGCAGAAGGTACATTTTTACCGGATTCACGCGTCATATTCATTCTTGGCTGCGCTGCGACAGAACTATCAGTTTTGGGTATGGTTCTCTGAGTAATGATGATCTCCATCGGAGTTCCCTTGTGATACACTTGCCGTATAATTCCCGTATTTTCTTCTGTGATGACCGAGTCCGGGCTTCGACCCGGAAGACGAAGCAGGACTGGTGTTGCAGAAAGTGCAATAGGAGCAGACTGCGCAGATCTTGCGCTTGAGGAAGACTCTGCGGCGACGGGGGGAGGCAACGCAGTCGAAGGCGGAACGGCGGGTAGCTCCTTGTTCTCTGAAGTGGCTGGAGCAGGGGACGGAGCGCTCGGAGGAGTGGGTGTTTCTTGCGGGGGCGTTTTTTGTTCGAAGGAA
>CAZXCC010000062.1:0-13293 GCA_964638945.1 uncultured Veillonellaceae bacterium | reverse complement strand
AGGCGCGTCAGCGGCCGGGGCAGCTTCGGCTTCTGCTTCGGCGGCAGGCATCACGACGGACACGAGCACCATGTCTTCGGCGCTGTGGCCGTGCAGCACGGCTTCGACGCCCTTGGGCAGCGCGATGTCCTTCAGCGTCAGGGTCTGGCCTTTTTCCAGCTTGGACAGGTCCACTTCGATGGCCTCGGGCAGGTCGGCCGGCAGGCAGGACACTTGCAGTTCGGTCAGGATGTGGTTGACCAGGGCCTTGTCGGTCTTCACGGCGTTGGATTCTTCCTCGCCCGTGAAGCGCAGCGGCACTTTCATCTGGATCTTCTGCTTGGCCGACACGCGCTGGAAGTCGATGTGCAGAACTTGTTGCTTGAACGGGTGGACTTGCAGGTCACGCAGCAGCACCTTGCTGGACTTGCCGTCCAGTTCCATATCGAGCACGGAAGCGTGGAAAGCCTCTTTCTTGAGGGCTTGCCACAGCGCGTTGTGGTCCAGTTCAATCAGTTGAGGCTCACCCTCACCGACGTAAACAATGCCGGGCACGATTTGGCGAACCCGGCTCGTATTGTGTCCGATACGACGTGAAGAGTCGATAATAATTCCATCGCTGCACAAAATCAGATTGCTGTTCTTTCCAGCGAGTTCAATAATCAGGCTTTTTGTTTCGATTCGTCCCTGTCCGCCCCGAATATCCACGGGAATGAGCAAAACACGGTCAAGACCCTTCTGGTTCACGGCGGCGATACGTCCATCAAGCAGATGCTTGCGCATCAGCATGCAGAGCGATGATGGTTCCAATGGATTTTCCCGCGTTTCATCCGTCAGATGTACGCGGGGATCGCCTGGCTCGATCGAAACCGCCAGGGTATACTCCTGATCAGGCTGGCGAATTTTAAGCAAAAAATAATTTCGGGTCGGCTGGAGGATTTTACTGATCCGGCCACCGGAAAGAGCCTGGTTCAATTCAGTTGTGAGGATATGTAGCGAAAGTCCTTCAATATTCATAGAATTAAGTATAGCACCAGGGGATGTGGGAGACAAATAAATATGCTGAATCACATATGGTCAACGGCTGTGTGGCAACGGGTCCTGTGTGTGTTGCCTGATTGTCAGGCACTGTGCAAACCGTGGCATGCGCGCTTATTGTTGGAAGGCTTGATTTGCGCTATAATATTATAAATGCAGTGCGCGGCATTATAGTATCGGGAGGTGAAAGATTGGGAAAAAATACGAATAAGCTTCAGATTATCCCTCTAGGTGGATTGGGCGAAATTGGTAAGAACATGACTGTGTTCCGTTATGATGACGAGATCGTCGTGATCGACGCCGGGCTTATGTTCCCGGAAGACGACATGCTTGGCATTGATTTGGTAATTCCGGACATTTCTTACCTGATCGAGAACAAGGAACTGGTTAAGGCGATTTTTATTACCCATGGCCATGAGGATCACATCGGGGCGTTACCTTTTGTCCTGAAGGAACTGGAGGTACCTGTTTATGGCACGCCTCTGGCGCTCGGCATATTACAGGGCCGTTTGAAGGAAAAAGGGATATCGACAGCTGACCTGCACCCTGTCAAACCAGGGGATCAGTATACGGTCGGGCCTTTTTCGATTGGCTTTATCCGTGTAAATCATAGCATTGCCGACGCGGTGGCGATTTATCTGAAAACCCCGGTGGGAACCGTGTTACATACCGGAGATTTCAAGATAGATCACACGCCCGTAGATGGAGAAGTGACAGGTTTTCACCGGTTCGCTGAATTAGGCGATGAAGGCGTGCTTGTCATGCTGTCCGACAGTACCAATGCAGAACGCCCTGGTTTTACCAAAAGCGAAAAATCAGTGGGGATTTCTTTCGATGAAAAATTCCGGTCAGCGCAGAGCCGGATTATTGTCGCCAGTTTTTCTTCAAATGTCCACCGCTTGCAGCAGGCCATTGATTCTGCTTTTAAATTCGGTCGTAAAGTCGCTGTAATTGGGCGCAGTATGGTCAATGTCGTCAATATTGCCATGGAACTTGGCTATCTCAAAGTGGCGGACGGTGTGTTGATCGACATTTCCGAGATTAACAATTATCCGGCCAACAGGCTTGTCATTCTTACAACAGGCAGTCAGGGAGAACCCATGTCTGCCCTGACACGAATGGCGATGTCTGATCATCGAAAAGTGGAGATTGTCCCTGGGGATACGGTAATTATTTCTGCAACTCCCATTCCAGGGAACGAAAAGTTGGTTGCGCGCACCGTAGACTATCTTTTCCGTCAGGGCGCCGAAGTAATTTATGAATCGTCCGCAGGTGTCCACGTCTCAGGGCATGGCAGCCAGGAAGAACTGAAACTGATGCTGAATCTGGTTCGGCCACAGTTTTTTATTCCTGTGCATGGTGAATATCGCATGTTGAAGGTGCATGCAAAATTGGCTCAGGATCTTGGAGTGCCGAAGGCAAATATTTTTATTGCGGACAACGGGTCCATTCTGGAATTCACTGCGGATACAGGCGCAATATCAGGGAAGGTCACAGCCGGTGCAATTATGGTTGACGGACTGGGGGTCGGCGATGTGGGGAACATTGTTCTCAGGGATCGTCGCCAGTTGTCACAGGATGGGATCTTAATCGCCGTAATCGCCATGGACAAGGAAAATGGCTGTGTGGTTGCCGGACCGGAAATTGTATCACGAGGGTTCGTTTATGTCCGTGAGTCGGAACAATTGATGGAAGAAGCCCGCAACAAGATTCAGGAAGCACTTGATCGTTGTGAAGCAAATGGCAGTAGTGATTGGGGCACTATCAAAAACACCGTGCGGGATATTCTCGGCAAATTTCTCTACGAACGGACCAGAAGGCGGCCGATGATCATGCCGATCATTTTGGAAGTCTGAACCGAGACAGAGTCTCGGTTCTCTTTCTTAGGCAGGACTTCTACATTCAGCGTAGAAACACAGCATAGAGGTGAGCTTTATTGCCGAAAAAAGAACCGCAACCGCATTCATCGCTGAAATATGAAGTTGCCGGTATCGCAATCATTGCAGCAGCACTGTTTCTTGCTGCAGGGTTGCTTGATCTGAGCGTTGGCCGGATCGGTTATTTTGCTGCCAGAGTATTGCGTTATGGATTTGGCCTGGGGGCTGCGGGGATACCTGTCTTATTATTCATTATCGGTCTTCGCTATGTCACGGCGCATTCGCATGTCATCTATTCCCGACGCTTTTTGGGATATTTGCTGGTTTATGCCGGTGTTCTGTCTTTATGCCACCACTATATGATCGGGAATGCTCAGGAAATTTTACCCGAAAATCTTCCGCAAGCCGGAGGCCTATTGGGTGGTTCCGTGATCATGGTATTGCGCCGATTGTTTGCTATGGATGGAACGACAATTATTCTTTGGACTTGGATTCTATGTGCATTATTGTTGGCGACCGGCTTTTCTGTTTCCGAATGGTACCGAAAGAGTAAAGAGTGGTTAGCGACGAAAAAAAAACAACAAACAGATGGTGATCAAAACGTCCCTGCTGTCATAAAAGAGAAGAACTTGAGTAACATAGATGTTCAACGGCCATCAATAAAAACGACATTCTATAATCAGGAAAAGGATGAACCGGTCATTGTTCCTATTCTGAATTCAGATCCGGTTGTCCACCCTGTTGTGCCCGATGTCAGAAACCGTAAGGGTAAAAATGCCGGAACTCCTGCCGAATCCGTTAAAGAGACTGAAAGTATTGCAGTTGAGTCTGCAGCTGTAATGCCGTCGCATTATAAAGTACCGTCGTTGTCTCTATTGAAAAAAACTACGAATCCCAAAAATCCGCGGCTGGAAAAACAGATTGCCGATCACGCAAGGACGCTGGAACATACCCTTGAAAGTTTTGGCATACAGGCAAGAGTGGTCCATGCGACCCAGGGGCCTGCGGTCACACGATATGAACTTGAGCCGGCGCCAGGCGTAAAAATCAGCCGCATTGTAAACTTATCCGACGACATTGCCCTGAAGCTCGCTGCGCCAAGTATACGCATTGAGGCTCCGATTCCAGGAAAGTCGGTAATTGGCATTGAAGTGCCCAATAGTGAAGTGTTTGGCGTGTCGTTGCGTGAAGTGATGGAAAATGGAGATTATCAATCTTCCGCCTCACTTTTGACAGTGGCTCTTGGCAAAGATATTGCCGGACAGTCCATTATGGCCGACCTGGCAAAAATGCCCCATTTGCTTGTCGCCGGGGCGACAGGTTCAGGCAAAAGCATATGTATCAACATTTTGATTTCCAGTATTCTTTTCAGGGCGCATCCGGATGCAGTCAAATTTTTGCTGATTGATCCCAAGGTTGTCGAACTTTCCAATTATAACGGCATTCCGCATTTGGTTGCTCCTGTGGTGACTGAACCTAAAAAGGCGGCGTCTGCGCTCAAATGGACGGTGCAGGAGATGGAACGCCGGTATGCATTGTTTGCAGCTGCCGGTGTCCGGGATGTTACACGGTACAATGAGGTGAATCCTGCAGAATTGCTTCCGCTTATCGTCGTTATCATAGATGAACTTGCCGACCTGATGATGGTGGCTCCGGTCGATGTGGAAGATTCCATCTGCCGACTGGCGCAAATGGCACGGGCATCGGGAATTCACCTTGTGATTGCGACGCAGCGCCCCTCTGTCGATGTCATTACCGGTACTATCAAAGCGAATATTCCTTCGAGAATTTCTTTCGCCGTCACTTCGCAAATTGATTCCCGTACCATTTTGGATATGGCTGGTGCAGAGAAACTTCTGGGCAAAGGCGATATGTTGTATTATCCTGTCGGGGCATCAAAACCCGTGCGATTGCAGGGTGCCTACATTTCCGATACGGAGATCGAGGCATTGGTCAGGCAGATTAAGGATGTTCATACAACAGACGAAGAAGTGGAAGTGCCGGTTTTTGAAGAGCAGGTTGCATCAAGCAATACGGCACGCTTTGAAGATGATCTGCTGGAAGAGGCGGTAAAGTTGGTTCTGGAAACAGGGCAAGCATCCGTATCCCTTCTCCAGCGGAAATTCCGTGTAGGATATACGAGGGCTGCCAGACTGGTGGACATGATGGAAGAAATGCAGATTGTCAGCGCAGCAAATGGCAGTAAACCACGCGAAGTCATCATGAACTCGGACCAGGTCTTCAGTCGATATTTCTCCAAATCATAAATTTTTTTGCAGGAGCATTGAATGCAGGTAATATCAGTAGCAGAAGCGCTTAGCCGGCCGAGCGTGTTTGTGGACACCCGTTCTCCAGCAGAGTATGAACAGGGGCATATACCGGGTGCTGTGAATGTTCCTTTGCTTGAAAATGATGAACGCGCAATCGTTGGCACACTTTACAAACAACAGGGACCGGAAGAGGCAAAAAGCAAGGGCCTGGATATTGTATCCGGCAAACTGGCTTCGATAGTCCGACAGATCAGCAACCTGAACCCTTCACCGGAAAAGCGGCTGGTTGTCTATTGCTGGCGAGGCGGGATGAGGTCAAAATCAGTTTTGACGATTCTGGAACTCATGGGCATATCCGGAAGTCAGTTGACTGGCGGTTATAAGGCATATCGACGTCATGTCCAGGAACAGCTGGCTGTTTATGAATTAAAGTCCGAGATTGTGGTGCTTTGTGGTTCCACAGGCGTTGGGAAAACAATCTTGTTGCAGATGCTGGCAAATCGCGGATACCCGGTCCTTGATCTGGAAGGGCTGGCGAATCATCGGGGTTCCGCGTTTGGACACGTTGGTATCGGCAAACCGGCGACTGCACAGAATTTTGATGCGCAATTGCTTGGTGAATTGCAGAAAATGAATGAGAAAAAAGTGATTCTGGTTGAATGTGAAAGCAAGCGTGTTGGCAATGTTTATCTGCCTGATGTTTTGTATCAGGCCATGCAGCGTGGCCGCAGAGTTTTGGTTAAGGCAGGCGTCCCCACGAGAGTGGCCCGTTTGATCGCTGAGTACACGGATGTTTTACAGCCGAATGATCCGGAAATTATTGCCAGTCTGCATTCATTAACCCGGAAGCTGGGAAAAAGGAAAACTGCCCGACTTCTTGAAGAATATGAGGCAGGAAATGTGCATGTTTTTACGGCAAGTCTTTTGACTGACTATTATGACGGTCTTTATGGTTATGAAGACGCTTCCCCGGACGACTTTGACCTGATTGTCGATGCTGAGGATTTTGAAAAGGCGGCAACGGATATCGCTGCGTATATTGATCGCCTCATAAGGGGGTAAATGAAAATGGACACGATTGGTAAAATGCTCGCTGAAGAACGACACAAGAGGGGAATGGACCATTTAGACATCGAACATGCAATAGGGATAAGGGCCCTCTATGTCAAGGCGTTGGAGGAAGGCCAATATGACGTTTTGCCTGGGGAGGTCTATGTGAAGGGATTCCTGAGAAATTACGGCAATTTTCTTGGGCTGGACGGGGCGCAACTGGTTCATCGCTATTCCGAATCCAGTCCGTCACGGGAACATATTCCGGTTGTCGAGCATAAGCCGCAGAAAACCGCAGCGAATCAAAAAGGAAATAAAAAATTGTTCGGTGTTTTGGCTGCCGTGTTGACGTTGGCGGTTGCCGCAGGAGTTTTGTACGGCTGGCAGCAAAAAACGGCAAAGACGTCTATACCAACAGGGAAACCAAATCCTGTAACACAATCGCAGAATACCGCTGTTCCGACTCCTCCTCCCAGTCAGTCAAATCCTGTCGGTATAACGAATCAAGTGATTCCGACCAAAGGCGTGGTCCTTGTTGTGCGGTTTACGGATCGCTGTTGGACTTCTGCCATTGCAGACGGAAAAACAATATATGAAGGAATTCCCAAGACCGGTGAAACCCTCACATGGGAAGCTGACAGGCAAATTATTGTCAATTTGGGTAATGCAGCAGCAGCAGATGTTTCTTTTAACGGGCAACCGCAAGGAAAAATGGGTGAGCGTGGCGATGTTGTAGTCAAAATTTTTACCGCTCCCGGGGTAGCTCCGGGCACTGTGGCTTCTCCACCCATATCTCCACCGGCTGCACCTCCGGCCGCTTCGCAGGTTGCGCCTCCGGTTACTCAAGGAGCTTCTCCTGCCGCTCCGCAGGTGAAACCCTGATATGAAGCAAAGAGGGTTTTTACCCATGACACGGGAGGAAATGAGCAGTCGCGGCTGGGATGCGATAGACTTTTTGTTTATCAGCGGTGACGCCTATGTGGACCATCCAAGCTTTGGTCCGGCCATCATCACGCGCGTTCTGGAAAAGGCCGGATTCCGGGTTGGCGTCATAGCACAGCCTAACTGGCGTAATACTGAAGATTTTAAAATTATGGGACGTCCTGCTTTAGCAGTTTTGATTTCCTCCGGGAATATGGATTCCATGTTGAATAAACTTACGGCATCAAAGAAAATTCGCAGTACTGATGCCTATTCACCCGGCGGCAAAGCCGGATTGCGTCCTGACCGTGCCACGATAGTATATGCAAACAGGGCACGGGAATTATGGCCGGATGTACCTGTGATCATCGGAGGAATTGAAGCGAGTCTGCGGCGGTTTGCCCACTATGATTATTGGTCCGATTCGGTGCGACGATCGATTCTCCTCGACAGTCGCGCCGATTTATTGGTATATGGCATGGGAGAGAAACAGACGCTGGAGATTGCAGCCCGTCTGAAGGCTGGCTGCGAAGTCGGCGCGCTGCGTGATATTCGGGGCACGTGTTGGTTAGGTGCTGCCAATGAGAAATTGCCTGATTCAACATTAAAGATTCCGTCTTTCGAGCAGGTCAAGATCGATAAAAAATCTTACGCAGAAGCATTCAAAGTGCAGTATCTCGAACAGGACCCTATTCGGGGACGAACTGTTGCACAGATGCATGGGGAACGGTATCTTGTGCAGAATCCGCCGGCATTGCCTCTTACCCCGCAAGAAATGGACAGGATTTACTCTCTTCCGTACGAACGGTCCTGGCATCCATCTTATGACAGTGCAGGAGGGGTACCTGCCATTGAAGAAGTCCAGTTCAGCCTGACCAGTCATCGAGGTTGCTTCGGAGCCTGTTCCTTTTGCGCCATTGTTGCACATCAGGGGCGTATTATTCAGCAACGCAGCCATAAATCGCTGGTGCAGGAGGGGCGTTTGCTTACCCGTTTGCCAGGATTCAAAGGATATATTCATGATGTGGGCGGACCGACAGCCAATTTTCGCCATGTATCCTGCGCGAAACAATTAAAGTCGGGAACCTGCCGGGATCGACAGTGCCTTTTTCCCAAGCCATGCCCAAACCTTGATACGGATCATTCGGACTATTTGCACCTGCTACAGGAATTGCGCGCATTGCCCGGCGTAAAGAAAGTCTTTATCCGGTCCGGATTGCGTTATGATTATCTGTTGGCCGGAAAAAACCAGGAATTTATGAAAGAACTCTGCGAACACCATGTCAGCGGACAGTTGAAGGTCGCGCCGGAGCATGTTTCACCCACTGTGATCCAGGCTATGCAAAAATCCGGCAAAGACACTTTTTTGAAATTTTTGAAAGCCTTCCGAAGAGAAAATGAACGTATTGGGAAAGAGCAATATCTTGTCCCGTATCTGATGTGCTCCCATCCGGGAAGTACGGTGTCTGACGCCATTGAACTGGCGGAATTCCTCAGGGAAATCGGCTATCACCCCGAGCAGGTGCAGGAATTTATTCCCACGCCAGGCAGTTTGTCTACGGCAATGTACCATACCGGAATCAATCCGCTGACCGGTCAGAAAATCACTGTGCCGCGGACGTCCGAACAACGCCAGGAACAACGCGCACTGCTGCAATTCCGGAATCCCAAAAACCGTCGAATGGTGGAAGCGGTATTAAAGAAGGCAGGCAGAATGGATTTAATTGGTATGGCTTCGAACTGCCTGATCCGTCCGGAACGGTCATTTCGGCCGCGCCAAAATAAACTGCCTTCCCAATCGGTTGCAAGGAAACCGCGGCGCAAATAAATCAGGATCATTGAGTAAAAAGGAGAGCATACGAGTGAAAATTGGATTGGTTAGCCTGGGTTGTGCAAAAAACCGGGTGGATTCCGAGCTGATGCTGGGCCTGCTTCGGACTCATGGCTATATCGCAACAGATGAGCCTGCCGAGGCTGAAATACTAATCGTTAATTCCTGCGGTTTTATCGAACAGGCGAAAGCCGAATCAATTGATACACTGCTGAAACTCGCAGCCTATAAGCAAAATGGCGGATGCAAGGCGCTGATTTTGGCAGGATGTCTGGGGCAAAGGTATAGCGGTGATCTTTTGGCAGAACTGCCGGAAGTGGATGCAATTGTCGGCACAGGGGCATGGAACCGTTTGCCGGAAGCCATTGAGATGGCTCTTTCCGGTCAGAGGACGGTATTCACGCAAGGTTCTGCAATTTTGCCTGCTGCTGAAATGCCCAGAATACTTACCACACCGAGTTATATGGCTTATGTGAAAATCGCCGAGGGATGTAACCATGCCTGCGCTTTTTGCGCCATTCCACAGATTCGGGGTCCGCTCGTCAGCCGTACCATTGAATCGATCCGGCAGGAGGTTCAGCAACTCGTTGCCGGTGGCGTTAAGGAAATTAATTTGGTAGCCCAGGATACAACAAGTTATGGAATTGATTTACAAGGTCGTCCGATGCTTGTTGAATTGCTTAAGCAGCTGGTCGAAATCGACGGAGACTTTCGTATCAGGATTTTATACAGCTATCCCAAAAACTTTTCTGATGAACTGATTGATCTGATGGCCAGTCAAGAGAAAATCTGCAAATATGTTGATATTCCGTTGCAGCATGTCAATGACGGAATGCTGCAAGCCATGCGCCGCCCAGACAGAAGAAAAGACATTGAGACACTTTTAGTCGCATTAAGAAAAGCCATGCCGGATGTCGCTGTCCGTACGACTTTCATCGTCGGATTGCCTGGAGAAACGGATGACATGTACGAGGAGCTTCGTACATTTGTAACGGAAAAGCGGCTTGATCATGTGGGTGTGTTTCAATACTCGCCGGAGGAGAATACCCCCGCAGCGGCGTTTCCTGACCAAGTGTCCGAGGAAGTAAAAGAAGAACGGTATAATGACCTGATGGCTGTGCAGGCAGGAATTTCGGAGGAAATAAATATAGCGGCTGAAGGCCGCGAATATATCGCCCTCCTGGAAGGTCATGACGCTGAGGATAATACGTTGGGTTATGGGCGTACAGAACGGGAGGCTCCGGATATCGACGGCACCGTATATGTTGAAAACGCTGCAGGCATTGCCGTTGGTGAATTCGTGAGAATTAAGATCCTTCAGGGGTTCTGTTATGACCGTATGGCGGAAGCTGTCAGGGATACGTGAAATAGGTCACCTGTTTGTGAAAGGGATGTTGCAGAATGATTGTTGAAATTATCAGTACTGGGTCCGAGTTGTTGCTTGGGCAAATCGTCAACACGAATGCCCCCTATCTGGCAAGAAAATTAAATGAACTTGGTTATGACGCTGTGTACCAGACGACTGTCGGAGATAACCGTCATCGGATGGCCAGCGTTTTATCCATCGCTCTCGATCGTGCGGATATTGTAATTACCAGTGGAGGGTTGGGTCCGACGCTGGGTGATATTACCAAAGAAGTTTCGTCGCAGCTGCTTGGACGAAAATTGTTGCTTCACGAACCGAGCGTTGCGCATATCAAAAGTTTTTTTGAGCGTCGCTGTCTTACTATGACGCAGAACAACATTCGACAGGCCATGATGCCGGAAGGTGCGATCGTCGTAAAAAATGACCGCGGAACAGCACCCGGAGTGATTATTGAAAATGAAAACAAAACCATCATCCATCTTCCCGGTCCTCCCATGGAATTGGAGCATATGTTTGAAAATGGCATTCTTCCGTACCTCTCAGACAGGTTTGGCGGGCAGGGAATGATTGTTTCAAAGGTTCTCCGGACATATGGGCTGGGGGAATCGACACTCGAAGAACGTATCCGTGAGTTTCTTCTGGCCCAAAAAAATCCCACAATCGCTCTTTTGGCTCGCAGCGGCGAAATTCACGTGCGTTTGACAGCCAAAGGGGAGTCGGAAACGATGGCGCGATCTCTGATCGGAGAACTCGAACCCCGAATCAGGGAACGGATCGGTGAATATATTTTCGGCACGGATGACCAAACCTTAGAGGAAGTTGTTGGAAAGGAACTTTTGACACGCAACTATACAGTCGCTTTTGCTGAATCTTGCACAGGAGGCGCAGCGACAGCCCGTTTGACGGACGTACCCGGAAGTTCGGAATATTTGGTTGGCTCTGTAGTTTCCTACAGCAATCGTATAAAAAGGGATGTGGTCGGAGTTCCTGAATCCGTATTGCAGGAAAACGGCGCAGTGAGCGAAGAAACGGCGCGCGCTATGGCGGAAGGGATCAGGCTGCGTTTTTCAACAGATATTGGTGTCGGCATAACGGGTATCGCAGGACCGGGCGGCGGAACACCGGAGAAACCGGTCGGTCTTGTTTATGTTGCAGTAGCTGGTCCGCATGGAACAACCGTCTTGAAAGAACAATTCGTCGGCCAACGCAATGCTATTCGAAACAGAACTACGAATGCCGCGTTCGCAATGGTTCGTCAGTATTTGATGGAAAAGAGTTAATTCTGACTATATCATATATTGTTGACTTTGCGAACGTATGTTTGTATAATGGTTTTGAACTACAATCGTGTCGCTCAAAAAGGGAGGACGCATCATGGACAAAGAGAAAACAAAAGCCTTAGACAATGCGCTACATCAAATTGAAAAGGATTTTGGAAAAGGATCCATCTGGAAACTGGGCGAAGCTGCCTCACGCATGAACGTGGAATACATTCCGACTGGCTCAATTGGCCTGGACATTGCGCTTGGTATTGGCGGTGTGCCGAGGGGAAGGGTTGTGGAGATTTTTGGCCCGGAATCTTCCGGTAAAACCACAGTTGCTTTGCAAATCATTGCTCAGGCGCAAAATGCAGGGGGTGTTGCGGCATTTATCGATGCTGAACATGCTCTTGACCCTGCCTATGCCCGCAAGCTGGGTGTAGATATTGACAATTTGCTGATTTCTCAGCCTGATTATGGCGAGCAGGCTCTGGAGATTGCTGATGCACTGGTGCGGAGCGGGGCAATCGATGTGATTGTCATCGACTCTGTTGCCGCTCTTGTGCCCAAGGCGGAGATTGAAGGTGAGATGGGAGATTCGCATGTAGGTCTTCATGCACGCCTGATGTCACAAGCGCTTAGAAAGTTGACAGGTATTATTTCCAAATCGAAAACAACAACGATATTTATTAATCAGATCCGTGAAAAAGTCGGAGTGATGTTTGGAAATCCAGAAACGACAACAGGCGGGCGGGCACTGAAATTCTATGCAAGCATCCGCCTGGATGTGAGGCGGATCGATGGAATCAAAGCGGACAATGTCATGATTGGCAGCCGCACAAGAGTAAAAGTTGTAAAAAATAAAGTAGCGCCTCCATTTCGACAGGCGGAATTTGATATCATTTTTGGGGAAGGAATTTCACGCGAAGGCAGCATTGTTGATTTGGCCACAGAAATGGAAATACTCTCCAAAAGCGGTTCATGGTATTCGTATAAGGAAAATCGGCTGGGTAACGGACGGGAAAATGTAAAGGATTTTTTACGTAAAAACCCCAAGATTACCGATGAACTGGAAGCGAAAATTCGGGAACAGGCCATGGGTGGTGCCGTTTTATTGCCCGCAGTACCAGATGAAGCGGGAGAAGAAGCATGAAAACTCGTCATTCGGAAGGACCGCTGGAAACAGCGGTCCGTTTGCTTGCCAGGCGGGACCATACGGAAAGACAGTTGCGCGAAAAACTTCACAGGAAAGATTTTTCCAATGAAGAAATTACCGAAACAATTACCCAATTAAAAGACAAAGGGTATATGAACGAGGATGCTTTAAGAGACCGAATGCTTGAAAAATTTGTGTCGGAAGGGCGCTATGGACTTCATGGTATTCTGGCGAAACTGAGACAAAACGGGCTGATGAGCATTTCTGAAGCAGCGGTGCGTGAACATTTTCCGGAAGAAACTGAAATGGAAACAGCCCAGAAGATCTTGGGAAAGAATTTTCCCGTACGTGATGACACTACATTACCCCGTCAGATGCGCTTTTTGTGTAATCGCGGTTTTTCTCAGGCCGTGATGAGCAAAATTGCGCGAGAAAGCCGGAAACATCAGTAGTGTTGCGGCCTGGAACCTTGACACTTTATTGAAAAAGCATTACAATTAAAAAGCCAATCGTGTAACCGGAAGCAGTCAAGTTGTAGCACGAGAC
>CAZXCC010000061.1:0-13505 GCA_964638945.1 uncultured Veillonellaceae bacterium | reverse complement strand
CTTGTCAACTTTGCTGCAAGAATGCCCCTGGGTGAGTTGCGTCCGCATTTGCGGAAAATCATCGAGAATCCGTCGAATCAAATCGCTCTTGTGCATAAAGCCGTCTGTGCTTTGGCAAAAATCAGCCCGGCCGAGTTGGACAGCAGTCACTATCTCCAGCATACCGACGCACGGATTCGCGCTGTCGCCATCGAAGCATTATCACATAATCCAACGGAGAACAATGTAATCCGTCTTGTGGCCATGCTTGCCGATGAACCAAACCAAAAGCCGGCTATTCTGGCTATTTCTCATATACTGATTGAGCAGCCCCATCTATTCAGACTGCTTCCAACCAGGTTTCTCTCTGAAACTGATCCTTCCGTGAAGATCAGCTTGGCGGAAATCCTTGGCAACCGTATCGAATACCTGCTGCTCAAACTCAACGGCAAAGACCGCATGGCCATCCGAGCCATTGTCAAAGAAGTCATGTTGATGGGCAAAAACAGCAACATTATCGGCTTCTTGAACAAGAACAAAAACATCGAAATCGAAAATGAAATACTCTCTCTACTCAAAATCACATTGTGCAAAAAAACGGAATTGCAGCCGGAATTTTGCGCATATCTCGACGACCGCATCCTAAAAAAATGCAATTTGACTCATGTGGTTGCAACCAGCGCCAAAAAGGAAGAAATCAAAGACCGCAAGGTCATTGCCATCCTGTATGGTTTGGTGGCCGGAATTTTTTTGATCTTTCCCACGGCTTACCTGCTTCGTCACTACGATATTCTTCTGACAACTCCGCTGATTGAACAAATCAAACTGTACATTGTAGATTTCAACTATTACCTGATTTATTATGCAACCTCCGTTAACGGAATCTATCTCCTCATCCTCTTTTTTTCTTTTTTGGGTGTAGCTCAACAGTCACGCTATTGGCAACTCAAAAAAATCACTTTTCTGTTTAAGAAAGGCATTATGCCGTCCATTTCGATCATAGCCCCCGCTTTCAATGAAGAAGCCACTATTATCGAAAGCGCCAACTCACTGATGAACCTAAAATATCCGGACTACGAACTGATCATCGTCAATGACGGCTCGAAAGACAATACACTTCGTACTTTGATCCAATACTTCAATCTTGAAAAAATTGATATCGAAGTGGTTGAACAACTGAGCACCAAGCCGATACGAGGCATCTACCGCAGCAAATCCATGCCCAAACTGACTGTTGTCGATAAGGACAATGGCGGAAAAGCCGATTCTTTGAACACCGGCATCAACATCTCCTCGAAAGATTATTTTTGCGGCATTGATGCCGATTCCTTATTGGAAACGGAAGCACTGCTCAAGTTAACCTCTCAAATGGTGGATCAAAACGTAGAGTGTCCGGCAATGGGCGGCAATATCTTTCCCATCAACGGCTGTACTGTCGACAAAGGACTTTTGCTGAATTTACAAATTCCCAAAAATCACATCGCTCGTCTGCAAACCACAGAATATATCCGTGCCTTCATGGCTGGCCGCGTAGGCTGGGCATACCTCGACTGCCTTCTGATTATTTCGGGCGCCTTCGGCCTGTTCAAAAAGGATAGGATTATCGAAATCGGCGGCTATCTGACCAGCAGCGGGAAATACCACAAAGACACAGTCGGCGAGGATATGGAGCTCGTTGTTCGTCTCAGCAAGCATATGCTGGAAAACAACCTGAAGTTTAAGATCAATTATGCTTTTAACGCCAATTGCTGGACCGAAGTGCCCGAAAGTTACGCCATTCTTAAACGCCAGCGCGACCGGTGGCATCGTGGGCTTATCGACATACTGACCTTCCACCGTAAGATGCTCGGCAACGTTCACTATGGCAAAGTCGGTCTGGTTGCCCTGCCCTACTTTTTTGTTTTTGAAATGATGGGACCACTGGTCGAAATCCAAGGGTACATCATGATCGTATTGGCAGCTCTACTTGGTTTGTTGAACGTCAATATGGCTTTGTTGCTCTTTATTGCCACAATTTTGTTGGGCATTCTCATTTCACTGGCCTCTCTCTATCTTGCCGAAAAGGAAACTGACTATTTCAGCCTTCGCGAAGTATCCATCCTGATACTGTATGCTTTTTTAGAAAATTTCGGTCCTCGACAGTTGATCAGTTTATGGCGAGTCAGTGGCTATATCAATTCACTCAAGAAACCCAAAGGCTGGGGGAAAATGGAACGCAAAGGCTTTGCCAGTACACTTCCGAGCGCGTCAAAATAGCCGGGCAGCGCAATCTTAATCAGAGTATCCGTTTCCTCATGGGAAAAATGTTCTGACCCCGACATTCCTTGAATCTCTGATTTGCCGGCCTGTCCCTATCCACTGCCGGTTGACTGAAGTTCTGCTTTTTCGCCGATTCATACGGGCTATTTCTTCGTAATACGGCAACCGCTGGGCAACAAGGGACCGCCATGAGTAACGGCGGGCGTTTTGCAGCGCTTTGGCGCTTAATTCACGTTGCTGCTTTCCCGGCAGCGACAACAGGTTCAAGATGGTTCGCGCTAAAGCTGCCGGATCCTCCGGGGGAACCAGGCCGCCCACGGTAAAGTCCGCCAGACCTCCCACTTGACTGGCTACCACCGGAACACCGCAGCCCATTGCTTCAAGCGCAGCAATCCCAAACCCCTCCGACCTCGAGGGCAGCACACTGAGACTGGCCAGATTATGCAACCGCGCGAGATCATGCTGGGAACGATGACCCAAATGGCTAACATTTTCCAGAGAATAACCAGTCGGCGCCGAGGCAAGAAAGTTGGTCAAATTCCCACCACCAAGCAAAACCAGCCGTACCTTGCGTTCCTGCTGAATGATCCGGTTTGCCTGCAGCAGCACATCCACCCCTTTGGTAGCGGAAATCTTGCCGCAAAAAGTAAGAAGCGGCAATCCCTCGTCCCGACCGAGAGAAAACCGCTGGTACTCCTCTGTACGATTCACTTGCAGCGGCTGAAAGATCTCCTGATCATAGCCATTGGCAATGGTAATGACTTTTGCGGGATTCACGCCGTAAAGTTCCAATACTTCCTTGCGCACATAATCCGAGATGGCGAACACATATCTGGCCTGGGCCGCAGAACGGCAGGCATACTCCCGCATACGCCGGTCGTAGTGAAAGCCCATCTGATCGCTGTGGTGGGCAACGCAGGCATATGCGTAGCCCGATTCACCGACAATGTGATCCATGGCCCAAATATGCTGACACTCCACAACATCGGGCTGAAACTGCGCCAGCACACGATTCAGGTTTTCCCGGATGTAGCCAAAGTACGCCGCCATTTGTGCTGTGGACAAATCCCGGAATGTCCAGGCTCCGTCAAAATTTCGCGGGTTCGGATCCGGAATGATCAGCGGAAAGGTATAGAGTTCTTCTCCGGTGAACCGCACCGGAAAAGGGACAATATGGTAATGCTGTCGATCACCGTAGTATTTGTTATAATCCGCCCCCGGCAATCCGGAATCAGGAAAAAAGGCTATCACGTCATGCCCCAGTCGTAGCAACTCCTGCATCACGCCATCTGCCACCGTACCGCTGCCAGTGCCCCAGGGTCCGGTATTGGTGATCAGTATCCGCACCTCGCTCACCTTCCTTTCCGTCAGAGGTTGCTACGCCAATTGAATATATTGGCTCGCCATCGTCTTCCACGAAAATTCCAGTGCCTTTTCTCTGGCGCGACGGCGGATCTCCTGGCGCCGCTCGTCATCCAGCCCCGAATACAGGCTCATAAACATGTTCATGTTTCCTGCCATGTTCAAAACAAGGTTTTCATCCAAGACCAGGGTCCGCAGTCCGCCTTCCGGGAAAAGATAGCGGAATACCTCCTTGTACTGATTGACAATTTCCGTAAACGCCGAATGATTGGTCTGCATCGGAATAACGCCTGAGGCTAGGGCCTCGATCGCTACAAGGCCAAAAGCTTCAGGAAAAATAGACGGTGCCAGGGTAGTGTCCGATAGGGCAATCAAATCCCTCAAATATTCATGGGGCAGAAAGCCGGTGAAAATAACACGCTGTTCAATGACTCCCTCTGCAGCGGAAAAATACTTCCTGGCAAACTCCTTATCCGTCAACCGGTTCAGCAATCGTTGCACATAACGATTTGCCGCAGGATCTGCTCCAGGGCATTCCGTCTCTATGGAACTGAGCATTTTGATGTAAGCGGCTTCGTCCCGTTTATGCAAAATCGAAACCATCTTGTTCAGATAGGGCAAAAAAGCACCGAAACCTGTCAAAACCAGCCGCACTTTCGGATGATTCTGCAACACCAATGGCAAGGCGGCAATGGGCAAATGAACTCCTTTAGTCCACAAATATTTGCCATAGTAGAGCATCATCAGCGCGCCCTGTTCCCCGGCAGACAGCAGCGCAGGAGCTGCCGCCGCATTCGGACACCACATATCCGGTGCAGCACCTCCCAGTTCACAGGCGGCAACACTGCTGGATTGCCACGCTTTCCCCTTCGTTGATATATAGGCCGTCAAACGAGCCATTCGTTCCTGTTTCTCCGCATTGCTTGCCAGCGGCTTGAATTGGTCGACATCCACTCCAGCCGGAATTACACGGCTCTTGTCAGCAACGGCCTTTCTGTTGCCGAAAAATTCCGAAAATTCATGGCGTGAAAATTGACTGACAAAAATCAGCCCCGATACTTTTTCTATGGTTTCTTCCGCATACTCCTCAATCAAAGAGCTATTGCGAATAGAAAAATTCAAACAGCTGCCATGGACGGTTGCAAAATGGGGAACCTGCCTCATGGAGCGCAAGACACGGCTGACGTATACCGGTTGCATGACCGTATGGTTGCTCAGCACCAAATCCGGGAGCGCATCCCGCCATATTGTCTTTAATGCCTGGCAGTTCTTGTCCAGATAATCCTCAATTTCTTCACGATTCATGTCAACGAAAGTTTTTACCGAATAGCCATCGTAGTCATCATAGACAAAGACCGGCAATTTCCTGTCCAGATTCGGCCGGAAGCAGTGACAGTTCCCCGAATAGCTGGACTCGCGGGAAAATTTCGGTTGTAAATGCTGATTATCTTCAGAGAAACCCGTTGCACTGGCAACAAAATCCCATTCCTCTGCATGCTCCTCCTGACAGATTAGCTGCACCTCGTGTCCTAACTTGCAAAGTTCCCGGCAAAGATTCGCCACAAAAAGATTACTGCCTGTTCCGCGCAAAAAGTATCCATGCACCACAGCAATACGCATACGAGTCCCCACCTTTCTTCATTCCTGAGTTACAAATCGAAAACTCATAAATGTTTTACACCTTTTGATTGATGGAGAAGGAGCTTCGCTGATGAATTTTTACAATTTGCTGGCAAGCAGTTTACTGCTCATCCTCCTTGCCATTTTTCCCTGCAATGGGGCCGAAGCGGCTGAACGTCCGTACTTATGGGAAAAAGATGCTTTGACATTCGCCGGTTTGCGTTGGGATGTAAAATCAGGCTTTTATTCCCCCGGAAAAAATCACTGGAGCGCTCAAAATGTATGGGTAGACGAAAACGACTGGCTTCATCTCCGGCTGACCCATGACGGAAATGAATGGCAATGCGCGGAGATTGCTACCGGAATGTTCGGATACGGATTGTATCGTTTCTCTATTGCCGGGCCGATGGATCATATGGATAAAAATGCAGTCCTTGGCTTGTTTCTTTATCCAGGACCGCAACTACCGTACCGTGCCAATGCCGAAATCGATATAGAACTCTCCCGTTGGGGACAGGAAAACGCTCCTGCGGGAAATTACACCGTGACTCCCGCCACGCTGAACTTTCCGCTTCCATTGCCGGGTGAATTATCAACTCATCAGTTTATATGGCTTCCCGACCGCATAGAATTCTTCAGTTTTCGAGGTCATGACGAACTGTCGGAAAGAACCTTACTGGAACATTGGGTATTTCGCGGTGATGGGAACGCGAACATCCCGTTCCCCCCTTTGCAGCTACATATCAACTACTGGCTTTTCAAAGGAAAAGCTCCCGTGCAAAATACGCAACCTGAGATGATCATCCGTAAATTCGTTTATCTGCCTGTTCCTGATGCAAATTTCGAACGAGAAAGATTGCCTCACCAGCGGGTGTTCCAGGAAACGGAATAGTCTTGCGACGAGTAGCTGCCGTCGCTGTAGCATTGCACATCGATGGCGAAATTATCCAGTTGATAGCGGACTCCCAAAGTGGTTCGGTTGATATTACCGCTGGTGTTGCGGGCAATGATCGATTTACTTAACCTGAGCGCCAGGCTTCCCTCTCCGATCGGAACAGCAAATTCAGGCACAATGGATAAGGAAGATTCTCCTTTCGGCAAATAAAATACCGAACGTTTATTAATATCCGATGTGTCATAGAGATATGCCAGTCCCAAGCGAAAGCGCGTGCTGAAGTCCTTGGTCAGGTTGACTCCCAAAGTGGTACGGAAGTTTGTATCTGTATATTGCCCATATTTTGCGGTTGTGTCGAGCATCAGGTGCCTGTCGAGTTCCTTGCGGTAACTCCAGGCTATGCGGTCGCTCATGATATGATCTTGATACGCCGCCACGGTAGTAACCGAATCATGAGTATAGTTCAGCCACATTTGATCTATCGTATTCACCACACCATGATATTGGATTCCAAAAGGAGCAAACTGCCAATTATCACTATATGCATAGCCCAGCCACGCCGAAACGGAGTCCTCTTCATTCATTCGCTGTCGCCATTGGGCGATGAACCGTTGTTCCGCCAAGCTCGCCGTGGAGTCGCGCTGGCTGATGCGGGTATTGGAAATCGTAAAATTCCACGGTTTATTCTTTTTTTCCGTGGCAATACTAAAGCTGGTATAAGATACTCCGTCGCTATCATTGTTATACGAAGCGGAAAGTTTCACCGGCGTTTGTTCGGCCAGAGCTATCGAGGGTACAACTCCCAGCAGGGCCGACAGAAGCACAATGACGCTGATTATTCTTGTCATCTTGCTTTCTCCTTACCCGTTTCTTTTACATCCAGCTCCTGAAACGCTTTTTGCACCAAGGGATATGATTTTTTCAACCGCTCGTGATAGGTCGGCAGCGTCCAATTTTTCCAGGTATAGTAACCCATGCCGATGGCAGAATCCGCATTTTTTCCCTGCTTGACAACAGTCGCGCCGATATACAGGCCATCTATCGCTTGTGCCTTGATGACATTGCCGCGGTCAAAATTCATGAACATCTCTTCCTTAAGAAAGTTTGATTCCACTTTGCGCCCTTTGTTGCCGTATAAATCGGCCATAGCTGTCTTGGTGGAAGGGTCCATGATATTCAGCAACTGCCAGGGAATGCGGATCTCCAAATTCCCCTGCTTATACGAGAAATCAGCCAACGAGCTGAATTCCGGGTGAGCCGGATTGGAGTCGCCATATTGCAACAGACCTGTTTCATAACTATGAAACGGTACATATTTCTTGTCCTGCGGCAGGAAAATTTCCATCGCAACACAAAGATTCATCGGATTAAACCGACCCTGGTCTTTTTTGTGATTCGAGGATTTTTTATCGACAACCTTCGCTTTCACTCCATACAGGTAGTAAAACGCATCATAATAGGCATCTACCAATATTCTGGAGTCCTTTTCACCATGAATCTGCAGCAGAAATTCCGCCGGGCGGGAGAATTGCAGCCGCCGGGAAATATCTTGCGAGTTCCCCTGGCCTGGCAACGAATCAATCGCAATATATAAGGAGTCGTTTTCAAAATCAAAGTCCCTGGTTTTTGCCATCAGGTAGAGGTATTTTTCATCGGACTTTGTATAAAGCGTCACATTTTCACCGATATGCACCGGAGACGCATCTTGCCACTCGGCAATGTCGCCGTCCACCTCACAGACAGTTTTGTCCAGACCCGGATCAAACGCCAGCAAACCGAACTGTTGCTCGTTTGCCTGGGGATTGGACCAAAACGGCCGTTGGCCGGGAAGATCGAAATGCATCGTATTCCAGACCCGTTTAAACCATTCATCCTGCCATGTAAATACGAGGGCTCCGAAGTATCCCTCGGCGTAAATATCCTGCAGCATGGATGCGACAATTTGTCCCTGCTCCGTTTCGTTATGCCGCCCCTGATTATAGCCGGAATGAATGTTCATATGCGCCATGCCGCGCGCTGCCGGCACACCGAACTCTGCCACCAGTACCGGCATCGTATGGTTTTTGAATAAGTCGCGCAAGTACGCCCGATACGTGTTGATTCTACCCGAATCATCCCTGAATTCGGTATAACTGTGCTGATAGTTCAAAAAATCCGGATAATACGGATACACGTGATAGGATGCAAATACACCGGGTTTAAATGCACTGCGGTATTTTATGTGTTCCATGTTCACTTCGACCTTGTCTTCATTACTGAACGGTTCGTTGGGATGTTTTATGATGTCGGTGGTCAACCAATTGCTAAAGCTTAATGGACGCAGCATCTTATACTTTTCAAACTCATAGGAAAGCACCTTGTCGCCGACTTCACACAAAAAAGCCTCAAACGGTGAGGCTTTTTCCGTATAGAGAAACTGGCCGCTATAGCGATTTTTTCCTGAATTCCTCTTGTTCGTCCTGATTACGAACATGGGGTCCCATTCAATGCCTAATATCCAGCCGATGACATACTCGGAAACATCGCTTTTATATTCGCCGCTGGCCCGGCCTGGCTTTTCGGGCAGTTTAGCCCGTCCATGCAAAACATCGACCAACTCCTGCGCATCGGCAATAAATTCCTTTTTAATCTGAGAGTGATTGGAGTACGCATCTTCCAATAACAGGATCGCTTCTTCCCGCATATAAACGCCATGCAGCAAATACAACGGCTTTTTCGCACTGCTGTTGAACATATGTAATGCTTCATAAAAATCCGGATTTTGCGTAGTATAGACCCGAATCACGTCGGCATTCATATCGCTGATGTTTTGAAACCAGCGGAGGTATTCGGCCTTGGTAATGGCATGCTCACCCGGAAATGCGCCGGGTTTGCCCACTCCCATATTGACCCCTTTTAAGAATTTCTTCTGCCAGCGCCCCTCCGAATAAATGGTAAAATCCCGCCCGTCAATCTTCGCGATATAGCGGGCATCATCCGGAGGTGCTATTGGCAGGGGTGCAGCAATTGCAGCTGCCGGTGTGATGAGAACAGCGAAATATAAGACTATAGCTACAAAAGCAACCACACATTTCCCTGCAGCTATTCTTTGCTTATTGTTCACGGTAACCCTCCCTGCTTATGCCGCCTGCTATTCTTTCCAAATCGTTCCGAGCTGTCTATGCAAAAATTTTCTTCATGTATTATTATTCTCTATAATCTTGTTACTTCCTTTTCGTCCAAAAATTGAAAACAATCTTTCATTTGGAAATAATCTGCAGGATATTGCCAATTTAGTGCTGAATAAATAATTATATTAAAGAAAGAATAAATAATATCAGGAGAAAACGCCATGGCATCTTCATTGTCTGTAGCGCCTGTCGAAATTGCCGTTGGGGTATTTTGGGTAGGGGCTGGCGAACTAAATCTGAAGACACAGTTGAATTGCAATCCCTACCTTGTCGTTGACAATGGTGAGGCTGTTTTGATTGACCCAGGTTCGCCGCTTGATTTTGAAGAGGTATTTGAAAATGTCCGAAAAATTATCCCAATCGAGCAGCTACGGTATATCGTACTGCAACACCAGGACCCCGACTTTTGCGCAAGTACTCCTTTATTTGAACAGCATGGTTTTTGCGGCCAAATTGCTACGCATTGGCGTGCAGCCAATCTGATTCAGTTTTACGGCGTTAAATCAGCGTTTTATCTTGTCGATGAACAGGACTGGCAGCTGAAGTTCGGCAACGAAAGGCTTTTAAAATTCATTTCGACGCCGTATTTGCATTTTTCCGGCGCGATTGCAACCTATGACCCACAAACAAAAGTATTATTTTCCAGCGACCTGTTCGGTTCTTTTTCCGGACAGGCTGCGTTATTTGCAGACGAATGGCTCCATAACAGTTACATGGATTCCATGCTGAGTTTCCATGAAAACTATATGCCATCGAATAAAAACCTTCGCCCCGTCATGGAAAAGTTCTCAAAAATGGCAATCAGTCTGATTGCACCGCAGCATGGTTCCATTATCCGTCATGGTATTCCCGGATATATTTCCGCCTTGCAGGAACTTGAATGTGGTTCTTTTCTCACCCCCATTCAACACGAACTATCCGCTATCGATGGGTACACGAAAATCGCCAACCAGGTATTGAAGCGTTACTATGCCAGCTATTCCATCGGGCAGGTGGCGGAAATCCTCTCAGGCAGCGGCATAAAAATTGATCCCGACACAGGAAGCATTGCTGATTTCAATTGCAGCGGCCGTGAACTGTGGGATCAGATTTTTCAATCTATGTATGACCGTAAAGGTGGCGGAGCCCTGTTATTTATCGCGCCTTTTGTGCAAAATCTTTCCGAAGAGTATTCGATTGAACTGCCTCAAATCTTTCGGTCAACTGTTTTGACGCTGGAACAACAGAATCAGCAATTTTTTCATGAGAACCGTCAACTAATGGCTACAACGGCAAAACTGACGGAACAGCTGGCCCAAGCAAGTGAAACCTTGCTTCGCTGCCCGATCACGCAGTTGCGCAACGAAAAGGTCCTGCACCAGTATCTGGAGTTTCAGTATCAAGTTTACCTGGAAACACAGTCCTCCGGATTTATCCTTGTAATCGGCGTTGACAATATGGCTCGGATTAACTTGCAGTATGGTTCCTCCATCGGCAACGAAATTCTGCAAACCCTTGCATATCTGATCGATGAAGTCATTGAACCGAACCACGCCCTGTTTAAAGTGGATGGGCCTGTTTATGCCTGTTTCCTTGCGAATGAAGACAGGCAAAGCGCCTTGCAGCAAGCCGAACGAATACGATTTCATATTGAACAGTCAGACCGAATGATTGAAAAGATTACGATCTCCATCGCCATTGTGGATATGCTGGATTTTGTCAATCAGTCGTATTCCAATGGTTCCCATTTTGCCTCAGTCCTTCTGACGGCAGGCAAAACTCAACTGAAGAACGCCCGGCAATTGGGCGGCAATAGAATCTGCATAGTCAATGAGACGGACCAGAATCCGTCGAGCGGGAAGATTTTGCTTGTTGACACGGATGCGATGCACCTGGAAGTTTTGTCCACCGTTCTAACTGACGCCGGATACAAAATTTATATTGCGAACGATGGAGAAGCTGCCTTTGAAATGGTGGAAAGGGAATCCCCCGAACTGATTATTTCTGAGGTAATGCTGCCAAAAACTGACGGATTTTTGCTTCGGCAGCGCCTACGAGCAAATTCCGCACATCAACAGATTCCTTTTTTTCTTTTGTCTTTTCAAAAGAACGAGGAAAACATTCAACGGGCTTTTGCGCTGGACATTGAGCACTATTTTTAGAAGCCATATATATTGTCCGAATTAATCGGACTCATTCAGCTCAAATTCCGCCAATTATCCATAACAACGTCATAAGCTGCGGCATAACGGAGGCAGCGTCCATGTCATACTCACTGGATGGTTTATTGTTCATCGCGGGACTGCTCAGCGGGCTGATACTTTTCTGTGTCAGCTTGATTTTGTTCTTTAAATTCAGCTTGCACTATCGTCAGAAGCAAAACCTTCGTTTAACACAAATCTTGTTAAAGAGTTTTTCGCAGAACGAGCATCCGGAAATCGACAGATATGTCCATGATCATGCCAAACAGGCTTTGCGGGTATTGTTGGAACTGAGTCAAAATCAAAAACTTCATAAAGACAAACAAAAGGCGCTAATCGAACTCGTGCGAAAAACAGGAATTACTGCTTACTACCAGCGCCGGCTTCAGTCCGGCAGTTCCCGCAAGAGGATCGATGCCGTGATTCACCTTGCCGCACTGCCTGGAGGAACAACAAATGAACTTCTGATAAAGGCACTGCGTGTGGAAAAAAACAAATTGGTCAGGCTTTATCTGTGTGATGCTCTGGCAGCAATGGAAGAAGATACCGCGATTCCCCTGATGGTTGAGACGCTTCCGGGAGCGCCCCAATGGTACAGGACCCGCGTCAACCTCATGCTGGCTTCCTTTGGTACGAAATTCCATCAATTTCTTCCGGCAATCCTTCATCGCACTGATGTTGAAATCCGCAGTCTCATCATCGATTTTGCCGCAAAATATCCGTCGGCAGATCTCAAAAAATTTCTTTTGGAACAAGTCAACGGTCAGGATAAAGACCTTGCTTATCGTGCGACACGCACCCTGGGGTTGTTTTACTACCATGAGCTGAACTCTCCACGGTTCCTTTCGCATGCTGATCCGATTCTCAGAAATATTGCCATATTGGCTCTGGATAAAATTCCAACCAGAAAGACCATCGAAAACCTTTTGCCCCTGCTATCCGATTCACGCAGCGGAGATCCTGCCGCCACCGTCATTTCTCAAATAGCACAGCGTGATCCGCGCCACCTGCCCTGGCTTATCGAAGTGTTTGATACGCATACGGATCAATCTGTCAGAAAAGGGTTGGCCAAAGTGCTATCGAACCGGATCGACTATCTGTTGATGCATTTGCTGGTTGGCAATGGGCAAAAAGTACAGCATATACTGACCGATATCGTCAAAATGGGGCAAACCAATGGGTTAATAGGGTTTCTTGTAAAAAACAGAACGATAGAGCTTGAAAATACGATATTGACCATCATTCGCCCTCTCATGGATGAGTCGGACGATTTACGGCAGGAGTTCCGGCTGTATCTGCCGGAAAGAATTCTTGCGAAAATGCAGGAAACCCCACTCCAACATTCAAAGGCTGAGCGCGACCAGATTTCAGAAAAAGGCAAACTGATTCGGTTGCAGATTTTATTGTTGCTAGCGTTCGGCATCGTTCCGTCATTCTATCTCTATCGGCACTGGAAAGACTTGGCTGATTGGTCTCCGTATGTTCACCTGACACAGTTTGTGCTTGATTTTAACTATTTTATTGCATACTATTCCATATTGGTAAACGCCAGCTATCTTATCCTGTTGGTTTTTTCTTTTATGGCACTGATCAGACAGTCAAAATACTGGCGTCTCAAAAAAAATGCATTTCTTTTCCGACCGCGAATCCTGCCTGGAATCTCCATTATCGCGCCGGCATATCAGGAAGAGGCGTCTATCCTTGAGAGCACAAATTCCCTGTTAAGTCTGCATTACCCCAACTATGAAGTGATTATCGTCAATGACGGGTCTACAGATAACACCCTGCAAAAACTGATACAGTATTTCCAGCTTGAAAAAACAGACCGCTTCATTCCGCAGCGTCTCCAGACGCGCCCGATTCGAGGCATCTATTCCAGTCGCGATATCCCCAAACTGATTGTAATCGACAAGGCGAACGGCGGCAAGGCAGATGCGCTCAATGTCGGAATCAATACCTCCCAAAAGGAATATATTTGTGGAATTGATGCCGATTCCTTGCTGGAAAAGGACTCGCTGCTCAAACTTAGATCGGAAGAGC
>CAZXCC010000060.1:0-13511 GCA_964638945.1 uncultured Veillonellaceae bacterium | reverse complement strand
AAACTGGCCAACTTGGGGCCATGGGAACTGAACGCGGAGACGAATACTTACGAATTTGACGATGAGTTTTATGCCATCTTCGGAACGGATGTGAACCGGGAAGGCCGGTTTATGCCCATGGAAGTCTATGCCAGGGAGTTTGTCCATCCGGAAGACCGCGGGAAACTTTTCGAGATGAGGCAAAGAGCCCTTGCTTCGCCAGAGCGCGTTTTCCTTGGGCAAGTGGAACATCGCATCATTCGCCGGGATGGTGAGGTGCGCACCATTATGGCGCGGTCAAATTATGTTAAAGATGAAGCAGGCAAATTGGTGAGAATTTATGGCGCCATCCAGGACATAACCGAACATGTCCTGGCGGAAGATACGCTGCGGAGACAGGCAGAAGTCATCCGGCACATGGCCTTGTTCGACTCGTTGACCGGATTGCCGAACCGCAGGCATCTGTATGAATGGCTCGAAAAAGAACTCAATCGGGCCGTTTGTGAAAATTCGGCAGGGGTGCTGCTATTTATCGATTTGGATGACCTGAAGATGATTAATGATACTTTCGGCCACAGTTGCGGGGATGAAATCATTATCTCTGCCAGCCGCAACATTATAGCCAGTGTGGGCGAAGATTCCTTTGTCTGCCGGGTTGGCGGCGATGAGTTCATCGTAATACTCCCTGGCCAAATCAGTTGCCTGCAAATTGGCGATATTGTCGACAGAATTTTATCGTCACTTGGACAGACTCATGAAATTAACGGAACGTTTTTTCATATGACGGCAAGTATCGGTATTTCCAGCTATCCTGCGGATGGAGTCAATGCAGAAGAATTGATTAAGAACGCCGATAATGCAATGTATGCGGCAAAAAGAACAGGCAAGAACTGTTGGCGGCTCTATACGAAAGAGATGCAAACCGAAGCGTATGAAGAGATGCGACTGACAGGCAGCTTGCGCGGTGCTTTGGAGAAAGGGGAGCTGTTTCTCTGTTATCAGCCGCAATGTCTTTCCACTGGCTCCGTTATCGGCTTTGAAGCATTGCTTCGGTGGAATAGCTCCGAATGGGGACCCATTTCGCCGATACAGTTCATCCCGCTGGCCGAAAAAAGCTTTCTCATCCACAGTATTGGACAGTGGGTATTACAAGAAGCTTGCCGGTTTATTCGCCGGATCACCGACATGGGTTGGGACGGAATCAGGGTTTCCGTGAACATATCTTCGAAACAGTTAGCTGTGGACAATTTCAGCTCCATTGTCCAAAGAGCCATCCAAGAAGCCGGCATTGAGCCGTCCCGGCTCGAACTGGAAATCACCGAGAGTGTTCTCGTGGCGTCCCTGGAGGATGCCACCGTCAAGCTGAACGAAATAAAAGCGTTGGGTGTGCAGCTGTCGCTTGATGATTTCGGCACAGCCTATTCCTCGTTGACATATTTGCGCAATTTGCCTGTGAAGTCGCTGAAAATCGACAAGTCTTTTGTGGATAGGATAACAACCGATGGGAATACAGCGAAAATAATCGACTCCATCATCCATATGGCTCACAACCTTGGTATGGAGGTTGTCGCAGAAGGGGTGGAAACCGAACAGCAATTGGCGTTTCTTCGAAACAACGGTTGCGATCTTATCCAGGGATTTATCTTTAGTCAACCGTTGCCTGAACCGGAGGCCGTCCGCTTTTTGACCAGGAAAGATTGAAAACGCATGGACAGTGAATAATAAAACCCGGGGAGGAAGAAGCTGTGGCTGTTGAGTGGACGGTAGATTTTTTTCAACCGGAAGATGCGAAAGGTGTGGTGGAGTTATTCCGCTCCGTGTACGGCAACGAGTATCATGTAAAAAGCATCTATGATCCGGAGCAATTGATTGCGGAACAACAGAGCGGGAAAACCTATCGCGCGGTGGTACGTACAACGGATGGCGAGATCATAGGCCATACCGCTTTTTGCGCTACATCTGAGTTCAATCCTTCACTCTATGAAGCGCTTCAGCTATTGGTCCGCCATGAGTGGCGAGGGACGAACGTGGCGGCTGAACTGAACCGATTCGCCATTCCACAGATTCCCATCCGGTTTGGCTTGAAGCAGGTCTGGGGAGAAGCCGTATGCAATCATCTTTCTTCGCAGCGGGCCTATACCGAGAATCAATACGCTGAAACCGGATGCGAGCTGGATTTGCTGCCCGGAGCCGGAATGGCGCGGTCGATGAAGGCCGCCGACACCGGACGTGTGGCGGTGATATTGGTTTTTCGGCCCTATGAGGCCCGCCCGCAAACCATATATTTGCCACCGGTCTATTGGAAACAATTAGAATTCCTCTATAATGATTTTGACCATGGTCACCGGTTTCTTCCCGGCGAAGGACTCCTGTCCGCCGAACCAACGACGCAAGGCAAGCTGGATCTCTATCCGCAAGTGGCGGTGGCGAGAATGAATTTTACGTCGATCGGCAGTGACTTTTCTGACCTGCTGACAAGATTCGACAGGCAGGCCAGCGAAAGCGGTATCCTGGTGTATCAGGTTTTTCTGCCGCTCACAGTGGCGGCAACGGGAGAAGCGGTGGACATATTGCGGGAGCATGGCTACTTTCTGGGCGGAGTCGTGCCGCGCTGGTTCGGCGATGATGGACTGCTGATGCAGAAAGTGCTTGAATCGCCAAATTTTGAAGGGATTCGTCTCTACACCGAACGGGCAAAGAAAATTTTGGAATTGACAATGGCGGACTGGCAGCGTGCGTTGGGGGGCAGGTAATATCGCAATGTGGGGCCGTCGCGGAGATGTCGATTCTATTGCAAGGGGGATGCGGGATGAGCTGCCATGTGGAAAGCAGGGAAAAGAGGGAAAAACGTCTGAATTTGCTTGTCGATATGATCAAGATGGATACGACAGGCGGCAAGGAAGCTATACTCGCCGAAATGCTGGTTGAGCGGTTTGCGGCAGCTGGCATTGCAGGCAGGCTGGAGCCGGTCGAGGCGGGTCGGTTCAACGTGGTGGCCTGCTTGCCGGGGCGGAGTCCGGGAAACCGGCTGGTGCTCAACGCGCACCTGGATACGGTCCCTGTAGGAGAGGGCTGGACGAAAGATCCGTTCGGCGCGGAGATTGCCGGGGGAAAATTGTACGGCCGGGGTGCATCGGATACAAAATCCTCCCTTGCAGCCATGGCGACGGTGATGATCGAATTTGCACAGGAAGGGGTTGCGTTGGAACATGATTTGGTCTTTCTCGGCACTGCCGGGGAAGAGAAGGATATGGCCGGAGCAAGAGCTTTTGTGGCGGCCGGCGGGATGGAGGGCGCCGGCTGTCTGGTGGTAGGTGAGCCGACCAATCATGTGGAGGAAGCAGGCTATCTGGAAGTCGTGAACACCACCAAAGGATGTCTCCTTGCCGACTTGCGAACGAAAGGGGTTTCTTCCCACGGAGCGAGACCGGAGGAAGGGTTGAATGCCGTTCTATTGATGGCGGAGTACCTGGAGGGACTGAGAAAACAGCCACCCTATGAAAGCTTCGGTTCTGATGCGGACCTGGGCCGGCCGACTTGGGCTCCAACCATCATCCACGGCGGAAAAGCGGCAAACATGGTTCCGGATACCTGCGAAGCCATCCTCGATTTGCGGCCGATTCCCGGCATGACGGAAGAAGACGTACTGCGCCCTTTGCGGGAAATGGCGGCAACAATCTGGGGACCTTCATGGGAAAAATTCATCGAAATATCGGCGCGGTTCTTTTTACGTCCCCTGCGCTGTGAACCCGGTCATCCCGTTTTGCAAAAAGCCTTGGCAGCGGCTTCCGATTGTGGGATTATGGCAAATTTCCGCCGATTTTTCGGTGCAAGCGATGTATCCTATCTGTGTGTCGACCCGAAGATGCCGTTCTTTATTTTTGGACCCGGGATCGAAAGTCAGGCGCATAAGGCGGATGAATACGTCTGGGTGGAAGATTATTTTTCGGCGGTCGACTTCTATCGGAAATTTGCTTTGCTTCAGGCGGCCGGCTACGCACATACAACTTGACGCAAGGACTTTGTATGTTGCCTCGCGAATGAAGCAAGGAAAGTCATGGAATACTATTGCAACATTGCGGAAGAGTTGATCAAGAATGCGGACAAAGCCATGTATGTTGCGAAAACCCTTGGCAAAAACCGGTTTGTGTTCTATTCGGAAGAGGCCCGGAAGGAAACACTGTCCCAAATTCCCAGCGAACAGAAGTGATGGATCAGATAGGTGGATGTGATATGAAGATTTCAAAGAGAGACGCGTTGTTATGGTTCGATTTTTTTTCACAATTGCCCAAAAAAGCAAAGATCAGTATCAAACAGGAAGAGATCGTTTACGCTACCTTCGCACAAATTGAGGCGGCCATCGACCACAGAAACGATATGCTGATGGCGGAAATCAGAAACTTGAAAACCCTGCAGGGCAGGACTTTTTTTGTCGGAAAGGAAAGCAAATTTCCCGCAGGCTGTCGTTCCTGTCTGCTCGGGACGGGCCTGAGCGCAATTCGGAAAACGAACAAATGCAATTTGACGTGTAAATTTTGCTATAATTATGGCCAGCTGGAAGATATCCATCCCGTTGGCGAGGGGATGTGGGACATTGGCGGCACGAAATTTTACGAGAAGGATATTGACTTGCTGCTTTCTATTCACCAAAAACCCACGGGAATTTCCTATGTGTATCTGGAACCGTTCATGGAAATTGAGAAATATTATCCAGTTATCCGGAAATTCCGGGATGCTCAAATTCATCAGCATTTATACACCAATGGCACATTAGCCACGGAAGAGACGTTGAAAGCCTTGGGCGAAGCGGGGCTTGACGAGATCCGTTTCAACCTGGGGGCGTCCCAGTGTTCGGACAAAGTCATTGAAACTATGGGGCTCGCAAAAAAATATATTCAGAGTGTAGGGATTGAAACTCCCATGACCCCTGAGTTTTTCGCTGCGTTCTTCCAGAAACGGCAGGCAATCTTCGCAACCAGTCTCGATTTTATCAATTGTGCGGAATTGCATCTCAATGAGAATAACATTGCCAATTATCAGGGAGAAAGCATGTATATTTCCCGGCATGGCTATATCTCTCCAATCTGGAGCAGGGAACTGACTTTGAAATTCATGAAGATAGCGGATGAGGAAAACTGGGATCTGGCGGTTCATGATTGCTCAAACTACACAAAATTCGCAAGAGGCCTGAATTTGAGCAGCAAAGCGGGGATGTGGTTCGGCGCCGGCAATTACGCCTGTGAGTTCGCCATAATTCCGTACGATATTTTTATCCCCATACTGAATGATGACAATTTCCATTTCTTACAGGAGGAAGAACTGCCTGACGGCTATAAACCGGAAATGATTGAATTTTAGGATGGGGCTCCCTCTACAGACTGTTTATCCCCGACCTAAAAGGGCTGGGTATTACAGGCTGTGAGAAGGAGAAAATTGGGTTAGCGGGGGATTGTAGCGCAAAGGATCATGGAAAAGTTATTGAAATCGGTTAAAAACAATAAAAGGGAGAGAATTTGATTATGAGTAAACTGGCAAACATTGATTGGGATAATTTGGGTTTTAAATATATGCAAACGGATTTCCGTTATGTTTCGAGATGGAAAGACGGCTGTTGGGACGAAGGACGTCTGGTAACCGACAATAATCTTTCAATCAGCGAGTGTTCCCCTGCACTGCACTATGGGCAGCAATGCTTTGAAGGGTTGAAGGCGTACAGGACAAAGTCCGGTGAAATTCAACTGTTTCGCCCCGATGAAAACGCCAGGCGGATCAATCGCAGCGCCGCCCGTCTATTGATGCCGGAAATTCCGGAAAATAAGTTTATAGAGGCCGTATTGGATGTTGTGCGGGCCAACGCCTCCTACGTTCCTCCCTATGGCACAGGCGCGACCCTGTACATCCGGCCGTTCCTGCTTGGGGTCGGAAACTATATCGCTGCCGGACCTGCGCCGGAGTATCTGTTCTCTGTTTTCTGCTTTCCGGTAGGTCCTTATTTTAAGGGCGGGCTCACACCAGTCAATTTCATGGTCAGCGATTTTGACCGGGCAGCTCCATACGGCACAGGGGCGGCAAAAGTCGGCGGCAATTATGCGGCAAGTTTTTATCCCAACAAATTGGCGAAAGATAGCGGGTTTGCGGATTGTATCTACCTCGATCCGCTGACTCACACAAAAATTGAAGAAGTCGGCTCTGCCAACTTCTTCGGTATCACCAGGGAAGATGAATTTATCACGCCTGCATCGGAGTCCATTTTGCCCAGCATTACAAAATATTCGTTGCTCTATCTTGCCAGGGAATATTTGCACCTGAAAGCGGCGGAACGGGACGTTCTGATCGACAATCTCGACGAATACAAGGAAGCGGGCGCTTGCGGAACCGCTGCCGTCATAACGCCTATCGGCGGGATTCAATACAAAGGCAGACTTCATGTATTCCATAGCGAAACGGAAGTGGGCCCGGTCACCTCAAAGCTGTACGACACCCTCTGCGGGATACAATTCGGCGATGTGGCGGCGCCGGACGGCTGGATTGTAAAAGCATAACAGGAATTGTTTCGTCCTTTCTGACAGGAGGGCTAATTCGTGAAAAGCATTCCGAAATTTATCGCGTGCCTTATTCTCTGCTTTGGAGCCGCGGCGATTGGGGGACTCTTCACCCAAAGTTCCGTGAACACCTGGTACGCCCAATTGACAAAACCGGAATTTTCCCCGCCAAACTGGGTGTTTGCCCCGGTTTGGAATGTATTGTACTTCTTAATGGCGGTATCGTTATACCATATTTGGGTAAGTGGCAAGGAAAAGGGAAAGACTGTTGCGATGACGGTATTTATGGTTCAGCTGGTGATGAATGTAAGCTGGTCTGCTGTTTTTTTCGGAATGCGCTCTCCATCAGGCGGTTTTTCAATGATTATCGTTCTGCTTCTTGCGATAGTCGGCACAATCTTTTCTTTCAGCCGAATCTCTGCAAAGAGTGCCTGTTTCCTTCTGCCTTACCTGGTTTGGGTTTGTTTTGCCGGGTATCTGAATTATCATTTGTGGGTTTTAAATTGATAAATTTCCGCCAACGCAGTGGAAAGCTCGGGGAAAGAAAAAACGAAACCTTGTTCCAGCAGGCGCCGGGGAAAAACCTGTTGATCGGCAAGCAGCAGCGATTCAGCCATTTCACCGAAGAGCAGCTTGGCAATGAAACCGGGGACGATTGTCCAGCTTGGACTGCCCAATATGCTTCCCAGACAGTCCATAAACTGCGACATTGTCACGGGGTTCGGGCTTGTGAGGTTGTAGGCGCCTTGCATTTCAAGGTTGGTAAACGGAATCAGCAGAGCCTGGATCAAATCGTTCCGGTGTATCCAGGATATGTGCTGCCGGCCGCTGCCGATGACGCCACCCACTCTCCATTTAAAAGGAGCGGCCATCCGTTCCAATATTCCTCCATCGGGGCCCAGCACGACTCCGAAACGGAAGATGGTCACCCTTACTCCATCTGTAGCTGCACTCATGGCAATCTGTTCCCATTGCCGGCATACATCCGCCAAAAAATCTTCTCCGGCAGGGCTTTGTTCCGTTTGGATTCCGGAAGGACTGATGCCATAATAGCCTACGGCAGAAGCGCTTACAAGAACAGCGGGAATGGGTAGGCCGAGCCGGCGGTTTTGTCTGATCGAGGATATAATGAGATTTGTTGTATCGATCCGGCTGGACAGAATCGCCGATTTGATTGAAGAGGTCCAGCGCTTGCCGATGTTTTCCCCCGCCAGGTTCACTATGCCGTATAGATCAGCGAGCAGGTCGGATGGAATCAGGCCGTTTTCGGTTGGGCGAACCAGTCCGTCAGACATTAGAATGCCTTTCCGGCTGAAAACCACAGGGTCGTATCCTTCCGCACGGAGTCGCGTGACAAGGGCTTTTCCGATAAACCCCGTGCCACCGGTCACCAATATCTTTTCCATGGTCTAAGGCCTCCCTTTCTCTGCCGATTTTTTCGTGGCGGTGATTTATGTATTCCTCGTTTGCTGACGGTTCGCCTTTAATTTGCATCACTATTTCCTTCTTTTTTCACCATATGATCCGATGAGGTGAAAAGTGCGATAGGTGAGTGGGAAAAAATTCCCATTGTGCTATAATGGAACAAGATACTCTCACCCGCTAGGAGAAAGCTTCATGAGCGTAAAGAATACCCACCTCGTTTTTGACAGTAAAATGGGTGGCACCAAACCGGTAACCGTCGTTGACATCGGACATAAATGCCCCTTCTGCAATCGCAGCGAACTTACGGGGATTATCGCCCAGGACGGGCCGATACTTTTCATCGCCAACAAATATCCGGTACTCCGGGACACCTACCAGACGGTTCTCATCGAAACCGAGGACTGCACATCGGAACTGTCGCTCTACCCCAAAGACCATCTTCACCGGGTCATCCGCTTCGGTGTCGAAAAATGGCTCGAGATGATTGCCGGCGGTGAGTTTGCCTCGGTTCTGTTCTTCAAAAATCATGGTCCCAACTCGGGCGGGACGATTTGTCATCCTCACATGCAGATTGTCGGTCTTCGTTATATCGATTACACTGCCAACATTCCTCCAGCCAGTCTCGAAGGCATCGTTATCAGCAGTGATGGAGGCGTTACACTCTCCATCGCCGACGAACCGATGATCGGCTTTGCTGAATTCAACATCACGCTCGGAAACCTTGGACAAATCGACCGCATGGCCGATTACCTGCAAATCTGCGCTCATTACTGCCTCAACCATTTCAACCGCCACTGCAACAGCTACAACATTTTTTTCTACAATATAGGCGGACGGATTACCGCCAAAGTCATGCCGCGGATCGTTACCCCTCCCCTTTATGTCGGGTATGTGATTCCCTACCTGTCTACCCGCATTCCCGACATCATCGCCGACCTGAAACGAATATACGGGCTATAGAAGCGGAATTGCCGCGTATCGAAACATCTTTTGCCTTGAAAAGGAATCTCTGCCAAATGCAAGTCGGCAGGGATTCCTTTGCTTTTATCAGAAATACAGTAATAGGTTTGTTATGCAAAAAAGACCTGTGCAGGGCTGCCTGCCGGAAATGATGGTGAACTGAACTTGCGGAAAAAGATGATGGTTTTGCTGGGACTCGCCTGGATGCTTGCACTGGGAACGGGGAGTGCGGAGGCCGCCTCCGTTCTGCCTGCCATCGGATCTCTCCGGAATGAAGTCGAGCAGCAATATGGAACAGCGTTTGTCATTCAGGAAGACGGGTCCCATTTTTGGACGGCCCAACAGTGGGCGGAGAAGAATAAGACGAATTTGCAGGCAAAAGCGTATGGATATCCTTTTTCAGTCCACGGTCTGAAGGCCGTGCTGTGGCTCGAGTACGACAAGAAAGACCGTATTGTGAAGGAAACCTTACTTGGTGATGGCAACCTGAAGATCAGGAATTTTGGACAGGCTTTTCCAGAGCTGTATGCCGCTATCACGGCGGCGGACAGCGAAGCTGCGCTCATCAGAAGCTATCCCCGGGACCAGCTGGCTGTCAGGATGAGCAAGAGCGTCCGGTCGGAGAGATGGGTCCGCTTCTTTTTCGCCGATGATGATAAAACTTGTATCAACATGCATTCGCAAATCAGCGGTTTTGAGATTGCCGACGTGTCTCCCGAGACAGTCAAAGGCCGGCACAAAAACGGAGAGATGGCGGGGTGCCGATTCAACGGAGAGGTTGGCGCCTTTCCCACAGATGGGACATGGAACAGGGCCGACAATTATTTCTTGCCCCGCTTGTTTTTTTCCGAGCGATTGATACCGAGGCAGGGAACGGATCTCATCGTCGTTCATCATGCGGCGATGCCGACCACTACGTCGCGTGCTGACATCCAGGAACTGCACTTGACGAACGGATGGGCAGGGGTCGGCTATCATAAATTGGTTTTCGCAGACGGAGAGGTGGAGAATGGACGGCCCGAACAGATGGTCGGAGCCCATGCGGCCGGAGCCAACCGGCGCAGTCTCGGCATCGTTCTGGTGGGAGACTTTAACAGGACGGTTCCGGCTTCGGTCCAGTTGGAAAGTGCTGCGCGACTGACGCGGGAGCTCATGGAGAAATACCGGGTTCCGTTGGAAAATGTGCGGCCGCACCGAGCGGTGACTGAAGGAACCGATTGTCCCGGCCAGCTGTTTCCCTGGCAGGAGTTCGTCAGGATGGTTTCGTCCGGTCTGAAGTAAATTGCGCGGGGGGATATCTATGAAAAAAGCTGTTGGATTCCTGTTGGCAGTTTTGTTGTTGGCTTTATCGGGAGCTGTATCAGCAGCGCAGCCAGGCGAGGCTGATTTGAATGCGGCATGGAACATCATCCGAAGCAAACAGTTTGTCGACCTGACGCACGCATTTGAGCCGGGAATTCCACATTGGAAAGGATTCCCTGACGAAAAGCGGGAGAAGCTCTATTCCTACTCAAAAGACGGTTTCGTGGCGCATTTATACACTCACGTCGGGCAATGGGGGACGCACGTGGATCCACCGGTACACTTTGCCGAAGGGTTGCGGACGATCGAACAAATCGAGCCCAAGGAAATGATTTTGCCTCTGGTCGTGCTGGATGTTCACGCAAGCGTCGAGAAAAATGCGGATTATACGGTTACTCTACGCGATGTGAAAGACTGGGAGGCGCGGCACGGTAAAATTCCGCAGGGGGCTTTTGTCGCTTTGCGCACCGATTGGTCCAAACGCTGGCCGGATGCGGCGGCAATGTCCAACAAAGATGAGCGGGGCATCGATCATTATCCGGGCTGGAGTCTGGACGTATTGAAATATCTCTATGAAGAACGCAAAATTACGGCTTCAGGTCACGAGACGACCGATACCGACCCGGGGATTGCAACAAGCAAGGATGATTATTCACTGGAATCCTACATACTGCATCAAAATCATTATCAGATCGAGTTGCTGGCGAACCTGGACAAGGTTCCAGAAAATGGCGCGCTGATTGTTGTGACATTCCCTAAGGTGAAGGCTGGAACAGGATTCCCGGCCAGGGTTTTTGCCATTCTGCCGTAGGGGATGCTCATCCTGCTTGCCGCGCAAAACGGGCGAAAAAAGAACAATACCCCATACTTCATTAGAAAGTGTGGGGTATTGTTTCCTATGCATCGTTATTTTTCCGTGACTGGCAAAAACACAGAGAATCGGCTTCCTTTTCCTTGTTCGCTATGCGCTTCGACAAAACCGCCGTGAATTTCGGCCAACTGCTTTACGATGGCCAGGCCAATGCCTGAGCCGCCGCTTTTTTTGTTGCGTGATTTGTCGGCCCGATAGAAATGTTGAAAAATTAAGGGCATATCCTCCGGCAAGATGCCGCATCCATTGTCAATGACTTCGATCCGCAACCAATGCGCGTCATTGTGGTGAACCATGTCAGTGCTGACTCGGACTTTGCCATTTTCCGGTGAATAGCGTATGGCATTGGTCAAGAGATTGTATATGATCTGACTGAGACGGCGGGAATCCAGCAACAAAGGGGGAGACGGCTTCAGTTCCTCATGAATGGAGATGTTGTGTTCGAAAGCAAGCGGTTCCAGCATGCTGACAGCCCGGTGGATAACCAGGTTCACGTCCGTGGCTGTCTTTTCAAGCTTCAGTTGTCCGGCAAAAGCCAAAGACAAATCGTGCAAATCCTTGACCATGCGGCTAAGATACTCGGTTTCTTCCAACAGTGAATTCAGGGTTTCATCGCTCCGCTCGATAACACCTTCAAGCATTCCTTCCAGGTTTCCCTGTATGACAGTAAGCGGAGTTCGCAGCTCATGGGCCAGATCCGCAAACATGATGCGGCGCAGTGTCTGATGTTCAGCCAGGGAAAGGGACATTCGATTGAAAATGGCCGCCAGCTCGCCCACTTCGTTGTGAGGGTTAATGTCGACGGTTTTTCCGTACTGGCCCATCTCCAGAACTTTCAAGGCTGCGATTAACTGCCGGATTTGCACGGCGATTCTGCGGTTGGGAATGTAACTGGAAAACAGGGCGATGAGAAAAATGATTCCACCAGCGAAATAGAATAAACGATTGATCGAATCCAGAAACGCATGTTCAACAAAACCGGAAAAGTGCATCATACCAATGTTGTCAACATGAACAGACAGATATTCGTACAGCTTGAAGCCGGGTTGGGACTTGGCCAGGAAAAACCATGCGACTCCGACGAGAAAAACCATCAGGGACAGGAGGACGATGATACGCGACTTATGTTGCAGCATGAGTCTCTCCGGCAAATTTGTAACCGACCCCGTATACAGTAAGGATGATGCAGGGATCCTTCGGATTGTCGTTGATTTTGTGACGAAGGTTTTTTATGTGCGCGTCAATAGTGCGCTCATACCCTTCAAATGCAACGCCCTGTATTTGCTCGACCATTTGGATTCGTGTGAAAGCATGGCCGGGATGAGTCGCAAGCAGTTCGAAAATCTTGTATTCCGTTGGGGTTAGGTCAAGAACGGTTCCGTCCATGCTTACCGTGTACCCTTCACTATCAATGATGAAATGACCGATCCGGAATGATTCCGTTTTTTCCTGTGTTTTTTGTGTTCGTCTGAGGATGGCTTTCACGCGTGCAACCACTTCTCTTGGACTGAAAGGTTTTACCACGTAATCGTCAGCCCCTAACTCCAGGCCAATGAGACGGTCGGTTTCATCGTCGCGTGCAGTAAGCATCAATATGGGTGTGTCACTTTCCTTGCGTATCTGACGGCAGACATCCAGCCCGGTTACTTTCGGCAACATCAGGTCAAGCACCAGGATATCCGGTTTTAGATCGCGGTACATTTGTAGAGCCATCATTCCGTCGCTTGCAGTAAATACCGAAAACCCTTCTGCCTCAAAATAACTGCGCAAAAATTTGGCGATTTTGGGGTCGTCATCCACAAGGAGAACTGAATTCTGTGCCAAGAAGAGCACCTCTTTTATGTCTTGAATCAAAAAGTTCTCGTTTTTTTTAATACATTCGACCAAATGCAAATTAACCCTCTCATTTCCTGGAGAGGGTTAATTTGCAGAGATTATTGTCCGCCATATGCGTTCGTTTGGTGAACTGCGCATCTCACAGCACTCTCATTTGGCATAGTGATGTTCGTAATCCGAAGCCGACTCCCCCTGGTCATGGAAGAATATAGCGTTGAATGTCCATACTGCTGCAACACCGATCAGTACTGCAATCACAGTGTTTATCCCCAGACCAAATCCGGACCAGCCCACAGCTCCTTCAAAACCGTATCCCATCAACATGATTATCAACTCCAATCTTTATTTGTTTTCAGTATAGCAATATATTGTGAAGATCTCGTGAAGGACTTGTGCGGAAGTGATGCGATTTTCAATTCAATTTCGGGCTGACGTGGGACGCAAGGAAGAAAATATAGAGTTTGATAAAAGCAGACTTGCCTCAGAAAGAGTATTTACTCCGCCTGAGGCAAGTCTGCTTTTATGGGTCTACCAGAAAGTATAACATCTGGGGACATAAGAAACCCACGACTTCCGCTGTCGCCAGAGGCTCGGCG
>CAZXCC010000059.1:11366-13599 GCA_964638945.1 uncultured Veillonellaceae bacterium | reverse complement strand
GTCTGCTGACATTAATGATGCAATCGGGGGTATTCGTGCCGGCGGCGCCAGAGTCGGAAATGACTGTGTTTGAGAATATTTTCGCCGATATTGGCGATGAACAGAGTATTGAGCAGTCCCTCAGCACTTTTTCCGGCCATATGACCAATTTGGTGCGGATTCTGGGGCAGGTTACCCCGCGCTGTCTTGTTTTGATCGATGAGATTGGTGCCGGAACCGATCCGGAAGAAGGTACCGCGCTGGCAATGGCAATCCTGGAACATTTACACCAACAAGGAGTTCGCACTGTCGCAACCACTCATTATGGAGAGCTAAAAGCATTCGCATATACAAGGCCCGGTGTGGAAAACGCTTCTGTTGAATTTGATCTGGAAACGCTGCGGCCTACCTATCGTTTGCTGATTGGCGTTCCCGGCAGCAGCAATGCTTTCGCCATTTCCCAACGGCTGGGCTTGTCCTCCGAAATCGTGGATCAGGCCAGATTGTTGGCTGGCGGTGAGCATCAGAAATTTGAAACAGTTCTGTCGGCCATGGAGGAACACAAACGGGCTATTGAGAAAGAACGGCAGGAAGCGGCAGTCTTGCGCATGGAGACATTGAAACTGCGCCAGGCAATCGAAAGGGAAAAACTGGCATGGGAAGCAAAAAAGAAAGACCTTCTGGTGAAAGCGCGTGCGGAAGCCGATGAATTGATGCGCCAGACCCGACTTGAGTCGGAGGAAGTTATAGCCGAGCTGAAACAAAAGTTTTCCATGGCAAAAAATGCGGAACTACAGGGAAGCATTGACGGTGCGCGGCGTCGCATCCGCGAAAAAATCAGTGAACTGAATCCCCTTACCAATATCCCGGAACCCCCGGTTTTTGCTGCGGAAGGGTCCGAGATTTTCCCCGGTGCGGTAGTTTACGTTGCCAGTCTGGCACAGCAGGGAACGGTGCTTTCGCTGGACGCAAATTCTGCGACTGTACAGCTTGGTTCACTGAAAACAGTAGTGCCGAAAACCCAGTGCAGGGTTTTGAAAAGGTCTGAGCGCAAGAATATCTCTCCGCAGGAAAAGCCGGACAAATCATTTGTCCTGGACAAAGTACAATCAGTTTCAAGGGAAATTGATATCCGTGGCATGAATAACGATGAAGCCGAATATATATTGGAAAAATACATTGATGATGCTGTGCTGGCCGGACTGGATTCAATTTCCGTAATCCATGGCAAAGGCACCGGAGCACTGCGCAAAGGGGTTCGTGCCTTTCTTACGGCGCATCCCCGTGTAAAGGGCGTGACGATTGGCGAAATCAATCAGGGAGGAAATGGGGTTTCTGTTGTCAAATTATCCTGAAAGATAAAGGAGTTGAGTTGACATGATAACGAAGAGTGCGGAAATGGAAGCAAGGGCGCTGGACCAGGTTGTCGAACTGATGTCTCTGGCGGCGCGTACTGCACCAAAAGGCAAAGGCATCGATAACCTTGTGGTGTTTGCAGTCCGGGCGAAAGCCAAGGATCAGCTGTCTGCAGAGATGAGGCGGATTGTCAAGGAAGAGGGAGGCATGCCGACATTTGAGCGTGATGCCAATAATATTGACAAATCCCCTGTTGTATTGTTGATGGGTCAGCGGGTAAAAGTGACAGGCCCCAAACCCTGCGGGTACTGTGGTTACAAGGATTGTGCGGAAAATACCCAGAATAACGGAATGTGCGCTATCAGTATCGGCGATCTCGGCATTGCCATCGGATCAGCGGTCAGCGTGGCGGCAGCGCATCATGTGGACAACCGCATTATGTTTACAGTTGGCCGTGCTGCGTTGAACCTTAAAATGTTTGGCGATGACGAAGTGAAAATTGCATACGGTATTCCACTTTCTGTATCAGGCAAAAGTCCGTTTTTTGACAGGTAGGTCTTGAGATAGCCCAACTGTTGCTAACGAAAGAATAAATCCGGGAATGAATTCATGTTTCATTCCCGGATTTATTCTTTCTTCATCTATCAGAGAGGATAATTTTTTGGGGACAAAAGAAACCCACGACTTCCAACATATACGGTATAACATTGGGTCATAGAATAGAAGAGTTATCAAGGTTTTTGCAGCAATTTGTTCATCAGTGCTCGATGTTGCGTGGAACCGACTGTGGCGGCGGCATAGCTGAGTCTGTTGTGGAACGGTTCATTCCGATTACTGTTTTCGGTAAGTTTCAGTTTTAGATTCAGGATGCGCCGGACAGAGGAGTCCAACCGTGAGA
>CAZXCC010000059.1:0-11266 GCA_964638945.1 uncultured Veillonellaceae bacterium | reverse complement strand
AAACGTTCTAATTTCTGATTCACAACTGGCAGCAGAAGGTGAGAGTCACTGCGTGTATCTCCATGTCCGGGAAAATGTTTGGCGCATCCCGCTATTCCAGTCTCTTGCAGACCTGCAATATAAGCCTGACCAAGCACTGACACAGTCGCAGGGTCTGAGCCAAAAGAACGGTCCCCGATCACAGGGTTCGCCGGATCGGTATTGACGTCCAAAACAGGGGCAAAATTTATATGAAAACCAAGAGATGCCAGTTCGCTTCCGAGGATTCGACCGATCTGGCGCAGGGAAAGTGCATCCAGATTTGAGAGTTCACGGGCGGAAGGCACTTGAGTAGTGAAGTCAAGGCGTGCTACCCGTCCTCCTTCCTGATCAACCGCAACAAAGGGTGGAATGGCGCCAGCCAAAAGCCGGATCTGCTCGATCCGTTCCATGGTTTGTTGCAGTCCCTGGGAATGCCGGGAAAAAAGGATGAATCCGCCCACACGATAGGTTTGCAGCAACAGTTCCCAATTTCCATCCGGGGCCACTAAAAAAATTTGGCCTATTTTCTCCTCCAGACTCATCCTGGATAATACGGCTTCAACTCTGTCATTTCGCGACATGCCTGTTTGAGTGAGGGTCTTACTTGCGGGGAGTGGCGCGGCCATGACCTGCATTGACATCAAGCTGAATGAGAGGACTGAAATGACTATTGTTTTCCAGGCATGCATCATATAAACCGGCCTCCATATCTTATAAAGAATGCGGCCCCTGAGCAGGTGCCGCATTCCTTGTATTTTGCGTTTAGTTTGTTGGCTTGGTAGGCGTGGTTGCAGGCGGCTTGGTAGTGGTGCTGGAGCCGCCGGGGGGAGTTGGGTTTGTTTTTTGTGTGGGTGTGGTAGTTTTGCCGGATTGGCCAGGTATTGGAGTATCAGTTTTGGGAGCAGTATTTGGGTCGACATGCGGCGGAGCTGTCGAGGGCTGTTTGGGTTGTGTGCCTTCAATAAAGTAATCAGTGATGGATTCTTTATTGTTTGGATCGTTTATCAGGCCTCCGTCTCTTGTAGAAACGGTGGCCGAGATGATACCACGCGGTCGTGGAAAATCTTTCACGGGTGTTTTCGCTGTGATGTCAGTCATGAAGAGCCGCCAGATGGTGGCGGGGGTTTCGCCTCCGGTAGTTCCCTGGAGAGTCCCTTCGCTGTCAAAACCAATCCAAACGGCGGTGGAAATATCGGGAGTGAATCCGACAAACCAGGCATCCTTATGTTCATCCGTAGTGCCGGTTTTCCCAGCCGCAGGCCTGCCGATGTTTGCTCCTGTTCCGGTACCATACTGAATGACGCCTTTCATCATATCCGTCAAAAGAAAGGCAACTTTTTCGTTCACTACCATTCTTTCTTTTGGTGTATGTTGTTCCAATACTTTACCGTTGCGGTCCACAACCTTTAAAATGGTAACCGGTTCGACACGGACGCCCTGATTGGCGATTACGCCGTAAGCGCTCGCTAAATCCAGGGGAGTGACTCCACGGGTCAAACCGCCAAGAGCCATGGCAAGGGTAATATCATTATTCGAACCACTGGTAACAAGGGTTGAGATGCCCATGTTCTGCGCGTTTCGGACGACTTTATCAGGGGTTACTTCCTGGGCAAGTTTGACGGCAGGAACGTTGCGGGACAAAGCAAGAGCGGTACGAAGCGTAATCGGTCCCTTAAAAGTTCTGTCATAATTCATGGGAGCGTAACTCCCGGCCCGGAAGGGACTGTCATCGATGATGGAAGCAGGGGATTTGCCGCTATCTAGGGCAGTCAGATAGACAAAAGGCTTGAAAGCAGAACCGGGCTGTCGTTCAGCAAGTACTGCCCGATTAAATTTGTCGTTGCCACGTCCGCCTACCATCGCTTTGACATGTCCGGTATGGGTGTCGATTGCAACCAAAGCTCCTTGAGGTTGTTGAAGGCCATTCTTGTCCGTCGATATGACAGGCAGTTCAAGCATGGCTTTTTCAGCTGCTTTTTGCATAGTGAGGTCAAGGCTCGTGTAGATTTTCAGTCCGTCTTTATAAACCGTGTCAGCGCCGTATTTATCGATCAGCTGTGATGTGATGTATTCAATAAAATAGGAAGCGGATACTTCAATATCCGGTTTTTTGTCTGTCGGCTTGGCTTTTGGATCCGGTTTTGCCGGTTCCTGACTAGAAGCCAGCTTGATGGGAACAGATTTGGTTTTATCTGCCGTGGATTGGTCAAGATACCCGTATTTGACCATCTGATCGAGTACGGTAGACTGCCTTTCACGGGCAGCCTGCATGCTGTTGAAGGGCGAGTAGTAATTGGGGCTTTTCGGAAGTCCGGCCAGCAAGGCGCATTCCGCCAGATTCAGCTGGTCGGAATTTTTCCCGAAGTATGTTTGCGCAGCCGCCTGCACTCCATAGGAGCCGGCGCCAAAATAAATCTGGTTCAGGTACAGTTCGAGGATTTCATCTTTGGTATATTGTTTTTCTATCTGGAAAGCAAGGATCATTTCCTGCACTTTGCGTTTCCATGTACGTTCCTGGGATAAAAATGCATTTTTAGCGAGTTGCTGCGTAATTGTACTGCCGCCTTCAGATACTCCGCCGGCAGCAATATTGATCCAAACAGCCCGCAAAATCGCCCGGGGATCTACACCGGAATGTTGATAAAAACGATTGTCTTCCAATGCGACAAACGCATTCTGCAAGTCCTTGGGGATTTTGGCCAGCGGGACGGGCAATCTGTTTTCCACGGCGTGCAGAACCGTGATTAATTTTCCATTGGCATCAAATACCTGCGCAGAGGCTGCCGGGCGTATATCTCCGCGCAGATTGGGTGCTGACTGTATTGTTGCGGATAGAAAACCAAGCCCTACTCCTATTCCTATGACAAGAAAAGCCATGATGCCGATGATTATGGCTGTAGCAGCACCACGGGTATTATTGGGAAGATGTTTGCAGACAGCCTGCTGAAACTGATTCATATCGTACCCCCTGTCTTTACGCCAAATATTATATCATAAATGAAGAATTGATTCAGGCGAAGTTTAAATTCTATCCGGCAGGTTTGACATGCATGATAGAATCGGTAGGCAAGAAATCGTTGGAAGAGGAGGTTTTTGCACAAAAATAGTGTTTTATGATATACTCTCGTTGAAGTCAACGGGGTTTGGATAAATTTTCTTTCAATTCATTATTCTATTTAAAGGGGTTGTATTAGAAATGTCAGGGCATTCAAAATGGGCCAATATAAAACATCGGAAAGGAAAAGCGGATGCGGCTCGAGGCGCGGCTACAACAAAGATCGGCCGTGAAATTACAACCGCCGTGCGTATCGGTGGTGCGGATCCTTCAGGAAACATGCGCTTGAAACTGGCATTGCAGAAAGCGCGCGAAAACAATATCCCGAAAGAAAACATCCAGCGGGCGATACAAAAAGGGCAGGGGACGCTGGAAGGGGTCAGCTTTGAGGAAATTACCTATGAAGGCTATGGCACTGCCGGCGTTGCTCTTTTGGTGGAAACGATGACAGATAACCGTAACAGGACTGCAGCAGAGATGAGACATCTGTTTTCCAAAAACGGCGGCAATATGGGGGAATCAGGTTGTGTTGCCTGGATGTTCCACAAGAAAGGTCTGATTCTGATTGACAAGGCAAAAGGGCCGAGTGAGGAAGACCTGCTAGCCATTGTACTGGACGCTGGGGCGGAAGACATGCAAAGTGAAGGCGATCAATTTGAAATCACCTGTGCTTCGGAAGATTTTGAAACCGTGGTGAATGCGCTGGAAACAGCCGGCGTAAAATGGGACAGCGCAGAAATCAGCATGATCCCTGAAACCACCATTACACTCGCTGGCGATGACGCAGTCAAACTGATGCGACTGGTTGATGCTCTGGAAGAACATGATGATGTGCAGGCTGTGTATGGCAACTTTGATGTGCCGGAAGATGAAGACGACGATGCATAGCCGCTGACGCAGGGGTAAGGGGGCATCTTTTTGCTGGCTATGGGAATCGATCCCGGAAATGCAATCTGCGGATACGGATTTGTGGAGTTGAACGGAAATTCCCTGCATGATGCAGGGTATGGCGTAATCAGGACAACGCCGTCGATGCGCAGGGAGGAACGTCTGCGGATAATTTATGAAAAACTTTCAGGAATGATGCAAAATCGCAAACCGGATGTCGTTGGCGTGGAAAAGCTTTTTTTCAACCGCAATGTCACCACCGCGATGACGGTAAGCGAAGCGCGGGGCGTTATATTGTTGGCAGCGGAAATGAATGGAGTGCCAATAGTTGAGCTGACGCCTCTGCAGGTCAAACAGGCAGTTGTTGGTTATGGGCAGGCGACCAAGGAACAGGTCATTTACATGACGCAGCGATTGCTTTGCCTGGGACAGAAGCCGACTCCGGATGATGCAGCGGATGCTCTGGCTATTGCCATATGCACTGCCCACTCCGGTTCGGTTGAAAAAGCATGGCGGAGTTGATGCGACGATGATCGGTTATTTGCGTGGCATTGTTGACCAGGTACTGACAGAAACCTGTTATCTGGATGTGCATGGCGTAGGGTACCGGGTGTTTGTGCCTGCGTCGACTCGCGAAAAACTTTCTGTGGGACTGGAAACCAAGTTATATACTTATCTGAGTGTCCGTGAGGATGCGTTGTTGCTTTTTGGCTTTATTACTCCGGAAGAACATTCCATGTTCCTGCTTTTGCTATCCGTAACCGGAGTTGGGCCCAAGATGGCCCTCGCCATTTTATCCGGAATGAAACCGGAAGGGATCCGTGTTGCGATCGGGCGCAATGATCTGGCGGCTCTGACACGTATTTCCGGAGTAGGCAAAAAAACGGCGGAACGGATTGTGCTTGAGTTACGGGACAAGATTGGACAGATCGGTGTAGAAGCCGCATTGCCCGGGGGTACGGAAATGAAGTCCGGCCAGCCGGGAAATGCACTGGATGAAGCATTGTCGGCACTTGTTTCATTGGGTTATTCTCAATCAGAAGTATTACCGCGACTGCAAAGGGTTTCCGGAGAAGCAAAGACTCCGGAAGCTTTGATTAAGGCTGTCCTGCGTGAAATGGTCGGGAGGTAGTCATGGAGGAAGCAAGGTTAGTGGAAGGGCCTGAACAGGAAAGCGATACCTGGCAGCTCAGCCTTCGTCCGAGGCGTTTGGCGGAATATATCGGGCAGGACCAGGTAAAACAGAACCTTTCGGTATTTATCCAGGCAGCAATGGCCCGTCAGGAGGCTCTGGATCACGTCCTGCTGCATGGACCGCCCGGATTGGGCAAAACCACGCTAGCCGGCATTATTGCCAATGAACTGGGTGTCAACCTGCGAATCACTTCGGGTCCTGCAATTGAACGCGCAGGGGATTTGGCGGCTTTGCTCACCAATCTTGGGGAAAAAGACGTTTTGTTTATTGATGAGATTCATCGTCTAAATCGGGCGGTTGAAGAAATTTTGTACCCGGCGATGGAAGATTATGCGCTTGACATCATTATTGGAAAGGGACCCAGTGCCAGGTCCATCCGGTTGGACTTGCCAAAATTCACACTTGTGGGTGCAACCACGCGGGCAGGTGCTTTGGCGGCTCCTCTGCGTGATCGTTTTGGCGTTATGTGCAGACTGGAGTACTATGGGCCAAAAGCATTGCTGCAAATCGTGACACGGGCGGCTGAGGTATTGAATGTGGCGGTGGAAACCGGCGGGGCGGAAGAAATCGCATGCCGTTCCCGGGGAACTCCTCGTGTTGCCAACCGCCTTCTGAAGCGCGTCCGGGACTTTGCCATGGTGGATGGGAAAAATATCATTACAAGGGAAGTGGCAGACAAGGCTTTAGGCATGCTGGAAGTGGATCCAAGCGGCCTGGATCGCACCGACCGTCGCATACTGGCAGCGATTATAGAAAAGTTCAATGGAGGACCGGTTGGTGTTGAGACCATCGCTGCTGCAGTCAGTGAAGAGACTGATACCATTGAAGATGTTTATGAGCCTTTTTTACTGCAAATGGGATTCTTAAACCGTACACCAAGAGGCCGGACTGCTACAATTGCAGCGTATCGTCATCTTGGAATTCCTTGCCGGACGGAAGAAACGGATAAAAAACAGGAAGTTTTGTGGAAAGAGCGATAAAAATGAAAGTCTTATTACATATCTGTTGTGGGCCCTGCTCCATTTTTCCGGTTGCGAGCCTGCGAAAAACCGGGCATGAAGTACTGGGCTTTTTTTTCAATCCGAATATTCATCCATTCAAGGAATTTTCCCGCCGTCTGGATACGTTGCGAGAATATGCAGGCAGTATCGAACTACCGTTGACAGTAGATGGACGATATCTTCTGGAGGATTTTCTATCAGCTGTGATGAAAGCGGACCGTTTGCGTTGTGAAATATGTTATGAAATGCGTCTCCATGAAGCTGCCAGACAGGCAAGACTGATGGGATGCGAAGCTTTTTCCACGACTCTTTTGGTCAGTCCGTATCAGAAGCACGAGCTGATTCGAAAGGCCGGTGAAGCTGCCGGCGCTGCGCACGGGGTAGAATTTCTTTATGAAGATTTTCGGCCCGGCTGGCAGGAAGGTGTCAAAATAAGCAGAGCGCGGGAAATGTACAGACAACCCTATTGTGGATGTATTTTCAGTGAAAAGGAACGATATTGCAAATCGTAAGGGAATGAGGGGTAGAACGCACTTGTCAGGCGATGGTTTTGCATCATTTGGTAAAACGCTGATGATCTTTGGATTGTTGCTTCTTATCGTTGGAGCAGTGGTATATTTTGGCGGCAAGTTTACTTCTCTGGGGCGTTTGCCTGGTGATATCCATATTGAAAAAGAGAATTTCAGTTTTCATTTCCCGATAGTTACGTCTCTTATTGTCAGTGTTGTTCTGACAGTTGTTCTAAATTTGATATTTTCACGGCGTTGATGATTTTTGGATATGGGAGGAGCTATCCTTGCTTACATCTTTCTGGATGAACAGACTGTGCCGATTTATTATGTTGGCTTTGGCATTACTGATTACATCGGTTGCACCCGTTGCTGCTGCCGGCAATCAGGCAGGGCCGCTGGTTAAGGTTGCGATTCTGACCCAGCAGTATGGCTACATGGTAACAAGCAACGGACCATATGAGATTGTGGATGTGTCCAGCGGCAAGGTATTGGGTGAATATGCAAAAGAGGAAAAAATACGGATCGGTTTGCGCGACGGGCAAATGGTTATCAATAATAGCGTTGCGAATACATCCGGGCTGAAAATTCAACCGAAATCCGCAGGTCGGATCGAACGGACAAACCGCATTATTGAACTGAACAACCGACGCTATCCTGGAGTGATAGAGATTGGCCGGACCCAGGGAAAGAATGGCCTGACCGCAATCAATATTCTCCCAGTGGATGACTATGTTTATAGCCTGATGATGCGGGATATTTCACAGGAATGGCCTGTGGAGGCATTGAAAGCACAGGCTGTGGCAATCCGCACTTTTGCACTGCATGAGCTGGGGCGCCATAAAGATGAGGGGTTTGATTTTTGTGGAACGAAACACTGTCAGACCTATATTGGACTGTCAGCCGAAGATGAGCGGGCTTTGAAGGCTGTCAACGATACGAAAGGCATGGTGCTGACCTGGCAAGGCCAGTTAATCGTGTCTCCCTTTCATCTCAGCAGCGGGGGATATACTGAAAACGGAGACGTCCTCTGGCCGCAGGGAAAAGAGTATTTGCGCGGGAAGCCTGATTACGATCAGACCAGTCCGTTCTATCGCTGGCAGAAAAGAATGAGTCCCAAGGAACTGGAAGCTTTGCTAAAAGGCGGCGGCTATGATGTCGGAGAATTGAATGCGATCGAGGTTTCAAAGCGAAAACCTTCGCCGATGACTGCTATGGATCGTGGAATATCCGGCAGGATAAAGTCACTGCTCATAATTGGGAAAAATGGCGTTGTGACAGTCGATGGGGAAAAATTTCAGGAACTGCTGTCTTTGCCGAGCACATTGATTGATATGTATGTGGCGGTAGTGATGACAAATTTGGATGGAGGCGTTATTGACAGCTATGGTGACCGGGATAACAAACCGATCCAGATCAATCTTCCGCCTGCAAAATCAGGAGGCCTGCTTAACGACAGTGATAATGTCCACAGAATTAGCGGGCGTAAAGATGAAATGATCTTTCTTGAGGGGTACGGTTCGGGACATGGCATAGGACTTTCTTTGTGGGGTGCGAAGGCAATGGCTGAAAAGGCAATCAATCCTGGGCCGGAATATTATGTAACAATATTGAAACATTATTATCAGGGAGTAAAGATCGACAAGTGGTATTAAAATGCTAACAGTAAAAGATTTTGACTATTTTCTGCCGGAAGAGTTGATTGCACAAACTCCTCTGGAGCCGCGCGATTCATCCCGCCTGCTTGTACTTGACAGAAAGTCGGGAGCACTGGAGAATAAAATTTTTCATGATGTCGTGGATTATTTGCTGCCGGGTGATTTATTGGTTGCCAATAACACAAAAGTGATTCCGGCTCGACTATTGGGGAAGAGGGAAGATTCCGGCGGCAGAGTGGAAGTGTTTTTGCTGCACCGCCAATCGCAGAATATCTGGGAAGTATTGGTGAAACCGGGTAAAAAAATGCGAGTGGGCCAGAAAGCCTGGTTCGGTGAAAAATTAAGCTGTGAAATTCTGGATACCACTGAATATGGAGGGCGACTGGCTCGATTCCATTATGAAGGTGTTTTTGAATCCGTGCTGGATGAGTTGGGAGAAACTCCCTTGCCTCCGTACATTCACGAAAAATTGTCCGACCCGGAGAGATATCAGACGGTATATGCGCAAAACAGGGGGTCTGCTGCGGCACCCACGGCAGGTTTGCATTTCACGCCGGAACTGATGGAGCGGGCGAGATCCAAGGGTGCAGAGTTTGTTTTTGTGACTCTGAATATTGGTCTTGGGACATTCAGGCCGGTACGTATCGAACGGATTGAAGAGCATGTGATGCATAAGGAATTTTTTCATGTTTCCACGGAAACAGCTGAAAAAGTCAACAGGACCAAACAGCAGGGCGGGCGAATCGTGGCTGTGGGAACTACAGCCGTGCGAACATTGGAAAGCGCCGCCAGAGATGGAACGCTGCATCCGGGCAGCGGCTGGTCTGAGTTGTTTATTTATCCCGGTTATTCATTTCAATTGGTGGATGCATTGATTACCAATTTCCATCTGCCGCAGTCAACCTTGCTGATGCTGGTCAGCGCTTTGGCAGGGCAGGAAAATATCCTGAAAGCCTATCACGAAGCTGTGCAAAGGAGATATCGCTTTTTTAGTTTCGGCGATGCAATGTTCATTAAATAACTGGAAAAGGGGAAGCTTATGGCAGCGGTAACCTATGAACTGATCAGGCAATGCCCGGACACAGGCGCCAGGGCGGGTCGCATTCATACTCCCCACGGCAGTTTTGACACGCCGATATTTATGCCGGTTGGTACTCAGGGCACGGTGAAGACCTTGTCTCCTGAAGAACTGAAAACGATGGGAGCCGGTGTGATCCTTTCCAATACGTATCATTTATTTTTACGACCGGGGCATGAGCTTGTTCGAAAAGCGGGCGGACTGCATAAGTTCATGAACTGGGACAGGGCTATCCTCACAGACAGCGGTGGCTTCCAGGTGTTTAGCCTGGGAGATTTGCGGAAAATCAGCGAAGAAGGGGTCGCATTCCGTTCTCATCTTGATGGTTCCCGTCAGTTCCTGTCGCCGGAAAAGTCCATGGAAATACAGATGGCGCTTGGATCTGACATTGCCATGGCTTTTGATGAGTGCACCCCATACCCTGCCGATTATGTCTATGCCTGTGCTTCGATGCGCCTCACAACGCGTTGGGCGCGCCGCTGCATTCAGGCGCATTCGCGTCCGGACCAGGCATTGTTCGGAATTGTACAGGGAGGCATGTACCGGGATCTGCGCCGTGAGAGTGCCGAGTGTCTGGGGGAAATGGATTTTCCGGGTTATGCTGTCGGCGGTTTGTCGGTGGGGGAACCAAAAGAATTCATGTATGAAATGCTGGAACATACGACGCCGATTTTGCCCAGGGATAAAGCACGTTATTTGATGGGCGTCGGGACTCCTGACTGTCTGGTAGAAGGAGTTGGGCTTGGGATCGACATGTTTGACTGCGTATTTCCGACCCGTGTGGCTCGCAACGGCACGGCAATCACATCGCAGGGACGGGTGGTTATCAGAAACGCATCGTACGCAGAAGATTTTGAACCTCTTGACCCCGAATGCGACTGCTATACTTGCCGGACTTATAGCCGTGCATACTTGCGCCATCTGATCCGATGCGACGAGATATTCGGCTTACGTCTGATGAGCCTGCATAATTTGCATTTTTTAATTGGTTTGATGGGGAAGATACGCGAATCAATTATGCAGGGGACCTTCAGGGCATTCCGGCAGAATTTCCGGAAAAAATATGCGGAATAAGGCAGGAGTTCAGCAGTGCCTGTTGAATTATAATCAATTGACAAAATATAAGGAGTGAGTTTTTTGCCATCAATTTCTCCAGAAATCGATCAGTTTATTCAAGGTTCCTGGCCGCTGATCCTTATGGCAGTCGTATTCTATTTCATTCTATGGCGGCCACAGAAAAAAGAACAGAAGAAACGCAGCGAGTTTTTGTCCAGTTTGAAAAAAGGTGCAAAAATCGTCACCATTGGAGGTCTTTATGGTGAAATTGTCAGGTTGAATGACAAGTCTGTCACTATTCAGATCGCAGAAAAACTCGAAGTCGAAGTGGCTCGGTCCGCTGTCAGTCATGTACAGCCTCCGCGCGGCAACAGCGGCAACAGCGAATCAAAATAATTTTTTTGCATAGAGATCAAGCTCTGGAAACACGAAGATTATGGTTTCGGCATGGCAAAATGGGGCAAAATGTGCCGGGAACGGCAGCATTTTGCCCTTGTTTGTTGAGTATCAGCGAGAGCAGGAAGGTTCTCTGAATATGGAAATTTTAGTCGGTTTGGCCAAAATGGATAAGAATGGTTCAACAGGCTGCGGTGATGGATTTGAAGTCGTTGAGCGCACTGGAGGAGGTATCTCCATTATCCTGGCCGAGGGTGTCGGTAACGGGCGCTCAAATCAGGATGTTGGCCAATTGGTCGCAATCAAAGCAGCCCTGATGATTTCTGAAGGAGTTCGGGATACTTCAGTGTCACATGCCATGCATGACTATCTGCATGCTGAAAAAGACGGAAAAACAGCGGTCATGCTG
>CAZXCC010000058.1:4110-13669 GCA_964638945.1 uncultured Veillonellaceae bacterium | reverse complement strand
TATCCCTGAATATCGCAATGTTTCCACTCAACTCCCCATTCGGTCGTTCTTTTCTTCTTCTTCTCCCGATGCTTCATTTCCTGCAAATGGTCATCCTTGAGATGTAGAAGGAATCTGCATTGAGCATCAAGAAGTAAAATAACAATAATTAGATAATTTTTGTTGAGAGCATTCGACCGATACATCGCCAAGAACATGCCCGGAGGTGCGCGATGCGTTTCAAGGAGTTGCTGTCGATCCGAAATATCAGCGCTTTGACCGTTTTATTCGGCATAGTGCTGCTTTGTTTTATCTGGGTGGGTTTCTACTATAAGGTGCAAAGCGAGCGGCGACTGGAAATGGAAAACGCAATAAAAGAAACCGCGAATTATGCCCGAGTTTTTGAAGAACATACTGTGCGGACAATCCGTGGTCTGGATGAAGTCGCGCTTTTTTTGAAATACCAGACAGAAAAAGAAGGGTTCGGGTTTGACCTACAGAGTCTTGCGCAGGCAGGACGTTTCAAGGGCCAGCCTTATGTTCTCCTGAGCGTTGCTAACGAAAATGGAGATTTGATTTCAAGCAGCCAGGTTCCTTTCGTTGCATCAAATATCAAGGATCGTGAACATTTTCTGATACACAGGAACTTGGACAATGCTCAGCTATACATCAGTAAACCAACAGTGGGTCGATCTTCTGGAAAAATGTCCATTCAGCTGTCTCGAAGAATCAACAAGAGTGATGGGACTTTTGGCGGCGTTGTGGTAGTTTCTGCCGATCCGTACTATTTTGCGGAATTCTACAAACAGATTCATTTGGGTAATAATTCATCCATCGCGTTGATAGGCCGCGATGGTATAGTACGGGTGCGCCAATCCGATACAGAAGTTGCGATTGGGCAGGATCTCAGTAAGGATGCACTGATGAAATCCATACAGGAAGATGATGCAGGGAGTTTTATCAGTGCAAGTCCTTTTGACGGGACAATCCGCATTTACAGCTATCGTTCGCAGCGTGAATTTCCATTGATCGTGCTGGCTGGAGTATCCGAAGAGCAGACGTTTCAGGTATTGAATGAACGTGTGGTCGGCTATTATTGGGTTTGCGGGACAATGAGCGTAGTGGTCATTCTTTTTATATCGTTGTTGCTTTCGGGCATTTCGCAGCGCCGCAGCGGAAAGATTCAGTCGGTGCTGAGAGAAATTACGGAAGCGGCACTTCTGGCAACTTCACTGGATGAATTATATGCGAGTGTTCATCAATCAGTAAAAAGGATCCTGCCGGCAGATAATTTTTACATTTCTTTTTTTAATGACGATACTGGTCAAACTTCAAAGCCGTATTGCGTGGATGAAACGCAAACCCTTTTACAGCATAGAAAGATTGGCGGAGGTTTGTCTGAATATGTTCTGAAACTGCGCAGGGCAGTGTATTTGACGCCGCCTGAATTGAAGCGATTGGCGGAAAGCGGTGAAGTGACCCCGCGACTGGTGAATTACAGTGCATGGGCAGGAGCACCTCTTATTGACTCCAAAGGCAATGCGTTCGGGGTCGTCGCCATGTTTTCTGTCGCGCAAAAGAAATTGCTGTTCCAGGATGAAGACCTTGAAGTACTGACTATTGTCGCTTCTCAAATCTCTATTGCAATAGAGCGGAAAAACTCGGAAAAAATGCTGAACGAGACTGAAAAACGATTGCGGGCAGTTATTTCGAACATTCCCGTATTTATCTATGCAATGGATAATCAGGGAGTATTTACTCTGTTTGAAGGACGGGGAGTCGAGAAAATCGGGCTGAAGCCGGGGCAGCTGGTTGGTACTTCTGTTTTTAAGCTGTATGATGAGAATCACCACAGTGTTGTCAACACAAGAAGAGCTCTTGCGGGAGAGACTGTTCATGCGATAGTGGAAGCAGCGGGGTTCTATTTTGAGTATCATAATCAACCTCTGCTTGATGAAACGGGGCAAATTGTCGGCATCATCGGAGTAGCTTTGGATGTCACCGAGCGGAGAAAGGCGGAAATTGACAGAGAAAACCTGCTTGCTGAAATGGAACTGCGCATTGTCTGCCGCACTGCGGAACTATCCGCGGCAAACAGGGAATTGACGGCGGTGAACAGCGATATCCGCTCACTCAACGAGAGCCTTGTCCGTCTCAAGGAAGCAGCTGAAGAAGCAAATCTGGCCAAGAGTAATTTTCTTGCGAATGTCAGCCATGAACTCCGAACTCCGATGAATGCCATCCTGGGCATGACCTATCTCATCCAGCAGACGGCGCTCCCTCCCCAGCAGCAAGAGTATCTGGAAAAGGTTCAGGTGGCTGGGAAAAGCCTGCTCGGCCTCATCAACAATATCCTCGATTTTTCCAAAATGGAGGATGAAAAGTTCGAAATTAAAAAGGTCCATTTTTCTGTGGATGGAGTCATCGAGAGCGTGAAATCCAGTTTGGGAAAGATGGCGGCGCAAAAAGGCCTTGATTTGGTTTTTACCAAAGGAGAGGACATTCCGCCGGTGCTTGTGGGCGACCCTCAAAGGCTGAGCGAGGTGCTGTCCAACATTTTGAGCAATGCCGTGAAATTCACTCATGCCGGGACAATTGCGGTTCGTGTAATCCGGGAGGAAGACAGCGATTCGCAGATAGTACTTCACTTTTCTGTTCAGGATACAGGGATAGGTATGACCGCAGAGGAACAGGAAAAGCTGTTTCAGGCATTCTCTCAAATCGACGCATCAAGTACCCGACGCTACGGAGGTACAGGTCTCGGTCTTGCCATTGCAAAACGGTTGGTCCATCTCATGAAAGGAGAAATCTGGGTGGAGAGTATCCCCGGGCAGGGCAGTACCTTCCATTTCACGGCAAAGTTCGGACTGGGAAGCGAACAGGGACCAATGAAAGCGTTGGAAGAGGAGACCTTTCCGGCAACAGAAGAGATGCCGGAAAATGTTTCCCCGGATGAAGCGGGACAGAGCAGCGAAATTATCGTGAACCGCCTGCGAGAATTTCTTGCAGACTATAATGCAGAATCGAAAGACGTATTTGAAGAAATCCGACGGCGTGGACTCTTGAAGGTGGGGACGAGCGAAATGGAACAATTAAAGAGATGCATTGATAATTTCGAATATAGCGAAGCTTTGAGTATATTGAACAAAGTAGTTGACAAAGGGGACGGCAATAGATAATTGATAATTTATTAAGCCAAGAGAAATTTGAATATTGTTGATTTCACGGTCGTTTCGTCAAACCGCTCCCAAGCGGTTTTTTTATTGATTCGTTTTCTCATAACATATTCACATTATCTTCACAAGAAATTCATAATGTCTTGCTATAGTTTAGATACGTAAACATGAAAGGGGATTTTTTTAGTGAATATGACGCATTATATGGAACTGCTCGCAACCAATCAACCTTGGAACCTGATTATCTATATGTTGATTCCGGTTGCATTGGCTGAAGCACTGGTTGCCACAGAATTTTTTGTAGTCTTCAAACGTCAGCAAGCAGGGATGCTCAGAACCGTCAACAAGTGGATCGGGATACTTCTTGGATTTTATTTTCTCGGGATCTTTCTTCAATTGGGGATCGGTGTTGTACCGAACATTCCCTGGCGTGGCGCTGCTGATATTATTGCCGTGTATTCTTATCTTGCCGGCGTGATTCCTCTGTTTTCCATTGCTTTGCTGGAGTTGGGTATCATCGGCAGAGGACGGTCCGATTCAGAGCGTATGAAACTGCATTTCATTCTTTTGACAGTCTTTCTGGTAGTGGCACATATCGCCATGGTTTTTGGCATGCTCGATCCTACTGTGATGGGTTGGAATCCGGCTGGAAATTCCATAATGCCCGGCGGACACATGAAGCATTGACAGGGTAAAGGGATATCAGGTTCTTTTGCCGAAACAATCCGTAATGAGCCATTATTGATGGAGGCTGTGAATGTCACAATTTCGGGTAGTGATCGTTGATGATGACATAAAATTGGGTAAGCTGTTACGAGCCTATTTTGAAAAAGAAGGCTGGAGTGTTTTGACTGCTTACGATGGTTTAAAAGCACTTCAAATGATTCGGGAGAACAGAATTGACCTTGTTGTGCTGGATATCATGCTGCCGGGGATTGATGGTTGGGAACTGTGTCGACGCCTTCGAAAAGATAATGATGTGCCGGTTATTATGCTGACTGCCAGGGATGAAGAAACGGACCGATTAATTGGTTTGGAGCTAGGTGCCGATGATTATGTGACGAAGCCTTTCAGTCCACGGGAAGTTGTCGCACGAGCCAAAGCGATTCTGCGACGGACACAGCGAGCTGTCGTGAAAAAGGAGCCAATTATCATCGGCACTCTGACAGTGGATGCCGAAATGCACGAAGTATGGCGTAGCAATGTATTGCTGGAGCTGACTCCTACAGAGTTCAAGATTCTTGAGTTACTTGCCGGCCAACCGGGTCGCCCATTCAGCAGACTGCAGATCATCGAGCAGGTTCAGGGAGAAGTGTTTGAAGGCTATGAACGTACAGTGGACGCACATATCAAAAATTTGCGCCATAAATTGGGCGATGATGGAAAAGAGCCGGCCTATATCCAGACTGTGTATGGGATAGGGTATAAGATGACGGGTGGCAAAAATGCATAAGACCAGCATCGTTCACAAATTTACCGGGCTCATGTTTCTGGTAATTTTGGGCACAGTGTCGATTTTGCTTACACTGGCAAATTGGCAGATGACAGATCTCTTTCACGCGCACATTGCGCAAAGCCCTACTCCGTCTGAAGAACGATTGCTTGCATCAGTGCATGATTCGTTGATCTGGGTTGGGGTTGTGATGTTGCTGTTTGGTTTGGCGGCAAGCTATCTGCTGGCCAGGAGGATTACCGACCCCTTGCGAAGATTGAGCAGCGCAGCGGAACAGATCGGAAAAGGGCGTTATGATACGGTCATTTTGGCGACTGGGAATGATGAAGTAGCTCAGCTTGCTCGGTCATTGCAAGCCATGACTGAAGCGCTTCGGGCCAACCGTCGGATGCAGCAGAGATTGCTGGCCGATATCGCCCATGAACTCAAAACGCCGCTCTCTGTAATTCAGGGTAACCTGGAAGGAATGATGGAAGATGTTGTGCCTTGTGACAAAGAACAGCTTGCATCCTTGCATGAAGAGACTATCCATCTTAAGCGACTAATAACTGATCTGCGCGACCTTTCTCTGGCCGAAACGGGTCAGTTGCAGATTGAATTGACACCAACCCAAATCGGTAGCGTAATCGAGCGGGTTGTGACCATGCTGAAACCAATGGCGGAAGAAAAGAAAATCCAAATAGTTTTTGAAGACAGCGTATTGCCGATAATCAAGGTTGATTCCGTGAGAATTACTCAGGTAATTTACAATTTGATAATTAATGCTATCCGCTACTCACAACCGAAGGGAAGAATTGAAATCGCGACAAAAGTCGAAAAACGGGATGGCAGCGATTGGATCGTAACGAGAGTCATCGACAATGGCATAGGGATTTCGCCGGCAGATATACCATTTCTATTTGATCATTTTTACCGCGTTGATACATCCCGGGATCGACGCAGCGGTGGAACAGGGATTGGGCTGGCCATCGTAAAACAGCTGGTGGAATTGCATGGCGGTCAAGTGGGTGTTGTAAGTGAGCAGGGAAAGGGGAGTGTATTTCAATTTTCTTTGCCGATTGCAATTGAATAGAAAAAAACTATTGACAATCCCTATACCCAAGTATTACAATCGGGATAATAAAAAATTTCATAGCGAATCTCTTATCGAGAGTGGTCGAGGGACTGGCCCGATGACACCCGGCAACCGGCAGCAATGCAGTGGTGCCAATTCCAGCAGGAGCAATCCTGAAAGATGAGGGGACAAAGAAGCCAATTGGCCTCTGTTCCTTCGAACAGAGGTTTTTGTTTTACAGAAAAGGAGGGGCATCCGATGCTTTGGGAATCACAAGTCGTTCACTCAGGAGTATGTACCGACTCTGCAACAGGGGCCATCAGCACACCGATATATCAGACGGCAACTTTCCGACACCCAGCACTGGGGCAGAGTACAGGATTTGATTACTCCCGGTCGCACAATCCGACCAGACAGGCTGTCGAAAAAGCTATTGCGACGTTGGAAAGAGGAACTGCAGGGTTTGCCTTTGCTTCCGGGTTGGCGGCAATTTCCACGATACTGATGCTGTTTCGCTCCGGCGATCACTTTGTCATTTCGGAAGATTGTTACGGGGGTACCTACCGGGTGTTGGAAAAGGTTTTCAAACAATTTGGCTTGGAAGCAACTTTTGTCGATTCCTCCAGAACGGAGGCTCTGGCGCAAGCAATTCGGCCACAGACGCGGGCTCTATTCGTCGAAACACCGACAAATCCACTGATGAAAATTGTTGATTTGCGTAAACTGGTGGGTTTGGCGCGTATGAATCATCTGTTGACCATCGTGGACAATACCTTTATGACGCCGTACCTGCAGCGCCCGCTGGAATTGGGTGTTGACATCGTTTTGCACAGTGGGTCAAAGTATTTGTCTGGACACAATGATGTGGTTTGTGGTTTGGCTGTTGCTCGCGAGTCTGAAATTGGAGAACGCATCGGTTTTCTACAAAATGCAACTGGCGGAATTTTGGGACCACAGGATTCATGGTTATTGCTGCGCGGGCTAAAAACGCTGGCACTGCGCATGGATAAACACTGCTCCAATGCACAGAAGGTTTCGGAATGGCTGCTATCGCATCCCAAAGTACAGGAAGTTTATTATCCGGGTTTGCCTGATCACCCGGGACATGAAATACAATGCTGCCAGACGGCAGGTCATGGCGGAATGATTTCTTTTACTGTTACGGATCCTGCGTTGGTTCCTCAGGTGCTGGAACGCGTGGAAATGTTGCGGTTTGCCGAAAGTCTCGGCGGTGTAGAATCGTTGATCACGTTTCCCTCGGTCCAGACTCATGCCGACATTCCGTCAGATATCAGGGAACGCATCGGAATTAATGATCGACTGTTACGTTTATCAGTCGGGATTGAGCATCCAGGGGATATTATCGAAGATTTGGCGCAGGCTCTCGAATGAATATTGGCCTAAAAAAGAAGGGGAGTGAGGCGAATGAATCGCCAGAATACACTTAGCGCCGAAATTGGCACAACAATTGAACGATTGATAAAGGAAACTGCTTTTGGTTCGTTGCTTTTGGTAGTGCAGGATTCCCGCGTGGTTCAGGTGGAGCGCAATGAAAAATTCCAGTTTCCTGCGCCGCGAAAAAGCACTGCAAACCTGTTGCATAGAGTGCCACCTTCCGGACAGGAGGCTCTTTCAGGGCTTTCTGCAGCACTCAAGGGCTTGCAATTTGGACAAATTGTTGTTAAAATCCAGGAAGGCAGAGCCGTGCAGATAGACCGGACAGAAAAACGACGGTTCCCTGATCTGACGGGTATCAGCGGTGACGGTATATAACGAGTGACATAAGAATCCATACAGATTTGGCTGATCAGAAAGACTGAAGGCCAGAGCATTCCTTAGGGAGTATGCTCTGGCCTTTTCTTATAAAATACAAAGAATATATGGAGGGGAAAAAATGAGTAAAATCGCAAAGACACTGACAGAACTGATTGGAAACACTCCACTGCTTGCATTGAATCGGTTCAGCAAAGAGGCCGGATTGCCGAATGCTATTGTGGCGAAACTTGAATATTTCAATCCATTGGGCAGTGTAAAAGACCGTATTGCGCTTGCTATGATAGAAGCAGGGGAAGCCGCAGGAAAAATCAAAGAGGATACGGTGATTATCGAGCCTACGAGTGGAAACACTGGCATTGGGTTGGCGTTTGTGGCAGCATCGCGTGGATATAGGCTGATTCTTACCATGCCGGAAACTTTCAGCATTGAACGACGTAATCTGCTAAAAGCCTTGGGGGCTGAATTGGTGCTTACTCCAGGTACGGAAGGGATGAAAGGCGCAATCAAAAAAGCGGAAGAACTCGCAGCAGAAAACCCGAATTCTTTTCTGCCCCAGCAGTTCAAAAATCCGGCGAATCCTGAAATTCATCGCAAGACAACGGCAGAAGAAATATGGCGTGATACGGATGGAGAAGTGGATATTTTTATCGCTGGCGTCGGTACTGGTGGTACTGTTACCGGGGTGGGCGAAGTGTTGAAACAATATAAACCGTCCGTAAAGATTATTGCGGTAGAACCGGCGGCTTCCCCCGTACTGTCGGGAGGGCAGCCCGGTCCGCATAAAATTCAGGGTATTGGTGCAGGATTTGTGCCTGACGTTCTGAATCGGGAAATTATTGATGAAATCATTACGGTAGCGAATGAGGATGCGATGGCGACAGGGCGTGGCCTAGCAAAAAGCGAGGGTTTATTGATAGGGATTTCCAGCGGAGCTGCAGCCTGGGCAGCAAGTCAGGTTGCAAAACGGCCCGAAAATCATGGGAAGAAAATTGTTGTTCTTCTGCCTGACACCGGAGAACGATATCTTTCCACCCCGTTGTTCACTGAAACGGCGGCGCAGTTCTGATCAAAAAAGCATAGACTGGGGCTTATCAGAAAACTGGAGGCTGGAGAGTGACGAAATGGTTTGTTTCAGGCTTTACGAAGCAGGTTTTGCCAAACGATGGGCCGCGTGGTTAGTGGGTCCGACGTATTCATTCAACGGAAAGGAATGCGTGATGGCAGCGGAAATAAACTGCTTGGCCTGTGTGACGGCTTCACGGACTGGCAGCCCTGTGGCAAGACCCGCGGTGATGGCTGCGGCATAGGTGCAGCCGGCGCCATGCGTGTATTTGGTATTGATTTTTTTCGACTGTAGAATGGTAAAATCTTTGCCATCATACAGGACATCCACCGCTTCAGGAGTGTCAATCTTGGAACCGCCTTTGATCAACACGTTCTGCGGCCCGAGTTTGTAAATCTCCTGTGCAGCATTTTTCATATCTTCAACCGTTTCAATGGAAGACATGCCACTAAGCTGTGTAGCTTCGAAGATATTGGGCGTGATAACCGTAGCGCGCGGTGCCAGCAGTTTTTGAATGCTGATGGCTGATTCGGGGTGCAGCGGTTCTCCGGCACCTTTGCATGCCATGACGGGGTCAATGACAACATTTCTAACCGAATATTGGTCGAGTTTTTTTGCGACCAGCGTAATCACTTCTTCTGAAGCCAACATTCCTGTCTTCAAGGCGTGAGTGCCGATTCCCGCCAGAACTGTTTCCAGCTGTGCTTCCAATGCGGCAAGCGGCAGGGGATATACATCATGTGCCCATTTATTATGCGGGTTTTGCGCAACTATAACGGTAACGGCGGTCATACCGTAAACGCCGAACTCCTGAAATGTCTTTAAGTCTGCTTGCAGTCCTGCACCGCCGCTGGTGTCTGAACCGGCTACGGTAAGAGCTTTGAATATGTTCATGAACAATTCCTCCCTTGATTTTTGTTAACAAAAAAAGCCAAACGGCATTTCCGCTCAGCCTTAAGATCTCAAATCAACTGAATCATATGTTAGTATTTTAGCATAACATAATCTCGTGCGCAATTCAGCTTCCTGGTCTCATTGTGAATGACATTATTGCTGAT
>CAZXCC010000058.1:0-4100 GCA_964638945.1 uncultured Veillonellaceae bacterium | reverse complement strand
GTTTTCCTTGTTTTCAGGGGAACAGCCCGCAATTTTATGGTACAGACTTTGATTGACAGAAACAAAAAAAGTACAGTATAATATCTTTAATTAAAGATATTATACGATGGTGGATTGGTACAAATGAAAGCAAATGACTCGATTCAAGAAAACAGGCAAGCTTTGCGATTATATGTTGCTTTGACAAGAACGTACAAAGCCTTGCTTGACAAGGACCAGCGCAATATCCGCAGCTATGGTCTCAATACCTCGGAGTTCGGTGTACTCGAACTTTTGTATAATAAAGGCTCTCATCCCATTCAACAGATTGGCGATAAAATCCTTATAACAAGTGGAACTATGACGTATGTCATTGATAAATTGGAGAAAAAGGGGCTGATTGTCAGGAGGACTTGTGACAATGACCGGCGCATCATTTATGCTGAACTCACGGAAACCGGCAAAAATAAAATGATGGAGATTCTGCCCAATCATTATCAAGCTCTCGCGGAGTCAGTTGATAGCTTGACATCGGCGGAGAAAGAGATAATGATTGAAATGCTGAAAAAAATAAGTTTTTCTTCGAAAAAGTGATAAAAAATTTTATAGTAATATCTTTAATTCAAGAAATAAGTAAAAGGAGAAATCACTATGAATAAGCTGGTTCATGCAATGAAATGTCTGGAAAACTATAAAGACGCTGTACTCTTATTTGTACGGTTGGGACTTTGCTTTATGTTTGTCGTTGTCCATGGTGGGCCGAAAATCTTCGGCGGCCCGGCAAAATGGCTGGAAGTGGGATCGATGCTCAAAGTGCTCGGCGTAACGTCAATGCCGGTGTTTCTTGGCTTTATTGCGGCGTTTTGCGAATTCTTCGGCGGGATATTAATTGGCCTGGGACTCTTCACTCGTCTTGGTGCCGTCATGATTTTATCCACACTCATCATCGCTTCCGCAGTCATGCTTTCAATGAAAGGATTATTCGCCGCTGCAGCCCCTATCGAAGACAGTCTGTTCATGCTCGTGCTTATGGTAGTAGGCGCAGGAAAATACAGCCTCGATTTCAAATGGTTTGAGAAAGAATGAGGGAATGGTTATGAGCGACATGCGTTCCATTCGAAAAATAATAACAGGAAAACATACCGTGGACGGTGCAGGCGTGAAGCTTGTTCGCGTCATTGGTCATGGTGATACAAAAGACTTTGATCCATTCCTTATGCTGGATGCGTTTGACTCAGTAAACCCCGATGATTACACGAAAGGCTTTCCCTGGCACCCGCATCGCGGAATCGAAACGATTACTTATTTGATACAGGGGGATATCGAACACGGAGACAGCCTAGGGAATAAAGGAAGTATTTTAGACGGGGAATGCCAGTGGATGACAGCCGGGTCCGGAATTATTCATCAGGAAATGCCCAAAGCCTGCGACAGGATGCTAGGGGTTCAGGTATGGCTCAACCTGCCGGCAAAGAACAAAATGGTTGCACCCCAATATCATGGAATCACTCAGGAACAAATTCCGATGCTGGAAGAAAAAGGACATAAGGTGCGCGTTCTGGCCGGAACTTACCGAGGAGAGACCGGAGCCATGCAGGGCGACTATATCAAGCCTTTGATTCTGGATGTGGAAATCAGTCCGAATCTTGCCTGGTCAATGGAAACGGAACGGGAAAACACCCTGTTTGTATATATAGTGCAGGGTGCGGGATTCTTTGGACCGTCCGGTGGTGAGGTGATTCCGGCGAAGCACGCCCTGTTGTTTGAGGAAGGCAGCGCACTCCAGGTGAAAGCTTCTGATATTGGAATGCGTTTTTTGCTCTTTGCAGGAAAACCGCTTGGAGAACCTATTGCATGGGGTGGGCCCATCGTTATGAATACTCGGGAAGAACTAAATTTGGCCTTCAAAGAACTTGAAGAAAATACATTTATCAAACGTTAAAAACAGCAGAGGATATCGAAACAATATAAGCTATAGGGAGAGGATTAGGAGGGAGTTAGTATGGGTAGGCTGGAAAATGCAGAAAAGGTTGGTTTGCGAGATAAAACAACGAAACAGTTGATAGTGGTCTATCCATTTCAAGTCAGCGGAAGCGATGCGGAAATCAATAAAAAGGTTCGCGATTGGTATTACAACCAAAGTTGTGCGGCCGAAGATCGACTTCTTACTGCGTTTGTCGACGTTTTGACAGAACAGGAGATCAAATCACGAAAATGAATATGAGCAACACAAAGAAAATGCCCGTATTGTTTGTCGGACACGGCTCGCCGATGAATGCGATTGAAGACAATGACTTTACAAGAGGATGGGAAGAAGTCGCCGGCAACATTCCGAAACCGGAAGCGATTTTGGCCATATCGGCCCACTGGTTTACTCCAGGTACGCGGATTGCAGATACGTCTGCCCCCAAAACAATTTATGACATGTATGGCTTCCCGGATGAATTGTACAAGGTAAACTACAATGCTCCAGGTGCGCCTGAGATGGCGCATTTGGCGAAAAACCTGATAAGCAGGGATGTGCAGATCGACAATAGCTGGGGAATCGATCATGGAACATGGTCCGTTCTTCACAAGATGTATCCGGCAGCGGATATCCCTGTCTTTCAACTAAGCGTGGATCGCAATGCAAGTGCGGAAAACCATTTTCAAATCGGACAGGAAATAAGCAGTCTGCGTGAAAACGGAGTACTTTTGTTTGCAAGCGGCAATATTGTTCATAACCTTGGGAAAATAAACTGGAGAATGAAAGAAGGGTATCCTTGGGCAAATGAGTTTGACGGGTATATTAAAGAAAAAATACGCAACAGGCGATACCAGGATGTGCTAAATTATAAGTTGGCTGGACCGTCTGCAGAGGTAGCATTTGTCACTATGGAACATTTTTATCCGCTTTTGTATACCCTGGGCTCTGCAACTCCTGACGACAGACTTACGATATTTAATAATTCGTGTACTATGGGATCATTATCCATGACTTGCTATCTGTTTGAATAAAGAGAATCACCGCATGCAGAATGCCCCATTGAGACATAATGCAGCCTATTTTCTGATTAAAATGAACTGTATGGAAGCGTAATTTGTTTCCGTACAGTTCTTTTGCTTGAGGTAGAGGATGTTGAAGCTCTATTTCATTCGCAAGCGCAGGAAAACCATGGATCCGTGGTGAATACAAAAGTTGAATCAAGTTGGACTCGTAGGACGGCTGCATGACTCGACAGAGAATCGTAGATGGGAGAAGCTTCAGTATATGATGGATCAAAACCACGATTGCGCTGAGAAAATCTTCATGATAGATGTAGCTTGCTACAAAACGTTGATTGAGGATGCAAATGACATTATTCTCGTGTTGGCAAATAATGGCCGGATTCTTTTTGCTAACCGGGCCGCTTCCGCTGCATATGGATATTCCAGATCCGAACTGCAGGGGTTGCAGATTTCTGAATTACGGTCTCCGGAAACACACGCAACCGTAGGCGAGCAGTTTCAAAAGGCAAAAAATGAAGGCATCGTGTTTCGGACCATTCATTTGCGAAAAAATGGTGAACCTGTGCCGGTCGAAGTAAGTTCCAGAAAAGTCCGTTTTGCTGATGGAGAAGTAGTATTCAGCATCATTCGAGATATTTCGGCGATATTAAAAATGGAAACGCTGCTGAAAGAAAACGAGGAACATCTTTGGCGATTAAATAGCGAACTTGCGATTACAAATGAAAAACTTACTGCCTCAGAAGAAGAATTGCGGCAGCAGCTTGATGAATTGCTCCAGCACGAAGAATCGATCAACCGGCAGAACCATATCTTGTCGGCGCTCCATGAAGCGGCGCTGGGTCTGATGCAGAGTGAAGACGTCATGGATATCCTCAATATGGTCGCATATCATGCAACGGAGATGATGGGCACGCCTCACGGGTATATCAGCCTTGTTGACGAAGAAAAAGGCGAATTTGTCCGCAAGGTCGGTTTGGGATATTATGCACAGGATATTGGAAGAAGCATTAAAATAACGGACGGATTGGTCGGACAGGTGTATAAGACCGGCAATATGGTGATCGTTGAGGATTACAGCACTTGGGAAAATCGTCTTGCTGGGGAGATATTTGACAACCTGCATGCGGTGGTCC
>CAZXCC010000057.1:0-14243 GCA_964638945.1 uncultured Veillonellaceae bacterium | reverse complement strand
GACGAAGAGATGGAGGCCAACGACGTATTACCGGAAGAACAAAAGGCAAAGCAAATCGGTTCCGATAAATTCAAATTGGTCACCTGGCCCGGATACAGCCGCATTGCCGAACAGACCCGGAAAGTATGGGGCAAGGCGCCCACTGCGGAATGGATGTGTGAAGCACATCCGCCATCCGTGTTCCGGGCCATTCTCTCCGAGAAGCCTTATCCTGTCAAAGCTTTGCTCGTTTCGGCGACCAATCCGATCAATTCTTACGGCGAAAGCAAGCTGATCGTCGATGCGATGCGGGCGGTCGATTTCATGGTTACCTGCGAATATTGGATGACGCCTACGGCGATGCTGTCGGATTATGTTCTGCCGATCGCCGGAGCTCTGGAGCGTCCTACAATCACCTGCACATACGGTTGTGCGGACTATCTGATGGCATCCCAGAGGGCCATACAGCCCATGTATGAACGGCGTAACGACTACAATTTCTGGAAAGACCTGGGCGTCAAACTTGGCCAGGCTGAGCAATGGCCGTGGGAAACGGTCGAAGACGCCTATCTGCACCGTATTGAACCATTAGGCTATGGTGTGGAATCCTATGATGATTTTGTTGTCGGCATCCGGTTCCATTTTCCTGAACGGGAGTATTCCAAATATCTGCGTCAAGGTTTTGCCACGCCGTCAGGCAAAGTAGAGCTGTATTCCAGCGTGCTCAAGGATCTCGGCTATCCGCCGCTGCCGGAATACGTCGGTCCCACCGAAAACGAGGTGGACGATCCGGAGCTGGCCAAGGAATTTCCACTGGTCCTTACAACAGGCGGTGGTTTCATGCCCTTCCACCATTCCGAACACTTCCAGATCAAAGAACTGCGGTTCCTCTGTCACGAACCTTATATGGACATCAATCCGGCGACCGCGGCCGAACTTGGAATCAAGGAAGGCGACTGGGTTTGGATAGAGACCCGTCGGGGACGCATCAAACAAAAAGCCAATCTCACGCAAGGCGTGCACCCCCGCGTGATCGTGACCCAGCGTGGCTGGTGGTATCCGGAACGGGACATGCGCGATCCGGAATTCGGCGGCTTTTTGGAGTCAAACACCAATGTGCTGACAAGCACGTCGGATGAACATTGCGACCCGATCAGCGGAACCTGGGCAAACCGGGGGCTTTTGTGCAAAGTGTATAAAGTAAATGGACCGGACGACAGTCCGTCTGCGAAAGGGGGCAGGTAGGATGGCGCGTTATGCGATGGTGCTGGATACGCGGCGCTGTATTGGATGCCACTCCTGCACGGTGGCCTGCAAGGTGAACAACGAATTGCCTGTGGACATGATTTACAATCCGGTGACAACGGTTGGTCCTACAGGTGTTTTCCCCCATCTGCATATGGTGCATGTTCCTCTGCTCTGCATGCATTGTGATAACCCGCCTTGCGTGGATGCATGTCCTACATGCGCATCCCAGCGCCGGGACGACGGAATCGTTTTTGTGGATCAGGACAAGTGCGTCGGTTGCAAAGCCTGTGTCCTGGCTTGTCCTTACGGTGCGCGCATTCCGAATCCTGATACGGGAACGGTGCAGAAATGTGATTTTTGCAAGGACCGTGTCGATCAGGGTCTGATGCCCTACTGTGTTTTAACTTGTCATCAAAAAGCCCGTACTTTTGGTGACCTTGACGATCCATCCAGCGAAGTCTACAAGTTGGTGAACGGCGAGCATGTAGTGCGGCTCCTGGCCGAGCTGGATACCGAACCTCATGCATTTTATATTTATGGATTGGAGGGACGGAGTCTATGAGCCATCGTGAAGAAGGTTGGAACTGGATTCTGGCCGTCGACTTTTTCTTTGCCGGAATGGGGGGCGCGATGCTTGTTCTGGCTGGAATTGTGGATCTGTTTGTCACAGGGGGTCAGACTTCGTTGTTGGGCAATTTTCTAGGACCTGTTTTTATGTCTGTCGGTTCAGGGATCCTGATTTTTGACCTGGGAAGACCCTTTCAAGCCTGGCGCGTGTTCATGAATCCGAAGGCGATTCTGACTGTAGGCGCGCGGGTGATGACTGTGTCAATCATTGCCGGTTTGGCTTATACTTCTTTCGGAATTGCCTGCCTGCCCTGGAGCGGCATGATCATTGTGCGAAAAATCCTGGCTGTCTTTTGTATTGTAACCGGTTTGGTGGTTGCAATTTATCCGGCCTTCGTGCTGGGGCGCAACAAAGGCCGTCCTTTCTGGAGCGGTTCCGGCATGTTGAGTCTCTTTCTGCTTTCATCGTTTGCGACCGGAGCGTCCGCCCACATACTCAGCGGCCTGATACTGCCGCCGGCCTCGATGGCAGCACTCGCTGTTTTTCCCGCGGTGACGGGAGTTTTGCTTGCCTGCCAGATGCTTTTCTGGATCGGCTATATCTGGGTCAAGCGCAGCGGTGCGACGGCGCCGGAAGCCGTAGCTGCCGAACAGTGGATCAGCGGCAGGTTTTCGGGATCGTTCAAAGGTGGATTCCTGCTGGGAGGCACCTTGATTCCAATGGCGCTGGTCCTCGTTCCATCAGCTCTGACGCAAGCGGCAGGAGCACTGCTCACACTTGCGGGTGGCCTTCTCATGCGCATTTTGGTCGTGTATGCAGGAGAAGAACGGACCTGGCTGCCTGGTGAAAAACGGTACCGTTCTCGTCTGCCGGGTGGCGACGAGGCTTTCCTGAAGGCATGGAACGATAAATAAAGACTGAATAATATGCCCACAGATTGTTAGGAGAATCAAGATGAAAGCAAATACCCATCAAATCCGTGATGTAGTGCTGGATCATACCGAGAGCGTTTGCCCGGAATGTCTGCGAGTTGTCAAAGCGCAAGTCGTGTCTCGGGATCAGGCGGTATACATGGAAAAGAACTGCTCGGAGCATGGTTCGTTCACAACCTATCTGTGGCCGGATGTCGACCATTATCTATGGATGAAGTCTTTTCATTTTCCCAATCTGCGGCCGGAGTCGCCGCATCCTTCAAGCAAGGGCTGTCCGGAAGATTGCGGTCCATGTACTTCGCATCTGCGTCATGCGACACTGGTGGAGATTGAAGTGACGCAGCACTGCAATCAGCGTTGTCCGGTCTGCTTTATGTCGGCAGAATCAGAGCCTGCAGCGATTCCATCAGACCCCAGCCTGGAAGAACTGGCAGGCATATACCGATCCATCCTGACGAAAACCGGACCGCAGACAAGTATCCAGCTCACTGGCGGCGAGCCGACTGTTCGCGCCGATTTGCCCGAAATTATCCGACTTGGGCGGGAGATTGGCTTTGAAGCCATTGAAATCAACACCAACGGCGTAGTTCTCGGGCAAGATCCGAATTTTGCACTCCATTTGTTTGATGCCGGTGTGAGCGGGATTTATCTGCAGTTCGATGGGCTGACCGGTAATGTCTATAAGAAAATCCGCGGCAAAAATCTGTTGGGAGATAAATTGAATGCCATCGAAAATTGCCGGGCGGCTGGCGTCCAGGTCGTGCTTGCGATGACCGTCATTGCAGGCGTGAATCAGGACCAGATGGGTGACGTGCTGCGTTTTGCCCTGCAGAACAGGGATGTGATCGCCGGCATAGCCTATCAGCCGGCTTTCGGTTCCGGCCGGTTCGACCTGTCCGCCGAGCGGAAACTGACCATGGGCGATGTAGCTTTCCTCCTGGCCGAGCAAAGCGGGGGACTGCTGGAACCTTACGACCTCTGGCCGTTGGGATGTTCTCATCCTTTGTGTGATTCGGCAACTTACATCGTCGAAAAGCAGGGAAAATATGAACCGTTGACCCGTAGCCTGTCTTCCGGCGAATATCATACGCATTTCAGCCCGGACAGCCCACAGGGTTCCGTATTTCCCGACATTGCCGCCCGGTTGTTTCCTGATTTGAAGCCGGGTCTGTCCGTTGTCGTGATGAACTTCATGGACTGCATGAGCATGGATTTGAAGCGGCTCAGAGAATGCTCCATGACAGTCACGGGTCCGGATGGCAGGATTGTTCCCTTTTGCAGCTATCAGTTGACGGATAATCAGGGGAAGAAGAAGAGTGGCGAGCATCGCTCGAGGTAATACAAATGTCAAATGAACATCTTGTTCGAACGAATTGCCGCTTCTGTGGTTATCAGTGCGGATTGACGGCCACAGTCGAGGATGGGCGGGTAAAGGACGTGGCTCCTGACCCGGACCAATTTCCCGGCGACATCGGCATCCAGCGAGGGTGTAGGCGGTGGCGTCAGGCGCCTGAGTTTCTGGATCACCCTGCACGTATAAACTATCCGCTGAAACGGGTAGGAGAGCGGGGAAGCGGGCAATGGCAGAGAATCAGCTGGGATACGGCTTTGGGTGAGATTGCGGGAAAGCTTTCTGCCCTGAAAGCAAGTTTTGGCCCTGAAATGCTTGCGACCTGCATCGGTGGTCCGCATGCTGTCTACTGGCCTCTGCATCGTTTTATGAGCTTGTTCGGCAGTCCGAACAACATGGGTATCGGCCAGATATGCTGGAATCCTGGGACGCTGGTTAATGCTTTGACCTATGGTTGGACTATCGAAAACGAACTGGATCCGGACCTAACTGATTGCGCTCTTTTATGGGGGATCAATCCCGCGGAATCGGACAATTCTTTGTTTTGGCGTCAGCTCCTCAATTTTCGCAAGATAGGAAAATCCTTGATTGTAGTGGATCCAAGGAGGACACGTACTGCCGAGCAAGCCAGTCTTTGGCTGCCGGTGAAGCCGGGCACGGATGCTGTTCTGGCACTGGGGCTCCTTCACATTGTTATATCCGAAAAACTATACTGCAGTGGGTTTGTGGAAGATTGGTGCCATGGATTCGACAGACTGAAAAAACATGTGGCATCCTACAATCCGCGCTATGTCTCGGAAGTCACCGGAATCGACGTCCAGCAGATTCTTCTGGCAGCCAGGCTGTTTGCCGGCGGTCCAACCTCCACCCTGTTCACAGGGAGGGGGATCGATCAGATCGGACGCAACAGCGTTCCGGTCCACCATGCTCTGGCGAGCCTGCGAGCCATCACAGGAAACCTGGATACACCGGGTGCTTCGCATCTGACCGAAATGCCAGACTTTATTCCTGAAATCGACCTCGAACTGAGCGAGCGCATGTCGGCCCGGTCACGCCGCAAGCAACTGGGAGGACTGGCTCTGCAGTCCTATAGCGGATATGACCGGCTCCGGCAGTTGACAAGCAGGTTGGGCAAGCGCCTGCCCATGCGCTACCTCACATCTGCCCATCCCAACCTTGTGTGGCGGGCTATGCTGACAGGGCAACCCTATCCCATACGCTCCATGATCGTCATGGCAACGAATCCGCTCCTGACCCAGGCTGATACCCATTTGATTCATGCAGCGTTGAAAAGCCTGGACCTTCTGGTGGTTCTCGAACTTTTTCAGACACCCACAGCGATGCTGGCAGACTATATACTTCCGAGTGCCGGTGCACTGGAAAGGCCGTTGTTTGAAACCAAGGCAGGGACCTCCAATCTGGCTTACGGAGGTCCACAGGCTGTTGCACCGTACTATGAACGGCGCCCCGATTATGACTTCTGGCGGGGAATCGGTCTCAGACTCGGACAGGAAAAAGATTGGCCCTGGGAAACCTTGCAGGATGCCTTGGAAGCGACACTGGCGCCAACAAAATTGACCTGGGATGATTTTGCCCAAATCGGTTTGTATTCCCCTCCGCCGCAATATCAAAAGCATGAAAACTACGACCCGCGTACGAAAAAATCTGTTGGTTTTGGAACCGTCAGCGGAGGCGTGGAGCTCTACAGTGAGCTTCTGGCTGAACTCGGAGGAAATCCATTGCCGACTCCGATGGATATTCCAAAATTAAGCACTGAATTTCCTTTGCAATTGATTACCGGTGCTAGGGTCCAACCCTATTTTGCATCCAGTTTCCGGCAGTTTTCCGCATTACGCAGTGCCCATCCGGAACCCTGCGCCGAAATGAGCGAGGATACGGCACAGGGACTGGGAGTGGGAGAAGGTTGCCCGGTGTGGGTCGAAACGGAGCGAGGGCGCGCACGCTTTATTGTCAAGATCATCCCTATGTGCGATGACACGGTGAGTGTCGAATATGGTTGGTGGTATCCGGAAATGGCGGCGGCGGAACCTTCGCTGGGTGGTCTCTGGATTGCAAATGCCAATGTCCTGACGCATGCCGATTTCGATGATTGTGATCCATTGGTGGGAACAGCGACATATAACGGACTACCCTGCCGTGTGGTGCGCGCCTGACATGGAGAGTTTTTTTGAAATACTTTGAAAATCCTAAATTGATACTCATAATCGTAAAAAAAGATTGTTATTAGACGCTGCATCTCTGTGATAAATGACGAGGAATGCCTATAAATAAGGGGTTTTGCGGTTCAGGCCTTTGTTGGCATGAATTTTGCAATGTATATTAGAGGACAATTGAGAAAATAGCGATCCGGGCTGTGATCCAACGATGCCGTGAAAATTCCCAATGGGAAATGGATAATATGGTCCGGCAACATCTAAGGAGGTGTTGGGATAGAGGCGTCCGGCCAGATCTCTTCGGTGCGAAAATGAGAGTTTCAAGAAAGGGTTGGTGAAAAAATGAACAAGGAATGGAAAACTCAGAATCCAGATGGTTCTTATACGGTTAGAACTTGCGGCTGGTCGCCGCCTGGTGATCATCCCGTAGGCTGCGGCATGAAGCTGACAGTCAAGGACAACAAACTGGTCAAAGTTGAGGGTGATCCCGAGCATCCGATTACTCAGGGCCGTCTGTGCGTGCGTTGTCTGGCGCTGCCCGAATTTGTCCATCATCCTGACCGTATTATTTATCCTATGAAACGTGCTCCCGAAGACCGGGGCAAGGATAAATGGACCCGGATTACCTGGGATGAAGCTTGGGATATTATCGTTCCCAAGATTAAAGACCTCAAGGAAAAACATGGCGCTGAATCCATCGTAGTTTTCGGCGGTACCGGCCGTCAGGCATGCTTGTACTATTATCCGCTGGGATTTGCTTCGATCGGCACTCCCAACGTCTGCTATCCGCTGAGCGGATGGTCCTGTTACGGTCCCCGCTGCTCCATCACCGACTACATCTTGGGCGCCGGCTATCCGGAAATCGATTTCGCCGGAACCTATCCCGATCGTTATGAAAATCCTGCTTTCGTGCTGCCGAAATATGTCATGGAGTGGGGCAAAAACCCGCTGATGTCCAATCCGGACGGATTCTTCGGTCATTCTCTCATTGATTTGATGCAGAGAGGCACCAAGATGATCTGTATCGATCCTCGTATTTCCTGGCTCGGCACTCGCGCCGAACATGTCTGCCAATTGCGTCCCGGCACTGATACTGCTCTGGCTCTTGGCTTCCTCAATGTCATCATCAACGAAGACATCTACGACCACGATTTCGTGGAAAACTGGTGCTACGGATTTGATGAACTGAAAGAACGCGTCCAGGAATATCCGCCTGAAAAAGTTGCGGAAATTACTTGGGTGCCAAAGGAAAAAATTATCGAAGTTGCGCGCTTCATTGCCACAAACAAACCTGGCTCCATCCAGTGGGGTCTGGCTGTCGACGAAAACCCCAATGGCGTTCAGCTTGGACATGCCATTCTTTCTCTCGCAGCCATCACCGGCAACCTCGACGTTCCCGGCGGGATTACCCTCGGGCCGCCGGCTGCACTGCTCGGCAAATGGCGTATGGAAACCCGGCGCAACTTGTCGGAAAATTTGTGGGACAAACGGATTGGCGCCAAGGAATGGCCGGCGCTCAGCACCGCCATGGCGACAACTCATCCGGACGAAACCCTCGACACGTTGGAAACAGGCAAACCTTACAAACTGCGCATGGGCTGGTTCAACAGCAGCAATTTCATCACTCCGACCTGCTCGGTGCAGCCTGACCGCTGGTACAAAGCACTCAAGACCTTGGAATTCAACGTGGTGCAGGATTGCTTCATGACTCCGACCGCGATGGCGTTTGCTGATGTATTCCTGCCGTTGCCCACCTTTGCCGAAGCTGACGGCGTCGTTGTCACCCATTTCGGCCGTAACGCCGTGTTCCTGGGTGCGATCAACGAAGCGCTGCGAGTTGGAGAGACCCGGTCCGACATCGAAGTCTGCATCGAGCTCGGCCAGAAACTTCATCCTGATATGTGGCCCTTCAAGGATATTCCCGATTTCTTCAGCCAGCAGCTGAAACCCGAACTGGGGATCGATTTCGACGGCTTGCGGGAGAAAGGCGTATATCAGCCAAAATATGAGTATAAGAAATATGAAAAGGGCAAATTGCGCGGCGATGGCGAGCCTGGTTTCAATACCGTCACCGGCATGGTCGAGCTGACCTCGACTTTGTTTGAAGCCTGGGGCGAAGATCCGCTGCCGTACTACAAAGAGCCTCCGTACAGCCCGATCAGCACGCCGGAACTGTTCAAGGAATACCCACTCATCCTGACTACCGGCGCAAGAAAATTCACCTCTTTCCATTCGGAGCACAGGCAGATTCCCACACTGCGGGAAATCGATCCTGATCCGATCGTTGAAATCAACACGGAAACCGCCAAAAAAATGGGCATCAAAGAAGGCGACTGGGTCATGATGGAAAATATGTTTGGCAAGGCAAAGAGCAGAGTTCACCTGACGCCCTGCATCCATCCCCAGGTCGTTCACGCCACTCATGGCTGGTGGTTCCCGGAACAATCGGGCGAAGAACCGAACCTGTTCGGCGTATGGGAAGCCAACGTCAATACGCTGGTACCTCACAAACACATCGGCAGACTTGGTTTCGGCGCTCCGCTGAAACAGATGATTTGCAAAGTATCGCCCTGCGAAGGTATCTAACTGCTATACCGTACGGTCGGGCTACTCGCCCGACCGACAAGAATATGGACTGGAGGGAAAGAAATGTCACGTAACGGTTTGCTGATCGATTATCAATGGTGCACCGGGTGCCATAGCTGCGAAGTGGCCTGCAAAAACGAGCATAAAATTCCCAGTGGCCAATGGGGCATCAAACTTATGGAAGTAGGCCCCTTCAAACTGGATGGCGACAAATGGGAATGGAACTATGTTCCCTGCCCGACCTCGCTGTGCGATCTTTGCGAAGACCGCGTGAAGAACGGAGACAAGCCGACCTGCGTTCATCACTGTCTCGGTAAGTGCATGGAATACGGCCCGTTGGAAGAACTGGTGAAAAAAGCAGAAGGAAAAGGCAAGAAAGTTGCCATTTTCTGCCCCTGATCCAGACTTCCAGTTAAGGCATGCAAGAGAATGGATAATACTAGTCCCCTCTGCGCGAGGGGACTAGTGGTCATGTTTCAGCAATATGATTTGGCGACTCGCATCACTTGGAAAGGAGGAGACGTGGATGGCTGACAGCAAGGAAGAGAACAAAGTGGAGAACCCGGATGAGAAACCGGCAGAAAATGTCCAGAAGCCAAAGAAAGTAGTCCAGAAACCGCTGAATCCGCTTGCATCCAAACCCGGCCAAAATTACGGCACTACGAAATTCAAAGACTAATTTTGATTTTCCAGTATATTCGTAACCTGGTCCGCTCTTGAAAAAAGCGGACCAGGTTCTTGTTGAAAAAAAACCTGCCGTTGCGGCAGGTAACGATACTATGTGATGCGTTACTTCAATCTTGCGTTACCGGTTCCCGGTCACGGCTGTCCGCCGGCATCGGCGAATGCCAAGTGCAGTCTGGAACCTCGTCTTCAAGCGGAGGCTTAAGGCGTCTGTTGCAGGGATTGGCGCACATCTGGCCGATATACAGGCAATGGGACGGAACCGGTTTGGGCGGTTCCGGCAGGAGAATTCCACACTTTTTGCAATGGGTGAGTTCAGGGAAGTTGAACATTTTACAATTGGGACATTTCACCGGTTTTGGTTTGGGCGGTTTACATCCGCCGCAATAAGGATTACAGGACCAGCACATAGCGCCTCCAGGTAATAATATCAATCTTTTTCTCATTTAATTATAGATACGTGCTCCAAGAAGGTCAACGCCCAGGGAAAATTCGTCCGCGAACGGAACGATTCATGCTCGCGTTTCTGTTGCGGCTTTTTTTATGACTTCTTCGATTGCAACTTGAAAATGATTTGCAATCGAAGGGTGAGTCGAATATTCCGGGTTTCGAGGTGACAAAGGTGTCAATTGTATTCAAAAAGAATGCCGCGGGGCTCGAGGGTGAAAAATTCGCTGCCGCCGCACTGTATCCGGAAGGGCGCACTGCGAACCCGAATCAACTGCTAAGTTTCCCGTGCGGCATCGGACGCAGGGATTCTCTGACCGAGCTTCAGCAAAAGATACTGACCGCCGTTATTTCTCCCCTCCTGTTTCACCAGAGCGAAGCGCAGGACAAGCTTGCAAGCCGGATGCCTGTCATCCAGTTCCTGAATCTGTTTGACGGCGAAGAAAAAAAATCGGCTGCTTTTATCGTCGGCGAACTGGAAAAACTGTCGCGAAAGGGGCTGTGGCTTTATTGGGCGGAAAACCGCAGGCTGATACGTTCGCAGTGGTTCCAGACCATCACGTATGAGAACGGAGAAGTCGTTTTTCAGTTTGCCGACAGAATCGCCGACCTGATTGCAGCCATCGACCCTTATGACATCGAAAAGCGGCTGATCAAAGGAATCCAGTACAGGGGAAAACACACCCTGGCTGTTTTCATCGCAATCGGAGCAGCGAAGAAAACAGGAGTCATCGAATATTCGATTGACGAGCTGATGCGGCTGCTGTTTCTGGAGGCAACGAGATACTCCTACGGACAATTGAAACTCAGGGTCCTGGAACCATCGCTTCAGGAAATTCATGACTGGGATGATTCTATGTACGTTCGTTTTGGGCCAACTTTTTCGGGTCGCAAAGTGGAAGGGGTCTGGTTCAGGGTTGTGACAGGGGAAGAAGCCCGTGAGATGCGAAAAAGTGCATATTTTGAGCCTTCTATGATCTCGAAGACGTTCCGGAAATGAATTTATGAAACTTCGGAAAGAAATCTGCCGGGAATTTCATGAAGATTTAGCCTGAAAGCTGCTGTGGTTTGAAAAAGATGATATGTCAATTATGACTATGTGAGTGTGATGGAATGAAAAAAAACTCATTGGAAGAAATGAAACTGGCAATGCCGGTACCAGTCTGGGTCATCGGCAGTTATGGACCCGATGGTGCAGCAAATCTGATGACTGCCTCCTGGTGCGGGCTGTGTTGTTCCGAACCGCCCTGCGTGGCAATGTCCTTGCGACCTTCACGCCTATCCCACGGGAATATTATCGAGCGCAAGGCATTTACGGTAAACATTCCGTCACGGCAATATCTTGCGGAAACAGATTTTTTTGGGATGATTTCAGGAAAAACGGAAGACAAATTTTCGGCGACTTCCTTGACTCCTGTTCACGGAAAACTCGTGGATGCCCCATATATCAAGGAATTTCCCCTGGCACTGGAATGTGTTTTGCTTAGAGTGATAGAGCTTGGGAGTCATACGCATTTCATCGGGGAAATTGTTGACGTGAGGGAAGATTCGTCAGTACCGGCCTGCAATGAGCAGGTCGATACGGCAAGATTGGCTCCGATTGTCTGCGTTCCAGCGAATAAATGTTATTATGAGCTGGGACAGATTCTGGGTTCGGCATATTTTTCCGGCCATAAATACATTGAGGCTATTTCGGGCACTGATCATAACAAATGATTCACAAAAAGGACGAACAGGGTGATTGTCTGTTTTTGAGAAGCTGCGTCTCAAAATGAAAATGGTGCTGAAAAATTGTGAGTGATCTATAGGCAGCTTTCCTTTGAAACAGCCTTTCAGATGTCCCAAATTATTTGGCACGGATATTGCAACTAAAATATATTATTATAGAATGAAGAAGACAGGGGTCTAATTCATTAATTGCTTTGGAGGCGAAGTTTTCATGCAGATGATTCGGGTTGAAGAGGCAGTGGGCAGTGTGCTGTGCCATGACATAACGAAGATTGTTCCTGGACAGGAGAAAGGTCCGGCTTTTCAAAAAGGCCATGTGGTCAAGCAGGAAGATATACCGGAACTGCTCAAACTGGGCAAGGAACATTTATATGTTTGGGAACTAAAAGAAGGTTTTGTGCATGAAAACGAAGCCGGCATGAGACTGGCCCAGGCATTGCGGGGCACAGGACTGACTCTGACGGAACCCAGCGAAGGCAAAGTGAAGCTGATTGCTGATATGGACGGCTTATGCCTCATTAACGGAGAAAGCCTGTTTCAGATCAACATGATGGAAGAGATTGTCGTGGCGACCATCAATAATCAACGCCCGGTCAAAAAGGGGACCGTCGTTGCCGGAGCGCGCGTTGTTCCTTTGATCATCGAAGAAGAAAAATTACAGGCGGCGGAAAAAATCGCTGCAGCGGGCCATCCCGTTATTTCCATTGCGCCGTTCCGTTCGTATCGGGTTGGAATCATTACCACAGGCAGTGAGGTTTTTCACGGCAGGATTACCGACAAGTTTGGTCCGGTTGTCCGTGCCAAGGTGGAAGCTTTCGGTTGCCAGGTGATGCAACACATTATTGTTCCGGATGATCGCAGTCAAATAGCCAATGCGGTCAAAACCCTTGTTGCGGATGGAGCCGAAATGATCCTGACCACCGGCGGGATGTCAGTGGACCCTGATGATGTGACTCCGGCAGGCATTAGGGATGCGGGAGCCAAAATCATTACTTACGGAGCTCCCGTATTGCCTGGCGCCATGCTCATGGTTGCCTATCTTGGGGATGTGCCGATTCTGGGATTGCCGGGCTGCGTGATGTATCATAAAACTACCGTATTTGATCTGGTACTGCCGATTGCGTTGACTGGACAAATTATCAATCGGCCCATGGTTGCGAAATTTGGAATGGGCGGGCTGTGCATGGAGTGCGAAGTTTGCCGTTATCCGCAGTGTTCTTTCGGAACCGGTGCATGAAGGAGAACGAGGGATGAGAACGAGTATTGCTCTGGAGGAAGCTCAGACTTTGCTGATGCAGGCTGCAGGAAATGTCCTGGAAAGCCGTGTGGAACTGCTGGACGCCGTAGGCAGGGTTTTGAGCCAGGATATTGTCGCGCCCATGAATTTGCCGTCTTTTGACAAATCGCCTCTGGACGGATATGCGCTGCGGGCGGCTGATGTTGCGGAAGCCCGGGAAGACCATCCAATCGCGCTGGACGTGATTGAGGAATTAGCTGCAGGCTATGCAGCAAAAAACAAAGTGGTTCAGGGAACTGCCATCAAAATCATGACCGGAGCCCCCATTCCTGAAGGCGCTGATATTGTCATCCGTTTCGAAGATGTGAAGCGGGAAGGGAAAATCGCTTTTTTTACAACACCTCTTCGATCTGGCAGCAATGTCATCAGAGCCGGCGAGGATTTGCAAAAAGGTCGCTGTGTGGCGGCTACAGGTGCGTTGATCGTTCCTGCCCTCGTGGGATTGTTTGCCGCTCTTGGTTATACTTCCGTGCCTGTTTTTGACAAACTGAAGGTTGCAGTTGCCAGTACAGGAGATGAGTTGCTGGACCCATCCCAGTCTCTTTCGCCAGGTAAGATCTACAACAGTAACTTATATAATCTTGCTGCGTTTTGTACGCAACTGGGGATACATCCGTTGATATTCGGCAATGTTCCGGACAGGCCGGAGGCTGTAGCCCAAACCATAGCCAAGGGTCTGCGTGATGCGGATCTGGTCATTACCACGGGGGGAGTTTCCGTCGGAGATTTTGATGCGGTGCCTGACGCTCTCGAATTATTGGGCGCGGAAGTGCTTTTTCGCGGTGTGGACATGAAGCCGGGATCACCGGTCATGGCGGCGGTGAAAGACGGAAAAATCATCGTCTGTTTGTCTGGAAACCCTGCTGCGGCCATGATTACCTTCGAGTTGATCGTGGTTCCCCTTCTCAAGAAACTCATGGGACTGACCGTATGTTTTCCCACAAAAGTCCGGACGGTTTTTGCCGACGATTTTGTCAAACCGAGTCCGCAGCGGCGTTTTTTGCGTGGAAAACTTCATCTTGGCATGGAAGCGAACTATGTGACACTTACTGGTGGGCAGAGCAATGGCGTGCTGCAGTCAATGATTGACTGCAACGTGCTTGTTGATATTCCTGCCGGCAGCGGACGAATCCAGCGCGGACAGCCTGTTACGGCGCTGATCGTATCCCTGCTGACAGCCAATAATATTTAAAAGGTTAATTGTAAAATGAAATGCAACACCGTTGACTAAAGAGAAAAAGAACAGTCA
>CAZXCC010000056.1:0-14292 GCA_964638945.1 uncultured Veillonellaceae bacterium | reverse complement strand
CTATATATTTAGCACTCCGCTCCCACGTTTCACATGTTTTCCTGCAATTTCCGGGGAATCACCTATCGCCCAGATGATTTTATTTTCACCAATTTTGATTGGCTTGTCTTTCGGGTCTCCAGTGACCAATTTCCTCTCAAATTCGACAACTGTCATCCCGTCTCTTTTACTGGCGCCGAAGATCAAAATATCATTTCTTCCTCCCTGCTGTTCATCAGGAGGATGCGGCCCGGTGACTCCGGTACTGTACATGTCAAATAAAAACGCCTTGCCATCCTTAATACCGCCTAGAACAATATCGGCGTCCTTCATTTTTTCCGATGGATCAAAACCCAATGCGACATAACCGTCAGTTTTCGCCTTCATTGCAATTCGAACCATATCACCGTCAACCCTGCTGTATATTTCCAAATCACCAAAAACCTGATGCTTGCTGTACTCGTTATCTTGAATTACACCGTCCGCCTTCCACTCACCAGGTTTTTCCGCCACAGAAATCTTTTGCCCGGAAGACACTGAGGTTGTCGCCGCAGAAGGTTTTGCGGATTCATTTGTCGCAGTTTGCTGTTTTCCTCCGCACCCCGTATTCAACAACGATACAGCAAGAAATGAAGTTAAAAGAAATGAGATAAAAATCCTTCCGGGTTTTTTCATTGTTTTTCTCCCTCCTACCTGTTTTTTTATAAACCAGGACTCTCAAGCAGACATTTTTTTACGCAAAGACTCCTCTTTGAATGTCAAAATAAATTTTTTCATGCTTTGCTGTGCCAAATAAGAGGAAATAAACTACCTGACGCGAATTAAAGATAATTAATAGCATGCCTGTGAAAGGGTGATAAATAGTGATTCAGGAAATTACAGTAACGGACAGCAATGTGCTTGTCAGCTTGTCCGGCAGTATTTATGTCGAAGAAGCCGCCCAAATCAGGGAAAGCTTGATTGGGTATATTGAAAAGGGCCACAAGACTTTTTTGATTGATCTTGGAGAAGTTGATTACATAGACAGTTCCGGATTGGGAACTTTAGTGGCAATCCAAAAACGTGCGTTGCAAAATGGAGGCAGTGTCGTCATTAAAGGTCTGAAAGGCCTTGTCAAGGATTTATTCGAATTGACTCGTTTGACCAAGGTTTTTGAAATTCAGTAAGTATTTTGACCCTATTTCTTTGGTTTAATTTGAAAAGGAACCCTGACCATACTGGTCATATAGGGTTCTTTTTTTCGTCTACCAGAAAGGTTAACTTCCGGGGACATAAGAAATCAATACCTTCCGAGCCATGCATCTGTATCGAAGTTATGCCGTTCCCAGTATCCCAGATAGGGTTCGTCAATCATTTCAATGCGCGTTACCCATTTTACTGCTTTGTATGCATACATCTGCGGAACGATCAGTCGGGCAGGCCCTCCCAAAACGCGAGGAATCGCGACTCCATCCATCATCAGTACGATCATGACATCCTTCATATGCGCCTGCTCTATACTAAGCGTATCTGCAAACTCCCCGTCAGCGGAATAAAATTTTACATACTTTGCTTTCGGACTGATTCCTGTAATCTGCAAAAGATCAGATACGAGAAGACCCTCGTAAGTTATATTGAATACCGACCATCCCTCAACGCAGTGAAAATCACTGACCTGTACTTTTCGCGGCAAACGGACAAACTCCTCCCAGCGAAAAACTACTTCACGATTCACCAAACCATCAATAGTGAATCGCCAGGTTTCCTGATTCAGGCAGGGCAAAAAATTCGTCGCGCTATATTCACCGAATACGCCTCGCATACCGCCACCGATTGGCGGCAAAGACTCCGCAGACGGCTCGGGAACCGGAAAAAACACATCGCAATTTTCCGATCCCCTGATATTTTGAACCTGTACTCCTCCCCAAAGCCGCCAACCAACGGACGCCGCCCAGATCCCCCCCAGTCCGGCAAACACCCAACCAAAAAAATGACGACGGTTTGCAGGATAGTCCTCAGGACTGCTTTTCACTAACACCGACCAAAGATGCCAAATTGTTGCAAGTACTGCAAAATACGCCAGCCAGCGGTGCACTTCAAAAGAATATGCAGTCGCTGCGACTCCAAATTCAATTTTATGCACCAAAAACCAACCGGTGGCTGCAAGAACAGATAGCGCCAATAAACCGACAACCTTCGGTAGGAAAAACCGGCTGTCCTTCGACTTGAATCCGTACTTCAATAACAGCTGAAGGAAATAAGCAGCGAGAACCAGACAAAACAAGATACCGGCGTACTCATGTGTTCTCATCAGAAGCAGCCTGTACGAAGCCAGAGTACTACGCAAAAACGAAAAATGCAGCAAAAAACCGCTGATTAGCAAAATCCCAAAAAGTACAGCGTGGATATGATGCAGCATTTTTCGCATAGAGTTGCCTCCAATAGCAAATGCTTACTTGAAGAATTTGACCAAGGTCAATGATATCGCCGGAATATTGGTGATGAGAAGTAAAGCGGCAATTTCCGCAAACAGGAAAGGTAAAATCCGCTTTGAAATTCTTTCAATCGAAAGCCCCGATATGCTGCAGGCAACAAAAAGATTTACTGCCATCGGCGGAGTGATCATGCCGATTGAAGTATTGACAACGATAATAATCCCCAACAGAAGCGGATCAATACCTAAATTCATAGCCAACGGGAAAATAATCGGCGTCACAAGCAGTATAATCGCCTGCGTCTCCAAAAAAGTCCCAAGGAACAGTAAAATCACGTTCAAAATCAATAAAATCACCGTAGGATTTTTGGAAATCTCCAGCATGACTCCGGCAACTTTTTCTGGAATCTGCATGGAAGTCAACAGCCACGAAAAAGAGGATGAGGTAGCAATGACAAACAGGACCACGGCTGAACTGACCGCCGCTTTCAATATAACTTCCTTCAAATCAGATACTTTAATCTCTTTAAATACAAACATACCCACCAGTAATGAATACACCGTGGCAACTGCTGCCGCTTCCGTAGGTGTGAAAATTCCGCCGTAGATGCCGCCCAAAATGATAATCGGCATAAACAGGGCCAAAAGTGCATCCTTTCCTGTCGAAAGAATTTTCCCCCAGGAAGTTGCCTCCCCGCCTCGCAAGTCATACTTCTTTGCCATCCACAGAATTAGACCCATAAGCACTGCGGCAATCATCAGGCCAGGAACAAAACCGGCCACAAACAAATCGCCAATGGAGGTATTTGTTACCACACCATAGGTGACCATGGGAATACTGGGTGGAATGATCACGCCAAGAGTCCCTGCGGAAGCCGCCAACGCTGCGGCAACATCCAGCGGATATCCGGCTTTGACCATGGCAGGAATCATGATCGAGCCGATGGCGGCAACAGTTGCAGGATTGGACCCGGATAGCGCAGCAAAAAATGCGGAAGCCACAACGGTAATGATTCCAAGACCGCCGGGAATTGTTCCGACCAGTGCCTTGGCAAATTCGACAAGACGGCGGGACATGCCGCCTGTTTCCATAAATCCTCCGGCAATCATAAAAAAGGGAATGGCCATGAACGGAAAGGAGTCAACCGAAGTAAACATTCGTTGGGCAACGACCAAAGGTGGCGTTGGCATATCGCCAAAAACCAGGGCTGCAATGCAGGAAAGCCCCAGAGCCGCCCCAATCGGGATATTGATAACCAACAAAAAAACAAAGGTAATGAATAGAATTGCTTCCATACTCATGAGTTCAGCCCCCCTTTTCATCCGCATAAGTAATGGGGGACGCCTCTTCCGCATGCCGAACTTGACCAAGCATTTGCACACAGCGCCAGGCCATAAGCACGGATCCTACCGGAATCGCTCCGTACGCAAACCACATCGGAATACGCAGCGACGGACTGACCTGTTCCGTGGATACTTGCGATTGAATAATCTGGAACATAAAATAGGTAATCAATAGATTAAAAACAATAATAATACAATAGCGCAGATAATCGAAATAGATACGGCTTTTCTTTGGCAACAGCAGCAGCACCGCTTCCACCCCGAGATGCGAATTGCGTTTGATTCCCAGACTGGCTCCGATAAACGCAATCCATACCATGGAATATCGCGCCACTTCTTCAGCCCAGGGCAACGACATGACTGTCAAATACCGGACACAGGTTGCCGCAAATACGACGATCACCATTAATGGAAACAGAATCATAAGAATATATTCTTCAATATTGTTCACCCAACGAAACAAAACATGTCCTCCTCCCGAAAAATACAGACAGGGTGGCAGGAAAGAAGCAGTCTGCCCTGCCACCCAGGTATCGTCTCTTTTATTTACTGCCTCGAACCTGGTCTATCAGATCTTTGCCAATTTCTGATTCAAATTTTTTGTAGACTGATTCCGTCGCTTTCTGGAAAACGGCTTTATCCGGTGTTGTCACTTCCATTTTGGCCGCTTTCAGCTCATCGACGATTTTCTTTTCACTTTCAATGATAAAGTTGCGTTCAAATGTTCTTGCTTCTTTTGCAGCTTCCATCAAAGCGGTTTGCTGATCAGGGGTCAAGCCCTTATACAGTTTGTCGCTGACCATCAAAACCGCCGGAGAATAGAAATGACCTGTAAGAGCCAGGTATTTTTGCACTTCGTAGAATTTGCTCGTCTTGATAATCAGAAGGGGATTTTCCTGTCCATCCATAGTTTTTTGCTGCATTGCCGTAAATAGTTCGCCAAAAGGCATCGGAGAGGGATTCGCCCCCAGCACTTTAAAGGTTTCCATATGAACCGGATTTTCCATCAGCCGCATTTTGAGCCCGGCCATGTCTTCCGGCTTATTGATGGGGCGTTTTGAGTTTGTCATATGACGGAATCCATTTTCAAAAAAAACCAGTCCCTTGATTCCTTTGGAATTTAGGGAATCAAGCATATCCTGACCCACTTTTCCATCGAGAATCGGATAAAATTTTTCACGATCCTGCACAATGAAAGGCAAGTCAAAAACCATAAACTTCTTCGAAAAACTGGGCAGGGGACCTGTCGAGGACAGGCACATTTCCACCGTACCCAAGGAAACCCCTTCAATCAGATCTCTCTCATTTCCCAGTTTGGAATTGCCAAACACCTGAATTTCCAGTGAACCTTTGGATTTTGCCTTTACCAGTTCCGTAAACTTTGCCAGACCAACGCCATAATGCGAATCATCAGTCAGCGTATGTCCTACCCGCAGCACTTTCGCTTTGGGTGCATCTGCTTTGGGAGCTTCTTTCTTGTCGCCGCCGCCACAACCTGCCAATGCAACAACCAATGCCAAGCAAAGTACCATAATCAGCCATTTTTTCATGCTTTTCCTTCCCTCCTCTTATGTTTCAGACCCCCGGCACACCTCAATTGGTAACGCATCTCCCCCTTACTTGCGAATCACTGGCAGCATATCGGGAGCATGGGTCAAGACAGTGACCTTCGCCTTTGCACCCTTTTCCTCCAATGCCGCATCAAGAGCATCCTGTACGGAAGCAAAATATTTGAACCCAAGATTTCTTGCTTCCGCGTCGCAGATGCCGTCTGAAACGATATATACTGTTTCTCTTTCCCTGACTTGCGCCCAGGCAATCGCCAGCGCCGCAGCCACTTCGTCATGGAGTTGCTTTGCGGAAACCATGCTGCGAATCTGGTCCGAGGAATGCAAGGTGACATCCAATATGTCGCAGTGCGTCTTGGCAATTCCTTCATAGCAGGGAGTCGCAATGATAATGATACCGCCCGCCTTGACTGCCAAATCCGAAGGATATAAAGTTTTATGTGCCTGCCAGAATTCCAGGTCGCAGGGATGGGAACTGGAAAGTACGATATCCGCTTCCTCGGGAATTTCGATTTCATACACTTGTGAAGCTCTTTTTACACCTGCCTCGAAAGCTTCCACAACATCGCCGAAAAATGCTTCCACAACTTCCCCATATCGGTTTAAGACTGTATTGAATATCGTATTGAGTCCAACTTTGCGTGCCATAAGATCAAGCTCTTTCCGAACCGGATTATCCAAGACTCCCAGATAGGAACGCGGAGCCCGCACGGAAAGCAAATGGGTATACGCAGTGGAATCTTCACCCGACACACCCGGTTGGACAATCTTGGAACCTCCGGCATAACCGGGAATATGGTGTGGTACAATACTACCGATACCAATTTTGAAATCTGCTTCATAGACGTCTTTATTGATTAGTATCTTTCCGCCGTTTTCCGTTACGCCCAGGTCAACCATGGCTTCGATGTCCCGGTATGGGTGATTTTTGATGCGAATGCGCCGAACGGTTTCCTCTCCGTATTTTGCCAATATTTCTTCTTCGGTCATAAAACGGTGGGTTCCTAGGGCAATAACCAGCGACATGTTCTTATCTTCAATCCCGGCAGCATTGCATTCATTCATCAGAATCGGCAATATCTTCTCGGTTGGTGTCAGTCGGGTGTTGTCGTCTGCAACAAAAACAATGTTTTTTTTACCTCGCACCAATTCAGTGAGCGGTAAGCATCCAATCGGCTCTGCCAATGCTCGCCGAATTTCCTTCCTTACATCTGCGACTGGAGGGATGTCCTTCGGAGAATATACACCAATCAGCTGCTGTTCCGGCACCGCTACTTTCAAAACTTCCTTGCCATACGGCAGCTGAATTTCACACAGGGCCATATATGCGCACTCCTTTCAGTTTGTAGAAATTCTTGATAGATTTACCATTATTATATTCATTTCAAAAGACTTTTTTCCCTGCTGAATGGACAAAAAAATGCAGGATTTTCGAACCCCGCAACGAGAAATACATATGGAATCATAGTGAGGAGCACTTCATGTCAATATTTGCAATAGCCGACCTGCACTTATCAGGTGATCCCCCCCAGAAACCCATGGATCGTTTCAGTCCGGACTGGATCAATCACTGGGAAAAAATCAAGCTGGCCTGGCAAGCTTCAGTACGCCCCGATGATACCGTTTTGATTGCCGGTGATACGTCCTGGGCTCTGAAATGGCCCGAAGCAAAAAAAGATCTCTCTGCCATTGCAAGCCTTCCCGGACGCAAAGTGATCGTGCGGGGCAATCATGACTACTGGTGGGGTACCATTGGCAAAATGCAGAAGGAATTGCCTGATGCGTTTTTTTTCCTGCACAACAACTTTTATTTTTCAGAAGGCTGGGCTATTTGCGGCAGCCGCGGCTGGATTACCCCCGACGACCCGATGTTCCTGCCGGAGGATGCACCGATCTACCAGCGCGAAGCAATCAGGGTTCGCACTTCGCTAAACGCCGCGCGTGCTGCCGGCCACACCAGGATTCTGTTGATGCTGCATTACCCTCCTGTTTACCAGTTGGATGACAGCAATAGTTTCACTGAATTAATCACTGAATTTTCCGTTGAGTATTGCGTGTTCGGACACATTCACGGCAATGGCACCCATATGGCGCCTGAAGGCGATTTAAAAGGCGCCACATGCCATTTGGTGGCCTGTGACGCCCTGAACTTCACTGTGAAAGAGATAATCCAATAGTCCCGTGGTCTATTGAAGAATGGGAACCGTATTTGCCGCATGGGTCATTACTGTAATGGTAAAGTCAGTGCGGCCTATTTTTTGCCTGGCTATCTGCATCGCTTCTGCTGCCGAACTTGCAGGAATCATGCCGGTTTTGCGAACAAATTCAGCGTTTTCCGGTTTTGTCACAACAATCATGGAGATATTGCTGGCAATCGAAAGACACTTGAAAGCAATAAAGCCCGGTACTGTAAACGCCGTTCGCAGGGCCTTTTCGAAGGCCAGAACATCGGGATACTTGAACCAGTTGCTGAATTCCGCCGGTTCAAAGATATCGCGGCATTCAAGAAAACAAATCGCCACACCGCCTGGTTTCGTCGCCATATAGGCATTATCGAGAGCTTTGGCTCCTTGATAAAGGTTAATATCTTTGGGAAACCCACCGGCAGACGCAATGGTCAAATCGGCTTTCGCTGAAATCGGAATGCCGTAAATCTGCTCTACCAGATGGCAACCTGCTTCCCAAGCTTTTTGCCAATGTCCGGCAAAAATTCCGGCAAATTTTCCTTCCGGCGTAAACACCGCATTCAACAGAAAATCCGGATTCAGAAAGCCGGCGATTTCCATCTGGTCTTCATGCATTTCATTGCCGACTGTGCAACCGGACATGCAATGCGGATTGATGCCGCCCCCTACCTCGGGATGCAGACAGAACCTGTGGTTGGCCTGAATCGTCTCATATCCGCTTACCCCCGGCATGACGGCTTTGCGGCCTGCACCGAATCCTGCCATCAGATGATATACGATTCCTCCGGTCAGGATCACCCTGTCCGCTTCTTTGACTCTCTTGTTCAGCCAGGCTTTCACGCCACGCGTTGTTTCACCGCAATAGACCAGCCCGTTTTTGTCCCGGGCGTCATGCTGATAAATCCTGACCCTGTGGCATACCGCCGCACCACATACGATGACATCTTCCTCTTCCGTATGGGGGCGATGCGCTCCCAGCGAAATCACGATAAATATATCGTTGTCGGGAATTCCCGCCTCATTCAGCTCATCAAGCAAAATCGGGAGAAACTGGTTGGCTTTCACCCAGGCCCTGGTTATGTCACTGACAATGATAGCAACTGTTTCCCCTGCATGAACCAATTCCCTCAGCGGCGGCGTGCCGATGGGATTTCGCAAAGCTTCCTGCACAGCCTTTGGCACATCTGCAACCGATTGGACCGGACGCCCCTCAATTTCATGGATAATCTGCGATTCAGGCAATGCCAGTTCAATAACTTCGTTACCAAAACCAAATTTGAATACCTTATCAGCCATATTCTTTCCTCCATTTGCTATAAGTCCCATACCGCTATTATAATATATGATATACCCCACCCCACAGGGGGAGCATGGAAGAGGTGTGCGCAGATGACGAATCCTGAGGTAAAAACAGAAGTACTGGCCAGGCTCAAAAATGTTCGCGGTCATATTGCCGGAATTGAACGAATGATGGATGAAGACCAGCCCTGTGCCAATCTCTTGGTGCAGATTGCGGCCGTACGTTCTTCCATCGATAAAATCGGATACTATCTTTTGGAAAACAATGCGGTCAACTGCCTTTGCGACGAATCGCTGCAAAACCATCCGGACCGGCAGAAAGTCGAACATGTCGTAAAGCAGCTGCTAAGTTTTGTAAAAAAATAGGAGGACTCCATGCACCAATATCTTTTTCATATCGGAGATTTTCCCATCCGCATGTACGGTCTGATATTATGTCTCAGCATTTTTCTCGCCACTGGCGTAGCTTGGTTTTTGGCCCGACAGGATGGACGCTGGCATGAGCATGTACCGGACATGGGTCTCTATTGCGGTTTGGCCGGAATTGTCGGCGCAAGGCTCTGGGACGTTTTTTTCTTTGACTGGGCATATTACCAGGATCATTTGTTGGAAATTCCCTTTGTCTGGCAAGGTGGGATGGCAATTCAGGGTGGCGTGATCATGGGGGCTCTCGCAGGTTATCTCTATACCAAGCGGCATGGCATTGATACCTGGGAATTTGCAGATATCATCGCGGCGCCGGCAGTCATCCTGGGACAGGCGATTGGCCGCATAGCAAACTTTTTGAACGGAGACGCCTTTGGACACCCGACCGGCGGCGCATTCGGCCTGCTTTATCCCCCAGGCACATTGGCGAACGCCACGTATGGAACGCAGCCCCTATGGCCTTCCGAGGTATGGGAGGGTCAAATCGACATTGTGATTTTTGTCCTTCTGCTGCTTTTTCGTTATGGTCGCCAGGCCAAAGGCCAGGTTTTTGCTCTTTACACGATATTATACTCCATCGCCCGCTTTTTTCTCGAATACCTTCGCGGGGACTATGGAACCCTGGCTTTTGGACTCAAGTCAGCCCAGTTGACCAGTCTTGCCGTGATCGCTGGTGGAATCGCGGCATTTTGGTGGTTTGGCAGACTGGGAAAGCAAGCGCAGGCGCTTTCAACATCCCCGGGGAAAAAGAAAACCAAACAGCAATAGAGTCTTTATCGAAGATTTCCAGATTGAGTCCAAAAGGGAACGGGTCGACCGTTCCCTTTCTTTTTTTGGCTAAACCGGCAAAGATCGATGTGCCAGACCGACCGCAACTTCATTGAGATTCAATACTCCAATTCCAAGATAGATGGCCACGCACAAATGCTCTCCATGCCGCGCTATGCCAATCTTTCCACCCACACTCAGTCCCACGGCCTGGGATGAGATTTGTCCAAGTGCCGCCCGAACTGCACCTGCCACCGCGCCTTCCCCCACATGGTTTGAGGGTACCAATCCCTGCCGTTGTGCAGCCACAACGGCTCTTTCAATAATTTTCTTCACGGAAGAAACAAAATCGCCGCCAAAATCAACCGCCACCGTATGAATCCCCTGATTCTCCAAGAGAGTCTGCCGCATTGACGCCTCTTCGGCCCGACTTTCCGTGACGCACATCTTGAGGGCAGCCCTGCCCACATCGATGCTGGAAAGGCTATTTGACTCCACCACAAATCCTCCCTGCCAAAAGTTTATGCCGATTCTGCCTCAATTTCCAACGACAGTGCCGGTATCCTTTCATTATCAATCAAAGCTACCAGAAAAAATGTTCCCAGACAAACAAGCCACTCGAGATAAATCGGATGGGCAAATACGCGTACCCCAGGAAAAATTTGCCATGCACCCAAGGTCACCATACCAACAAGAGTCGTGTAGAAGGCTGAATTTTTTCTGCATAGTCCGGGAGCAAAGATAGTAAACAAAAACACCACGGTAAAAGCGGTTGTCAGACTGAGTCCGATCAGCAAAGTCCGCAGAATGCCTACTGCGTTGAAAGCGAGCCACAAAGTTATCAGACCGATGACAAGAATCGCAATACGATTGATCAAAACGTATTTTTCTTCCTTTACCTGAGGATTGAGAAATCGCTTGTAAATGTCTTGTGAAAACAATGTGCCTGCGCCCAGCAATAAAGTGCAGGCAGTGGATACGTCAGCCGCCCAAAGAGCGGCGAGAGTCGTACCGGAAAGAGCCGGATTCAGGCTCATGATGATCTGAGGCAAAGCCATCGTTGCCTTGATGTTTGGATATGCCACTTTGGCCGCCAGTCCCATCAATGCACATAAGAAACCGATCGGAAAAATAATCAGTGCCCCCCACAGATATCCGTTGCGGGCCGCCGAACCGTCCCGTGCGCCGCATGCAATCTGAACAGGTCCCTGGGCAGTGATCGCCTGCGTGATCATGACAACAAACCATCCCACAATGGTTGCTAGTCCCAGACTGCCTATCGGATCAAACCAGCCTGTTCCCGGCGGCAATTTAGCGGCTATTGCGCCTATGCCTCCCTGTTGCGCCACAGATACATAAGTTCCTGCAAGAACCCCGATATAAATAAGCGCCACACTCACGATATTCGACAAGCCGGACGACCACAGCCCTCCGATCAGCGTGATGCCGATGAATACAACTGCACTGACAAGCATTCCAGCTTGAAAGGAAAAGTATTCCGGCAGCAGTGAGGATAGAATCGCTCCACCCGCGAGATACTGCAAGGCCGTGATGACCATCTGAATGATAATAAGTCCGAATACCGCTATGACGCGGCCTTTTTTATCGTAGTACCTTTCAAACAGTTCCGGTACTGTCGTACAATTCATGTTGCGATATTTGGCTGCTGCAAAAAGCCCCATCGCAACAGCTCCTGCAGACCAGGCTGCATTGTACCAGCCGGCAGCAAGGCCTGTCGTAAAGGCATTTTCAGCTACTCCGATAGTCGATGCCGCGCCGATGGCGAGGCCTGCAACGTTTACAGCCACAAGAAACGGCCCCATTTTGCGACCGGCAAAAAGAAAATTGGTACTCCCGTTGGCAGCCAGGCGCTTCGCATAAAAACTGATTCCAAACAACACCGCGATATAGATGACAATGATGGCCAATTGAATCGACATTTTTCATTCCACCCTTTCTACTTTCCTACATTGTGTCAGGTACTCCCGACAAATTGATTCCGTACCGCCTGGCATGACAAAAAAAGAAACACTCCGGCCGGAGTGTTTAAAAACTTTGCCACCATCCTGCCATACAAAAAATCTATTTGTTGGAAAAACTGCTACCATTCTACATATTCAATCGTATCAAAGACATGCTGCAGTGTCAATGTCCATCAGTTCAAGATTCCAAGCAGTTTGCATACCTCAGATTCGCGAACCGGGCGGCTTATCAGATATCCCTGTACCTGATCGCAACTGTGTTTTATGAGCGCTTTCCGCTGATCTTCCCGCTCTACGCCTTCTGCGACTACGAGCAGTCCCATGCCGTGCGACAGATCGATGATTGCGCCAAAAATGGCCGAGCGTTCATCCCAACCGTTTAAATCGTCCACAAATGACTTGTCGATTTTCACCTTGTGGATGGGAAGACGCTTCAAATATGTCAGGGAAGAATAACCCGTGCCAAAATCATCCAGCGCAATCCGCACTCCCAAATCGCGCAAGCGCTCCAATTTTTGTATATTGCTCTCAAACGCTTCGATAAGGACTGTTTCTGTTATTTCAAGCTCCAGACATTCTGAAGGAAAACCGGACTCCGCCAACGTATTCATCACCATATCGACAAAATCATCCTGCGCCATCTGCCGCACAGAGATATTCACTGAAATGAATAAATCAGTTTTTCCGGCCAATCGCAAACATTGTCCAAAATTGCAGGCTTCCTGCAAAACCCATTTGCCGATGGGAAGGATGAGTCCGGTCTCTTCCGCAAGGGGAACGAATGTAAGCGGCGGAACCAATCCTCTTTCCTTGTTTTTCCAGCGCAGCAAGGCTTCGAACCCGACGATGCTTCCGTTGGACAACGCAATGATGGGTTGATAATGAAGAACAAATTCCTTATTCCGTACTGCAGACCTCAGGTCGGTTTCCAAATGCATTTTATGCACTACAGCATTTCTCATGGAATCATCAAAAAACCGCCATGCATTTTTCCCAGACTTTTTCACTTCATGCATGGCCATATCTGCAGAACGCAACAATTCATCGGCAGTTACTCCGTCGGTTGGAAAAATTGCGACCCCGATGCTGGCGGTCAAGAACACTCTTTGTTCTTCTCTTTCATACGGCTGGTTGAAAACCAGAAGCAAAGCGGAAGCGTACTCTTCCACCACTTTTCTGTCCGCAATCTCAGATAATAGTACGATAAATTCATCTGCACCCCACCGGGCTACCAAATGTGGATAACAGATTTTTTCAGTGATCTGGCGGCCGACGTCAATCAATATTTTATCGCCAAACGAGTGTCCCAGAGAATCATTGATCATTTTAAAATTATCGATATCCAAAAACAGCAATGCGCCCTGACATTCTCCATTATGAGCGCGTGCCATTTCCGACTCCAGCCTCTCCGTGAGCATCAGACGGTTTGGCAAGCCTGTCAGAACATCGTGATATGCCATATGACGGATCTTTTCATGTCGCAGCTTGGACTCTGTAATATCTGTAAGGGAGCCGAGAAGCCTGACCGCAGTCCCATTTTCATCCCGTAATACCTTGCCGCGCGTTAATGCCCAAAAATAATCGCCATGTATGTCCCGCAAGCGGAACTCGGCTGTATAAAATGGTTTTTTTCCTTCGAGATGATCCTTGAGGGCATTCTCCCTTGCAGCACAGTCTTCCGGATGCACCACTGCAGCAAAAAGTGCATCGGTTGCCCCTTCATCGTCATGGGAAAAACCCAGACGCGCTTCCCAGTGATTGGACCAGTGGACCTTGTGCGTCAAAATATCCCAGTCATATAAAACATCGTTTGAAGCTTCCAGCGCCAGACGAAAACGCTCTTCCTGATCCCGCAGGCGTCTCTGGCTTTCCTTCAGTTCATTGAATTGCAAACGCAACTCTTCATCTGATGCCGAGAGTTGCTGATAGAGTGAAACCAATTCTTCATTCGCGGCCCGCAGTTCCTCATTTTGCGACTGGACTTGCACATGCGCCTGTTGAAGTTCCAGTGTCACATGTTTTTGTTCCGTTATATCAAGAAAAATTGTAGCAAAGCTATTTTCCCCCAGAGGGGAAACAGATATATAAAAGTACTTTTCCATCGGTTGATAATACGTTTCAAACTTGTATGGACTGCCTGAATGGGCCACGGCAGAATATTCCTTCAGATACGGAGCTGTATCCGAAGAATAGATTTCCGTAGCGGTCCTACCAACGATATCCTTTCTGGCTAAATGCAAAATGCGCTCATAACTGCGGTTGACATCCGTAATAACATAGTCCGCTGGTTTCCCTTCCGTATCATAAATAATGTCGTGCAGAGCGAC